>CAJOJG010000082.1 GCA_905234655.1 uncultured Bacteroidales bacterium
ACCCACATACTCAGATAAGGAATGTCCACGTATGCACGTGAACATTCACTACTATCTTCTGAGTATGCTCTTCCTTTGCGGCCAAGCTTTGGAATGATTTCAGAATAGCGGCAAACGCTAATTATTTTGTTATGTTAGTTTTACATTTCGCTTTTGGGACATTCCCAATCGCTTTTATGCATGGTATTTCAGTTATTTGATTAACACTCCGCAAAATTAACGGATAAGTTTTGAAACGGCAAAATATTTTTGGAAGTTTTTTGCAAAAAATTACTGTTACAAATCCTTTGTGTTATTTATAACCCTTTCTGCGAGCAATTCGGGATTGCGACGCATATCCCAAAAATCAACCACCTCTATTACGGTTTCACCGACGTAGTAAACGATTCTATTAATGTCGCTTACCTTTACGCTTCTAAATTGCAATGGGGCTTTCTCCAATAAAGGCTCTACTCTACCAATATAAGGCTGTGTTTTCAATAGAGTATCTACATAACGAACCTCTTTGATGAACTCTTTTCGGGTTGTTGCGCCAAAATGCTCATCAATATAATCTACCGTTTTGTAAAATTCATTTTCAGCGTATTCAGACCATTTGACTTTCATACAGCCTCCAATTTATATCTTTCCTCCAACATTCTGAAAACTTCTTCGCTGTCTTTGCACTTGCCCTCCTGAATTTGCAGATGTCCCAACATTGCACGTTCTATGAATTTTTGTTCTGTCGGGGTTGGTGCAGAAATATTCTTCATTTCTTCCTTGGCCTCTTCATACAGATGGTCGGCAATCCATTTTTTGTTGTCTGCCGACAGAGAAAAGGAGTGAAGAAAATTTAAAATTGTATCTAATGAAACCGTTATATCCATAATATATGAGTATTAGTTAACGCTACAAATATATAAAATTAGCATCAAAAAGCAAAAAAAAATTAATTGCACTTGCAATGATTTTTCTATTCCAATTATTATCAGTAACTTTGCGCGGGAAAAATCAACTACATTGAAAATGTTTTTTTACACATTAGGAATAAGGACATACAACCTTGCGGCGCGGGTGATTTCGCCGTTTAGCAGCAAGGCAAAAAAATATACGGAAGGGCGCAAAAACCTTTTCGAGGAACTCGCGCAGCACGTCAACAAGGACGACAAAAACGTTTGGTTTCACGTAAGTTCGCTCGGCGAGTTTGAACAAGGCCGCCCCGTGATGGAACGGTTTCGGCAGCTGTACCCCGATTACAAAATCATTTTAACATTCTTTTCGCCGTCGGGATACGACGTCCGCAAGAATTACAACGGCGCAGATTACGTTTGCTATATGCCCGCCGACACGCCGGAAAACGCCAAGAAATTCCTCAACATAGTGAACCCCAAGGCGGTTTTCTTCGTAAAATATGATTATTGGTACAACTTCCTCCACGAAGTCCACGCCCGACAAATCCCGCTCTATATCTTCTCGACAATTTTCAGGGAAGGGCAAGTGTTTTTCCGCTGGTACGGCAAAAAATACAGGAAAGTTTTGAGTTTTTTCACTCACCTATTCGTGCAGGACGACAATTCCGTAAAACTCCTCAAATCAATTGGCATAGAGAACGTTACCATAGCCGGCGACACGAGATTTGACCGCGTTTGCGAAATCACACGCAACGCCAAGCCCATTCCGTTGGTTGACAATTTTGTGGGCGATTCGCGGGTCATCGTTGCCGGGTCGAGTTGGCCGCCAGACGAGGAGATAATCTTTGGGGCGATGCGCCGTCTCGAAGGCAAGCACAACGTGAAACTCATAATCGCGCCCCACGAAATCCACGAAGGACACCTCGCCGCCATCGAAAAAATGCTCGGCGAAATCCGCAGCATCCGTTTCTCCAAGTCGGACGCGGAAACAGTTGCCGGATACAAAGTGTTGATTATCGACAATTTCGGAATGTTGTCATCATTATACAAATACGCCGAAATAGCCTACGTGGGCGGTGGTTTTGGATCGGGCATCCACAACATTTTGGAAGCCGTAAGTTATTCGATACCAGTTGCTTTTGGTACTAATTACAAGCGATTCAAGGAAGCAGTCGATTTGGTTTCGCTCGGCGCGGCGGCAACAGTCAGAAACGAAGACGAACTATATTCAGTATTCGACCGTTACCTCTCCGACGCGGCATTGCTCAAACGCGCCGGCCAAATTTCCCGCGAATACGTCGAGAAAAACCTCGGCGCGGCGGACAAGATATTAGCGGTGGCGAAAGTATAAAAGGAACTCAAACCTTTTGCAGAAGTATAAAAAGAACTCAAACCTTGATTAACCATGAAAATTAACTATTTGCTATTGACAGCCATTGTCGCATTGTCCGCGAACGATGCCATGGCGCAGAAGTTGTCGGACAAGGTTTATTATAATGGCAACTACAATGTCGTCAAGAAGGCGTCTGTGGCGACGTATTACCGCGTGTTCAACTTCAAGGACAAGACCGAGGGCAACAAGCCTTACCGTGATTATTATATGAACGACGAGTTGAAGGCGGAGGGGTCATACTCCAAAATTGACCTTTACGAGGACAGTTGCCACTTCGTTTTGGACGGTCTTCAAACCAACTATCTCAAGAACGGCAATAAGGTCAGCGAGATTAATTATAAGGATGACAAGAAGGACGGCAGTTTCACTAAATTCAATTATAAAGACGGACATCTCCACACGAAAACCATCGGCAGTTATGCCACTGACAAGCCCGATGGTCGTTGGGAGACTCATTACATGGTTGATGGTCAATGGGTTGCTGTCGGTTATATGAACTATCTCAATGGACAACTCAGCGGCGATTACCAAAAATATGACGGCGACTCGTTGGTGGTTGGCGTTTATAAAAACGACCGGCTCCACGGCGACTACGAGGTCAGGAACGTCAAGTCGTTAAATCTGCTCGCCGGTGGCGTTGAAAATCTGCCGACGAGATGCCGTGGCAGTTATTTTGGCGGTAAAAAAGAGTTCGAGTGGCGATACTTCACATACCCGGTCGATGGCGGCGAGTGGCTTACAATGGCTGTGGTCAACTATGTCCGTGGCAAGGCGGAGGGCGACTTCGTGTCGTTCAACAATATGTCCGACACCACGGTCAGGGATTCCATATTCGCCATTGGAAAGTTTGTGGACGGGAGGCTTGAAGGTGCTTTTGAGCGGCATGACAAGGAAGGGCGCGTGGTCAGCAGCGGCAATTTCACTGGCGGCACTAAGTCCGGCAAGTGGACTTACAGGTTCTATGACGAGCAGGTCTATATGGTCGTCAATCATGATGACCATAGCCAGCCAATCCATTTCTATACTTTTGACGACCAGCCCTTTACCGGCAAACACAAGGAACTCCGCCGCTTGAGGAATGATATTGACCCTAACGACATCTCCATTACGGTCTCCAATTCGGTGGCGACGGACGCCCTCTTCACAAACTCCAAAACCGGCAGGTTCATCAATCTCAATCAGAACACTGTCATGTTCCATTCGATGATTTATGTCTACCTTTTCGGCGAGCAGAAGTGACGGCTATTTCGCCATCAGTTTTCCAATGACTTCAAATATGTTCCTGACGGATTCTTTGTCTGGCACGGGAATTTGTATGTGGGTCTGACCGGTTTTCTCGTCGGTCTGGACGAGTGTGTCTATCAATTCCGCTGTCTTTTCCGGCGATTTCAGTGTCTGTGCGAGTGACGACAAGAACGATACACCTTGTTTCAGGAGTTCTTGGGACGATGTCGGGGCTTGTGACGCTGGCTGTTTGTCCTCCTTTGTCGGCTCCGGGTCGTCGGACGGGTTCGGGAGTTTGGGCGCGGCGTGGTGCTGCCGTGGCGTTGTGTCTGTCGGCTCGTCCTTCACAACCTCTGACAGCGTGTCCATCATCATCGAGAACTTCGACTTGTCGCCCAAGTATATCGTGTCGGCTCCATTGTCGAGTACGCCTTCGAACATCGCGGACTTGAAGCGCAACTTGCCCAACATCTGCTCCTCGATCGTGCCACGGCTGATGAGGTTGATGACCTGGACATTGCGCTCCTGTCCAATACGGTATATTCGGGCGATGCGCTGTTCGAGTACCGCCGGGTTCCATGGCAAGTCGAGGTTGATGACTATGGAAGCCGCCTGGAGGTTAAGTCCAGTGCTTCCGGCGTCGGTGGACAGGAACACGCGACATTCTTTCTTGTCAGTGAAATTGTCGATGAGGCTCTTGCGTTTTGCGGACGGAACGCCGCCGTGGAGGTACTCGTAGCCGATTCCTATCTTGTCAAGTTCCTGGGCGATGAGGCGTGTCATGCGTTCCCACTGGCTGAAAATCACGACTTTTTCATCGCCGCTCTCGAATACGGACTGGAGTATGTTCATCGTCTCGTCGATTTTAGTATCGAAGCGTGTCTTTTGGTCGAGTATGAATGTCGAATCGCACACCATGCGCATCTGTGAGAGCAGGAGCAAGAGCCTGTGGCGGTCTTTCTCGGTCAGGAAACGCATTTTCTGCCATTTGAAGACTAATTGGGCGACGGTGTTCTTGAAGTCGTCATGCGCCTCTTTCTGCTCTTTTGTCATCGCCACTAACATGTTGTTGTCCTGGCGTTTGGGCATCTGCAACGCAACCTGTTTCTTCTTTCGGCGTATGAGCCGTGCGCGTACCTTGTCGCCGATTTTGTTGAGGTTCTGGTAGCCGATGACTTTTCCGCTCGCGTCGGTGAGTATGCAGTCGTTCTTGAACTGCCAGTACGGGCTCAGGCAATAGTTGTCGGCGAACTCCATGACCGTGTAGAGTTCCTCGAGTTTGTTCTCTAACGGCGTGCCGGAGAGTATGACTGCGTAGTCGGAGACTATGCGCTTGGCGGCCATGGAGATTTGGGTTTTCCAGTTTTTCAGGCGTTGTACTTCGTCCATTATCAATATGTCCGACTGGATTACGCCGAGGAGCTTAGTGTCGTTAGCCACGCAGTTGTACGACACAATTTTATATGGCACGTTTGCTACGTAGTGTTCCATGCGCTTCATCGGGCTGCCTTCGATGACGAGGGTCTGTACTCCTGGTACAAATTTTTCTATCTCCCTCTGCCACTGGTATTTGAGCGATGTCGGGCATACGATGAGCACGTTCTGTGCGAGTCCTTCTTTCCGTAGCAGTTCGGCTGTGCCGATGGCTTGGACGGTTTTTCCAAGTCCCATCTCGTCGGCGATTATGGAGCGGCCTTTTTCGAATGCAAACCTTATTCCGTCGCGCTGGTATGGGTAGAGTGGGGCGGAGAGGAGGTTGTCGAAGGCCTTGTCGTCGTATTTTTTTATGAGTTCTTTGCGGAACTTGTCGTCGTTGATTTCGATTATGTAGTCGATTGCGTCTTGGTAGAACCTGAACGACGGGTCTATTTCCATTCCTTCGGCGATGAGGTTGTCGTATTTTTCGAACGCTTCGGGAAGCATCACGTTCTGTGCGTCGAAGTACTTTTGTGCTAACTTCTCGTATTCGTCGTAGTGGTCTTGTCCAATGCGGATTTTGACTTGGCGGCCGTTTTTGTATGAGAGGTATACCGATGTGTACGGTGGCAGTTGGGCGTAGACGGGCTTTGAGTTTTGGAACACCCACATTTTCACTTTCTCGATGTGCTTGCATGTGCCGAGTTTTGAGGTCTTGAAGTCCATGCACGAGCAGTAGTTCCAAGGCGATTCGTCGCCACGGAAGACTACTTTATATGTCCGCCGCGTCTGTGGGTTGTTGACGACGTATTCGCCCGGGAAGTTCTTCGCGTCGCTTTCCTTGCATACTATCTGCTCGTCCTCGGCTGCCTGCCGTCTCAGTGCTTTCTGCCACTGGACGAGTGTCAGGTTATCGGGTTTGACGGTCCATGAAATCCTCTGCCGCCTTTTTTCTGTGGTCTTGTGTGGTTGGGTGTTTGCCATGATGTCTTGTTTTGTTGTTCTTTAGGCGCGCTGCCTGCATCTCAAGGCAAAGTTATGAAAAAATGTTTTGCCGTCCAAAAATCATTTCGCCAAAAAAATATAAAAAACAGAATGGGACGCGCATCACTGCGGGTCCCATTCACTTTGGTATTGATATAGTAAGTCAGCTTTTCCTGTTTCCTGTCTATATGACACGCGAGCCGGCGTGAACCCTATGAAAAATTTTACTTTTTTTCACTATAAAAATATTTCAGCCTGTAGTCCAGGTACTTAGTGATGCTTTCGCTGCGGACGGAAAGCGAAAGCTGGCAGTTTGGGCATGTGTCGCCGAATCCGTTGAGGAAACTGCCGCAAGCCGGGCATGTGGCTTGTTGCGTGATGCTGAGCGTGGGATCGGGTTCATTATCCGGCGCGGGTGCAGCTTTGGGCAGTACGGAGCGGATCGTGCGGTCGATGCGGCTTATGGTCAGCCTGTCGTTAGCCCAGTAAAGTATTCCGGCGAACACCGCCGCCCAAAATATATATGTGTCCAGCCGTCCGTTGAACAGCAGCATCCCCGCGAATGTCATGAATACAATGGCGGCAATGACGCTTTCGGAGCCGAATGAATATCTTATGCGGCGGTGGTGGACTTCGATTCTCACTTCGTATGAGACTTGCAGGACATGGTTGCGCACGTCGAAGGCGATGGCCTCGGCTGTGGGTTTCCTGAGCCTCTCGCCTTCGAGAGCGCGGAAGATTTTGTCGAAGAAATCCTCGCGGTCGAAGGCCACCGGGGCTATGATTTTATGTGTCGATGGCCGGAAAAACAATTTTTTCATGCCGTTCTTTACTTTTTGTGTCCTTTTTTTATGCTTTTTGTGTATTTTTAGTTTTTTTGGTTGCAACAAATTTATAACTTTGTTTTCTGATTTCAAAGTTTTTTTTTCGAAACTCTAACAAAGGATGTCGGCAATAGACCAAATTAAAGCACCTATAAGGGACGAGATGGCGCGTTTTGAGCCTTATTTTAAGGGTGTCATGCGCTCGCCAAACCGTCTGCTCAATCATGTCCTCAACTATTTGCTCAAGACTAAGGGCAAGCAGATGAGGCCGATGCTTGTGTTCCTGTCGAGCAAGGTGGCCGGTGGGGTCACGGATTCAACGATGGTTGCCGCGTCGCTCATAGAACTCCTCCATACGGCGACGCTTGTGCATGATGATGTCGTTGACGTGAGCTTCTACCGGCGCGGCTTGTTCTCGTTGTTCGCGCTGTGGAAGACTAAGATTGCGGTGCTTACCGGCGACTATCTGCTCTCGCGGGGGCTTTTGGTAAGTTTGGAGACCGACGAGTTCCAGATTCTGAGGATTGTCTCTCAGGCCGTAAAGGACATGTCAGAGGGCGAGCTCGAACAGTTGGACAAGGCTAACAGGCTTAATATCAACGAGGAGTCTTATTATGAGATTATCCGTAAGAAGACCGGCTCGCTGATTTCGGCGTGCTGTGAGGCTGGGGCGTATAGTAGTGGCGCGTCCGGGGAGACTGTGGCTTTGATGAAGAAGTTCGGCTCGCTTTTGGGCATGGCTTTCCAGATTAAGGACGACCTTTTTGACTATCAGAAGACTGGCGTTATCGGGAAGCCGAAGTACAACGACATTCAGGAGCGCAAAATGACTTTGCCGGTCATCGCGGCGATGGGGAAGTCCAGTTTTGTCGAGCGCAAGAAAATCATGAGCATTTTCACTAAGAAGTCGAAGTCCTCGTCCGACATCGACAAGATTGTGAAGTTCGTGGCGCAATACGGCGGCGTGGAGTATGCCGTGGAGAAGATGAACGCGCTGAAGGACGAGGCGTTGGCACTGCTCGGCGTTTTTCCGGATTCAGAGCCAAAGAGGTCTTTGGTCCTATTCGCCGAATATGTCGTCAACCGTGACAAATAAATAAAGCCAAAATCAAAAATCAATAAATCTACAAATCAATAAATCAAAAATCAACAAATGGTGAAACGTGTAAAAATTTTAACTGTCGTCGCCTTGGCGGTCATAGTCGGGGTGATAGCCGCATGTTCGGCGTTGTCGGGCTTGCAGAGTTTTGCAAAGTGCAATTTTGACTTTAACAGTGTTACCGATGTAGCATTGTGCGGCATTAATGTCAATTCCAAGAAGAGCGTCAAGGACTTTGGAGTGACAGATGCGCTGAAACTGGCTAATGCTTTCACGTCCAAGTCGTTCCCTCTGACGCTTAATGTCAATGTCGATGTGAAGAATCCCAACACGGCTACTGCGCGTCTTGACGGTTTTGACTACATCCTTTGGATTGACGACGTGAAGATGACTGCCGGTTCGATGAGCAAGCAGGTCAGTGTGGGCTCTAACGAGAAAGTGACGATGCCGGTAGGATTTTCGGTGGATTTGTTCGAAATCCTGAAGTCGCAGTCCCGCGACAAGCTTGTAAGTTTTGGCTGTGGACTTGCCACTAACAACGCCGACGCGTCGCGTGTCAAACTCTCCATAAAGCCGTATTTCACAATCGGCGGCCAGGTCATGAGGTTCCCGTCGTACATCACGATCGGCGGCAACAAGCTCATGCCGTCCACTAACTAAAAAATCCCGTCCTTCTCTCCGCCGGGTTACGCCTGCTGATGAGCGTAACCCGGCTTTTTTGTATAAAAAATGCTAACAACCGTCAAATTGTCGTTTTTCTCCGAAAAAAATATTAACTTTGCGCTCGTTATTATAAAGTGGACATAACCGCGATTAACGTATATCTTTAATCAAAATGCAGGAGAATAACGGAAGCCAGAAGTCGGGCATCAACAAACTTCTGTTGGCGCTCGTGATTGTGGAGGCTGTGGCGATAATCGGCCTCCTTGTCAGTATGAACAATTCAAGGAAGGAAGCCGAGCAACTCATCTCACAGATTGAACTCGGGAATATGGAGAAAGACTCTCTCAGCCACGAGATGAGCCTTATTGTCGATAACTACAACCAGTTAAAAATCGACAATGACACCATGCAGGCTCAACTCGAGGCTCAAAAGGCGCGGGTCGTCGAACTCATGGAAAACCTCCGCCGCACAAAGGCTTCTAACCGTGACTCCTTGAAAAAATACCGCGCCGAACTCGAGACAATGCGCGCGATAATGCGCAGTTTCGTAGTGCAGATCGACAGCCTGAACACCAAGAACATCATGCTCACCGAGGAGAACACAAGGCTCAGCGGCCAGCTTTCGAGCGCGCAGAGCGAGAACCGCAAACTCTCCACTGTCAAGGATTCCCTGCAAGGCCGCGTGAAGGAGGCGGAGGCGTTGAAGGCCGTCGGCATGAAACTTTCCGCGCTTAACGACCGCGATAATGAAACCTCGCGTATCATAAAGGCCCATAAATTCCGCGTCACTTTCACCATCAACGAAAACGAAATGACTAAGACCGGCAGCAAGGATGTGTACGTGCGCATCGTAAAGCCCAATGGTGAAATCCTCAAAAATGAAAACACCGGTTTCTTCAAGTTCCAGGGCAGCGACATCGCCTATTCTGGCAAGAAGTCGATTAATTATGACGGCAAGGCGCAGCCCGTGACCATATACGCAATATCGCGCGAGGTGCTTTCGGCTGGTGTCTATCAGGCCGACATATTCTGCGACGGCAGGAACATCGGCAGCGTAACGGCGAAGTTGGACTAAAAAGAGGAACGATTTAGAGAGGAGAGAGGAACGATTAAAGCGAGGTGGCTACCCATCTTTTTAATCAAAAATCGAAAATCAAAAAATCGAAAATCAAAAATCACAAAATCAAAAATATTATGTGGAACAAGATTGCAGACTTTATACTGCGCAATAAGCGCAACATTCTGATAGCCATCGGTATCATTACGGTTTTCATGGGATTTAACATGAAAAACCTTCACATGAAATATTCGTCGGCGTTACTGCTTAACGAACACGATTCGGCGTACTTGAGGTTCTTGGATTTTAAGAAGACATTCGGCGAGGACGGCGCAATGATGGTCGTGGGATTTGAGGACAAGGATTTCGTTACCCTCGACAAGTTCAGCGACCTCCTCAAGCTCCAGGACAGCCTCAAAAATGTCATCGGCATAAAGGGCGTGCTCTCGTATGCAAGCTCAATTTCGCTCGTGAAGGACACTGTGGAAAAGCGGTTCCAGATTGACAAGATTTTTGACCCGATGCCGCAGACTCAGGCCGAGTTGGATTCCATGTTCCAGATAGTTAAAGATTTTAAGTTTTACGACCGGCTTCTCTATACCGACAATGACTGCTATGTCATGGCACTCACCTGCGACCCCGTGGTCATTAACTGCAAGGATCGCGACGTGATGATTGCCGACATGGAGAGCCTTGTGTCCAATTTCGCCCAAAAGTACAACATCAAGACCCACATTTCGGGCCTGCCGCATATCCGCAGCAAGACGATGTTCATGGTCAGGGACGAGTTGATTGTGTTCGCGATTTTGTCGCTCGTCATCGTGGCTATTATATTCATGATATTCTTCCGCAGCATAAAGACCACAATGTTCGCCGTGCTTATCGTCATGGTCGGCGTTATATGGACAATGGCGATAATGGCGTTGTTCGGCTATGAGATGACGATGATGAGCGGCATGTTGCCGCCGCTGATGATTGTAATCGGCATACCAAACACAATCTACCTCCTCAATAAATACCATGTCATGTACCGTGAGTATGGCGACAAGCACCGCGCGCTCCACGACGTTATCACGAAGGTCGGCAAGGCTACTTTCATGACAAACCTCACGACCGCCGCCGGTTTTGCGACGTTCCTCATCACGGGTAACGCGATGTTGATGGAGTTTGGACTCGTGGCTACATTAGGCATCATAACGATGTTTTTCTTGTCCGTATTGATGGTTCCGTCGATATTCAGCTATGTCGCCGCTCCTACCGAGAAGGAACTCAAGCACTTGGACACAAAACTCGTCAACAACATCGTCGAGAAGTTTGTCTACTTGGTCGAGAGTAAGCGCGGGCTTATTTTTGGCGCGACGGTTGTCGTAGTCGCGCTGGCTATTTTGGGACTGACACTGATGAAGAACGAGAGTTTCCAGGTCGACGACCTTCCCGAGGACAATGCAATATACGCCGACCTCAAGTATTTTGAGAAGGAGATGGGCGGCATATTGCCGTTGGAGATTTCTATCGACACAAAGAAGAAGAAAGGCCTGCTCGACATGAAGGCTATTAAGAAGATAGAGGCGATAGAGGATTCGCTCGCCACATTCGACTGCCTGTCGCACGGCACATCGCTTGCCGACGCGCTTAAGCTTGTGTACCGCGCATATTATAACGGCGACAATGAGTTCTACGTCTTGCCGCCAAAGAGCGAGCTGCCGTTTGTCCTCGACTACCTCAAGGGCAACCAGTCGCAGAATGGCGCGATGAATGTCATGAACGCCATGATAGATTCTACATTCTCACGCGCACGCATACAGCTCCGTATCGCTGACGTCGGCACGATCCGCATGGTGACTGTCACGGACAGCATCGCCAACATTGTCAATGCGCAATTCCCGCCGGAGAAGAACCAGAACGACATTACCGGCACGTCGGTCGTCTTCGCGCTCGGCTCGTTGAAACTCATCGACAATCTTGTTCAATCATTGCTTTTGGCGATATTCCTTATCTCGCTGTGTATGATGTGGTTGTTCAAGAGCTGGAAAATGGTCATCATCAGCATCATCCCTAACTTCATACCTTTGATTGTGACGGCGGCGATAATGGGCTACTGCGGCATCAGGTTGAAGTCCAGCACAATCCTTGTGTTCAATATTGCGTTCGGTATTTCTGTCGATAACGCAATCCACTTGTTCACGAAGTTCCGCCAGGCGATTGAGCACCATAACGGCGACATTCCGGCGTCCGTCGACGAGTCGCTGAGGGAGACCGGAGTTTCCATCGTCTATTCGGCGATAATCCTTCTCTGCGGCTTCCTGATGTTCTGCGCCTCGCAGTTCGGCGGTACAATCGCGCTCGGTCTCCTTGTGTCGATAACTCTGTTTGTGGCTATGTTCACTAACCTGCTGTTCCTGCCGTCGCTCCTGCTGACATTCAGGCTGAAGTTCAAGGGCAGCAAGGATGAATAATTTGCCGAGTCCGCCCGTGTGGAAATCGAAGTGAATTTAACATTTCGGTTTGAATCCTGCCGTCGAGAAAAATCGGAGGTCTTTTTTTGCGTTATTGTCGGAAAAATATTATTTTTGCGTCAAAACATTAAAAGCACAGATTATGGCAAAATACCTCAATCCAAAAGTCGATTTGACCTTCAAGATAGTCTTTGGCGAGCATCCCAATCTCGTCAAAAGCCTTCTTAACGCCTTGTTGCCGCTGCCGGAGGGCATGGAAATCGTCAAGGTGGAGTACCTTACGCCCGAAAATGTCCCCGAAAACCCCTCGAAAAAATATTCCATCGTTGATGTCCGCTGCACCGACAACAAAGGGCGCGGCTTCATCGTGGAGATGCAGTCGTATTGGAACAGGGAGTTTTTTTCGCGGACAATATACAACGCCGCCTCGATGTACACCAAACAGTTGGAGAAGGGCAACCCGTTTGAGCGATTGAAGGAGGTCTATGCGCTTGCGCTTGTCAACGACGAGGCGTTTGATTACGAGGGTGATGACGACTACATGCAGGAGTTTTACATCACCAACAAGAAACATCCCGAAGACCGCCGCAGTGATTTGTCGTTCATCTTCGTGGAGCTTGTCAAATACAAGCCCAAAGACCGTGGCAGCCGCGCCATCAAGGAATTGTGGCTCAGGTTTTTGACAGAAATCGACGAAACCACCAAAAAAGCGGACGATGTCTTGCTCGAAAACCCCGAAATCAGTCAAGCATTGGAGATACTCGAAACCTCCGCCTACACCGACGCGGATATGTATGCCTACAATGACGCCCTTTTGGAGATAATGACACAGCGCAATGCAATGAAAAACGAGCGCGAGGACGGATACGCGGAGGGCGAGGCAAATGGACTTGCAAAAGGTCGTGAGGAAGGGCGCAACGAGGAAAAACTCGCCATCGCCCGCAAGATGCTTGCCAAGGGAATGTCCATTGATGATGTTTCCGAAATGACCGGCCTCACCCCCGACGAAATCTCAAAAATTTAACACAATATATTTGCACAATTCGTCAATAATTCGTACTTTGCAGTGTAAATCAATAACAATTAAGCCCATGTCAACGCAACGCAACGC
>CAJOJG010000083.1 GCA_905234655.1 uncultured Bacteroidales bacterium
TAGTAATCACTGATGAAAATACAATTGACGTGAAGAAAACAATGCTCGGGGCATAGCGACAAGTAAATAAAAATGATAACGAATCAATGCTTATGATTTAAATATTATAACAAGTTGGTTCTGTGCGGTTTATTTGGGCGGCGAGCCAAACTTTCGTCCTCCCTTGCCTTTCCAATTCCGCCTTTATCATCTTGTCAATGTGGATGCTCATTGCCGGAAAAAATTTTCGTCTGATTAGATTCCATTTCAGACTTGACACAAAAAAGGCGTGGAATCTTTATTCTGCCCGGTTCCACTCTCTGAGGCTTCGCAATACCCGTCTTGCCGAACCGAGCAACGATACCTCACGCCGTATAGGTATAACAAAGGCACACAAAAAGAGTGAGTACCAATAATATACACACACGGACGCTTATCGTTGCTACGTTTTTTACGACACTTCTTGAAGGTTGCTTTTTCGAGAAAGGGAAAAAATTAATTGCACAATTATATAAAATATCTTATATTTGTGCCATTGTTAAACTATGAAACAATAAAGCATTATGAACACAATATCAGTTTCAGTAGATACTAATTATCAAGAGATTATATATGCCGCAGTACTTTCGGGACGATACAAGGATACTGATGATGTGGTCTGTGCCGGGTTGTCGTTGTTGCAAGAAAAAGAACGCCGCATCAAAGCACTTCGCGCCGCAATCAATGAAGGTATTCAAAGCGGGTTTTACAAAGATTTTGATTTGGACGGTCACTTGTCATACTTAGAAAAAAAATATTGCAATGTCTAAGTATCATATATCGCAAGCGGCGTTAGAAGACTTGGAATCGATTTGGCTTTATACATTCAAAAAATGGTCAAAAGAGCAAGCCGCCAGAAATTATAGAAGAAATAAAGACGATTTCCAAATCTGACAAAGATTACGGAATCAAATATTTTGATGTAATGGACGGACTTTATTGCAGCCGTTTCCGAAAACATTTAGTTTTCTATCGCTACGATGAAAACGAAGACGTTGAAATAATCCGAATACTTCACAATATGATGGATATTGAATCAAAATTTCATACATCATAATTCACTTCCACTTGAATCCTCTGCCCCAAAATGTGAATATCGCCGCGACGACGTAATACGGATACACTATGCCGAGGGCGATGACGTCTATAAATCGTTGATGCTCATTATAATACTCCGACGAAACGCGCACCGACGCAAAATCTACGGCGAATTTTGATAACAATACAGTCAACGCCATCCACCACGCACCGCCGCAAGCCCACAATATCGGCGCGACGATGGCAGCAAGGTTGCCGAGCAAAATTGCAAACGCAAAAAACAATATGTAATAATCAGTGTAGCCGCCGGTCTTGCTGACCCAACGCGCACGCTGATTCAGAAGTTGACCCAAAGTCTCCACGCCCGCCGTCCTGATGACAGCATCGGGATTCTTAGCGTACACAAAGCGTTTGCGCTGACGGCCGGCGGATTCCATCATGAACATATCGTCGCCCGAGGCATACTTGCCATTGATGTCGCCGATGGACTGCTTAATGAACGAGGCGCGGTATCCAATATTGCCGCCATTGCACATAACGGGCTTTCCATCAATGCAAGTGCCTGCCGTTATGGTGATTAAAGCGAAAGACTCTGCCTGCCACAGCCG
Source organism: uncultured Bacteroidales bacterium (assembly GCA_905234655.1). Taxonomy (GTDB): domain Bacteria; phylum Bacteroidota; class Bacteroidia; order Bacteroidales; family UBA3824; genus UBA3824. The sequence continues at coordinate 1,665 of CAJOJG010000083.1, forward strand.
CTGGAACATCTTGGATTTGTCAGGAGCCTCGATTATCACTGGCGCCATAATCATGTCAGCGTCAACGATTTGGGCGGCGTTGACGAGGGTTTGAGCCCAGCGCGGACGCGGAAAACAATCGGCATCTGTGGACAAAATATAAAGAGAATCGGACTGTGAGATTCCATAATTAAGCGCGGACTTCTTGCCGTGGCCAGTGTTCTTGAGCAATGTCATGTCCAAGTCGCCACGACCGGCGGCGATGGAGTATGTGTCGTCAGTGGAATTATCGTCCACAAGAATCAGACTGCAACCCGGCATCGTCTGCGCCTTCATGTCGTCCAAGAATTGTGGAAGGTTGGCCTCCTCGTTCTTGGCGGAGACAATCACCGACACCGACGGCACAGTTTTTTGGGCGGCTGGGGCGGCAGTCGCCGTGTGGTCGTCGTATTTATAAAAAGCGACACAGCACTTCGCCACTAAGAACACATAGACCGCCATAATGGCTGATAGTATGACCGTTAAAACCATCGCTGACTACCTGAATTTGAATTTACAACTTATCGCGAAATGGTCGGAGAGGTTTTCACGGTGGGTGGCGAATGCGCGGCTCTCCAATATCGGCGAATGGATTATATAGTCAATCCTGAATTTCAGGAACTTTAGCCTGACAGTACCACCCCACCCAGTCCCGCTCTCACAGAATGCGTCGCACATGTCGTCGCCGGTTATCGCGCGGTAGCAGTACGACACCGGCGGCTCGTTGAAGTCGCCACACAACACGACTGGATATGGCGAGCTATCTATCAAATGCCTCATCATCTCCGCCTGCTTGACGCGCATGGCGTATGCCTTGGTGAGCTTGTTGTAGATATTCATCGCGCCGGAGACCTGCTCGGAGTTTTTTTTCTTGTTAATCTGGTCGATAAAATCATAATCGTCATAGCCAAGCTTGATGGAGCGCAGGTGGATGTTGAAAATCCGCGCCTTGCTGCCCTTGAAGTCCACGTCGGCGTATATGCCGATGACATTGTCGGTATGGTCAAAAATCGGCGTTACACCAGACAACGGATATTTTGAGAAAATGCGGTAGCCCTTGTTGGTGTTGTGCATAGTGTCCTCGGGATTATAGTCGCGGGCGATGTGGGTGGTCTGTAGAAGTCCACTGATAATCTGCTCGTTAGTTATCGAGTCCTTGCTGTTGTTATAGAACTCCTGGAAGCACGTGATGTCCGGGCTTTCATACTTCAGGAACTCGAAAATCTTTGTCTTTGTGTCGTTCTTTCCCTTTATCCAATTATAACGATCCAACAGCCTGACATTAAAGCTCATCATCGTAAACGACGAATCATTGTCGTCAAAATCGTCGATGTAATGCAATGGATTGAGCTGTACGGTAGTGTCTATGAACTTATAGCCCAAGCCAATCACGGCGACCATGAGGAACGCCGTGTACTTCTTCGCAAAAACCAACAGCAATGCGTACAGCACGTCCAACGCCAGCACATACGGGAACGCCATGCCAGCAAGGGCGGGCAACGGGAACTTGTCTGGGTTGACATACACCGCGCTGTAGCACAGCAATGTCGCCAAGGCCAACATCACCGTCACGGCGACATTGATTTTGAAGAACAGTGCCTTAAGCCTCTGCCACAATGATTTTTTGTTTTCCTGTTTTTCCTTGTCCTTTTCCATTTACTCTATCAACTCAAACTTAGGAATCTCGACAATCTCCTTGCCAATATCCACAATGAATTTCAGGTATGTTATTTTCTTCCCCTGCAGGAGGAATGTGTTTTCGTAGTAGGTCTTTATGCTCAAAGTCTCGTCGAGCAGTGGCGAGCCGTACAGGTCGTCGGTGTGCGCGAGCGGCTCGATGCCGTTGGCTTTCAAAAGCTCCAAAGTGTAAAAATGCAACAATCGGCTGTCGGTCTTGAGGTTAATCACCGCGCCCTGCTTCAGGAACTTTCTGTAGAGATTAAGGAAATGGGCGGACGTGAGCCTCTTGTTCTGCTTTTTGGGCTGAGGGTCAGGGAATGTAATCCAAATCTCCGACACTTCGCCCTCGCCGAAGAAGTTGTCAATCATGTCAATCCTCGTGCGCAGGAACCCGGCGTTCTTAATACCGGCGTCGAGAGCCTTCTTTGCGCCGTTCCATATACGCGCGCCCTTTATGTCCACGCCGATGAAATTGCGCGACGGACACGCCTGGCTGAGCGCGACGGTGTATTCGCCCTTGCCACAGCCCAATTCGAGCGTTATATCGTTTGTATTGTGGAAAAAGTCGCCGCTCCACTTGCCCTTGTACACGAAATCCTTGACCATGAGCTCGGCGGGCTGGACGACATTGGCGAATGTGGCCATCTGCGCGAATTTTTCCAACTTGTTTTTTGACATTGTGATATGCTTTTGTGGTTAAAAAAATCACTTTTTCTAAGAGTTGCGCGGCATCAGTCCTTGTGTTTGCGCACGGTAAGCCCCACCTCGTTCACAAACAGCAAGTCCTCGGTGCGCATGCCGTGCTGGAGCATGAATGTGTACGTCCCGCTCTCGGCAAACCTGACGTTCTCCTTGAACATGAACTCGTAGTCCTCGAGCTCGCCAAAACGCATCGACGTGGAGTTCGAGAAGCCCTTGTCGTCCCTCAGCCGATATTCCACAGTGTCCACCAACGCCGCGCCGGACGGCGATATGGTCTTGATATACAGCCACATATTTGAAAACTGGTAAAAATCTACCGTGCGGATGTCTATGATGATGTCATAGCCACACGAGGCGTCGGCGACATCGACCTTGTAGCCGAGTACATTGTCCATGTTCCATACCATCTTGGGCGACAGGGACTTGCGCTCCTGGAAAATCTGACCGGGAGTACACGCCGCCGCCATAAGCATGAGAATCAACAGTGTGGATAATAATGTCCGTTTCATTATAACTTTGTGTTACTTATTTTCGACCGCAAATGTAAACATAATAATCGAAAAAACGAAAAAAAAGCCGCGACGAACTGCTTGCGCCACGGCTTTTTGTCAATGAAAAAAATTTGTGTAACTAAATGGACTTGGATTAGTCGACGATAGCCTTGAAGTTAGGCTGCTCGAAGTAGCGGATGAACTCCACGTCGAACTTGGCGTATGTCATCAGCTCTGGGTTCTTCTTGCAAGCCGACTTGAGGTTGCTCATCACGCCGTCCTCGTTGTTGTTCTTGGCGGCGATGATGGCCTTGAGGTAATCGACGTAAGCGTCCTGGCTGTTGAGTTTGCTGATTGTTGTCGAAGCGTCGGAAACGTTCTTAGCCAATACCTGCGCAAGTGCCTTGTTGAAAGAAGGCGCGGAGCCGAAGTTTGTCACTGCCTTGTCGTACTCGCCGTTCTTGATGTTGAGCACAGCGAGGTTGTAGCTTGCCTCGTCACAACCGATGTTGACGGACTTTGCGAAGTTGTCCATGGCCTTTGCGTCGTCGTGGTTGGCAAGGTCGATGACGCCGAGGTTGTTGTAGATTGTGGGCTGGTTGCCGTCGATGGACTTGGCCTTGTTCAACTGAGTGGCGGCTTCCGAAACCCTGCCCGCACGGAGAAGGGCTGCGCCGAGGTTGTTAAAGCCGCGCCAGTCGTTGGGGTACTTTGAGGTGTACTTCTTGAGGACGGCGATTTTGGCATCGTTGTCGATAGCGTCCATTGTCGAAGCGTAGAGAGCCTCGTCCTGTGTGAGTTCGTCAAAATTGGTCTTTGCGAGTTCGGCTATCTCGGCGTCGGTCTTGCCGTTAGTCTGGAGCACCGCGTTGATTTCCGAACGGCGGAGCTTGGGCAACACGTCCGACTTCAAGGATGTGTAGGCTGCGGAGATGTTCTTTATCTCGCGCTCGCGGGTGCTTGGGTCGGAGTACATTGACAACACGCGGAGTATCAAGTCTTTGTCACGGAGGTTGGACGACTCCATCATCTTCTTGAAGCCTTCCCAGTCCTCAGCCTGCGTGGTCTGGCGCGAGATTACATTGTCCGCGCCCTCGACCTTCTTCAACTGGTCTTTCGCAAACTTCTCGCCAGTCTTTCCGCGCTGGTCGACGAGTTTCTCGTTCATGTCCTCCGGACCGTCGGGCGAGGCGTATGAGGCTACCTCGATGGACTTTACAGACGTGTTTGCGCCGGCGGCAGCGTCCTTGATTTGCTGGATGAAGTCGGCGACCTCGCTCTTTTTCAACTCCTTGCGGTCGAGCGACGACTGCTGCATCGGATAGTACATCGTGAGGTTCTTAGTGGCGACACTGCTCTTTGGCTTCTCGACCTTGACATCGATGGCCATGCCGGGCGCACTGAAACCCTTGGCAGCCATCGTCGGGTCGTCCATGCCGTCCACACGTATGCCCTCCTGGACGAGCAAAGGCGTGACATTAACGCCGTCGCCGATTTTAATATCCGCCACGGTCTCCGTCGAAGTGCCCTTCGTGGCCTTCATGTTAAGCACAAGGCTTGACTTCCTGAAGAACTCCGAATAGTCAATAGTGTCCTTGTAAGTATATGTACCGCCGGTCTTATAGTCGATTGTGGTGTTATTGTCCTTCACACCCGAACCTTGGAGCGTGGCATTCCTCATCTTGATTTCCTGACCGTTAAGGTCGGACTTGAGGGTCGGCGTGCATACCAAGTACGCCTTCTTGTCGAAATACTTCGGCGGGAATGTTACAGTAATTGACACAGGCACTCTTCCTGCGTGCATCTCCAACGGGCTTGGCGTTATGCTCCTTTGGACGAGGTCGGAGTTAGTCGCCATTTTCTTAAGGCCGTTGCAGCCGGACGCCAGGAACGCCGTGGCGACCATTAAGGCCAAATAATTAATTGATGATCTCTTCATAATACTACTATTTTGTTTTTTGGAATTTCACCTTGCAAAATTAACAATAATTTCACGTCCTCATTATACAACCGGCTCATTAAGTGCCAATTTTACAATTTTTTATGATGTTGCTCATAGCCCCTGTCCTTCATTGAGCCTGCGACATAACCGGCTATCATCGACACTCCGACCTCGACAACCGCCACAGTCTTTACATTGTCGACGAAAAACGCAGTCATCACAGCCAACACGACTCCGATGCCCAACCCGACAAGCGCGTACAAAGCCTTGTACCAGCCGCCGCGCGCATAGCCATGCTCCTTTACAAGGTGCTTTGCCACGCCGTCCATGCCGTCCTCAAGGGTGCGCTTTCCCTGTTCGCCGGCATCGATGAGGTCCGGATATGTAGCGGCAAGCAGCGCGAGCTTTTCAGTGTTTGCACAACACTCCTTGCATGTGCAACCCTCGCGCACGCTCGCCCTGGCAAGCGTCCCAATGAAATCAACACTAAAAAAGGTGTAATCTTTCTTAGAAACCTTCGACCTATTGTCGTCCAAGGATTTTTGAATGTCTTCTACAGTTGCCATTACGCAATTCTTATCAACAAATTATAATCCAAAAACATTAAAAAAACAAAAAAAATCGTTACCTTTGTGTCCCGCAAAACACAACTAACACACGCATGACCGCCAGGATAACATTTTTGGGCACCGGCACATCACTTGGAGTGCCAATAATAGGCTGTGACTGTGCAGTCTGCCGCTCCGCCGACCCGCACGACAAACGCACAAGGAGTTCGCTTCTCATAGAGACGCAGGGGCGGACTTTTGTAATCGACACAGGCCCGGACTTCCGCAGCCAGTGCCTCATAAACAACGTGCGCCATATCGACGCAGTGCTCATAACACATCCGCACCGCGACCATCTCGCGGGGTTGGACGACATACGGCCATTCTGCTACCTTCAGAGGCAGGACATTCCCGTCTACGGCTCAAAACTTTCATGCGACGCAATCCGCCACGACTACAGCTACTGTTTCGCCAACCCCAAATATCCCGGCGTTCCCGACATCGAGCTCCACGAAATCGCCGACCAGCCGTTCAGAGTATGCGGCGTTGAGTTCGTGCCGTTCACAGTCATGCACGCTAAGATGGCGGTGACAGGCTACCGCACAGGCGACTTCACATACATCACCGACGCGAGCCTTATCCCCGGCGAATCCATCGACAAAATCCGTGGCACAAAGCACCTCGTCGTCAACGCGCTGCGCATAGAGCCGCCCCACCCGTCACACTTCACCCTTCCGCAGGCTCTCGACTTTATCGCCGAAACCGCGCCCGACGAGGCATACATAACCCACATCGGCCACGCCATCGGCCACAAGCAGGCCCAAGCCGCACTCCCGCCAAATGTCCACCTGGCATACGACGGGCTGACGCTTGAGTTTTAGTTAACGGTCGGAGTGTACGAAATCACGCGGTAGCCGTCGGCTTTCTTGACAAGCACGGCGCGCATCGACTTGTATTTTTGAGGGACATTGCCCGGGTCGGCGGACTTCCAGGAGTCGGGAGCGGAGTTGATGTCGCCCTTCCATCCCTGCTTGCACGAATAGATATTGGCATTGACCATGACGGTATCGCCCCTCGTGCCAAGAATCTGGTCCACCTGCGAGAAGACAAACTCCTGGTCGTCGCCCTTGCGGAAGGCATACTGTCCGCCCTCATAGTCGACCTCGTTTGTATAAGTATCCTTGGTAATCGGATACGCGAAATACTTCTCCGCCATGGCGCGAACCTTCTCGGCGTCGATGACCATGTCCTTGCCCTTCATCGTGAATGCATCAGGGCTGTCTATGGCAAGGCGGCGCACCGCAAAATCTATCTTGACCATGTCGTCAGGATTTGGACCCTTAAAATCGGACACATACGCCTGCGAAAGGTCTGTCAGGAACTTGTTAATCTCCTTGTCACCGACATTCGAGCCACCGCCACACGCCACTAACGCAAACGCCATGGCGGCAAAGATTGATATTTTTTTCATAATAGCTAAGAGTTTGTATGAAACGACTGCTGGTTTCGAACAGCATTTTTTCCAATATCATATAGGAATTCCGGGGCGAGATCCGCTCCATTAGCCCACTCTATAGTATAGCCCGTAAGACCATACTGAACGAACTTGCTAACGTCTAGCAACACGCCAAAAACTTCACCTGTAAGATAGGGCTTCAAATCGGCCAACTTGCAGGTGCCATCGTTAAAGGTAAGCAAAAGCTTATAGTCCTTTATATAATCAGCATCAGTGATTTTTAGCATAGCCAAAGTCCTCCCTTTTTATGTTAGAGGTTCGATTCTTTCAAAAATCCATCCACTCGTTAACTTTTGCAATGACTTTAGACGGGGCTTTTCCGTCGACAACCCTGTCAATGACACTTATGCTACACTCATATTCACCATAAGTGAAATGAATATGCGGTGGATTATGGTCGCGCCAATATAGACTGACTATGATTCCGAAAAATTTACTTATCTCAGGCATGATATTTTTTTTAATGGTTTTATGGCACAAATATAAACAAATTACAAAATATGCCCAAATTTTTATTTTGAAATCAGGACATCGCATTTTTTTCATTTTCAACATAAAAAATTTGGCGGTCTCATAAAAAATGACGTAATTTGACCTTCAATAAGGACACAAGACCAAATCATAAAACAGAAATGAAATGATTATCAACTACATCACCGACAACGACCTCTACAAATTCACGATGCAATACGCCGCGCTGACCCTTTATCCGCTCGGCAAGGTCAAATACAAGTTCATCAACCGCGGCAAGGACGACTTCCCCGACGGATTCGCATCACGCCTCCAGGAAGAGGTCGACGCAATGGCACAGCTGAAGCTGACCAAAGACGAATACGACTTCATGCTCAGGAAGTGCTACTACCTGCCGCCTGCCTACATGGACTACCTATCAGCCTACCGCTTCGACCCCGGCGAAGTAAAAATATCACAGACCGGCGGACACCTCGACATCTCCATAGAAGGATACTGGTACAAAACGATATTGTGGGAAGTGCCACTGATGGCCATAATCAGCGAACTCTACTTCAAAATGACCGGACAGCCCGGCAACCCCACGGAACAAGTCGTCGAAACCACAGCCGGCAAAGCAAAACTATACCAAGGCCTCGGCATAAAGGTCGCCGACTTCGGGACACGCCGCCGTTTTTCTTTTGAAAACCACGACCTCGTCATAGGCACGCTCAACAAATACCGAGACACATTCGTCGGCACGAGCAATGTATATCTGGCAATGAAATACGACACGACGCCAATCGGCACGCACGCCCACGAATGGTTCATGTTCCACGCCGCACAGTACGGCGCAAAATACGCCAACCGCGCTGCGCTCGAAAACTGGGTCAAGACATACCGGGGCGACCTTGGAATAGCACTATCGGACACATTCACCACCGAAGTATTCTTCCGCGACTTCGACACACTGTTTGCAAAACTGTTCGACGGCGTAAGGCAGGACTCCGGCGACCCGATAGAATTTGCAGAGAAGACCATCGCCCACTATACACGCCTGCGCATAAACCCGCTCAGCAAGACCATCGTATTCTCGGACGCCCTCGACCCAAAGACAGTCGAAAAAATCACGAACCACTGCAAAGGCAAAATCGGGATGTCATTCGGCATCGGCACAAACTTCACAAACGATGTCGGCGTAGAGCCACGCAACATGGTCATAAAACTCTCTAACGTCATGACCGACGGACACTGGAGCGAAGTCATAAAACTCTCAGACACCCCCGGCAAACACACCGGCGGCACAAACGCCGTCGAACGGATCAAGGCAGAACTCGGAATCTGACACATTTGTTTTACCTTCAACACATAAAAACGCAAAAACATGGCAACAGACAAATCCCAAACAACCTTCAAGCCACGCTACATACTGTGGATTGTGGCATTGATTATTGCATACGCCGTAATCTCGTCGTGTTTCACGATCATCGGTCCGTCGGAGCGTGGCGTGAAAGTGACGCTCGGCGAAGTCGAAAACACAGTCTACCAACCCGGCATCGTGTGGACAATACCATTCGCGACGACCGTCAAAACCTTCGTACTGCAGCCCCGCACATACGAAGTGTCATTCGACGTCGGAGCAAACGGCGCAATCACCAAGGACATGCAGACCGTGGGCGCAACGGTTTCGGTACGATACTTCTACGACGAAAACCGCATTCTCGAAATAGTCAAAAAATACGCCAACGATGCAATCATAGAATCTGCAATGCGCGACAATATCAAGGCATCCCTCAAAGAGACCACCGGACGCTACTCCATTTATGAACTTGTGGAGCAGCAGAACAAAATCACGCAGGAAGTTTCGGCGGCAATCCTGACCCGTATGCAGGACTACCCCATCGCCATCTCACAGACCACAATCACAAACTGGGACTGGTCAGACGACTTCGACAAGCAAATAAAGGAGACCGCAAACCGCACACAGCAAGTACGTCAGGCAGAGCAAGAGGCAAACATCGCCGCCGCACAAGCACAGAAGAAGGTGAAGGAAGCAGAGGCCAATAAACAGGCAGCAGAGCTCGAAGCTGAGGCAGAAGTCGCCCGCGCCAAAGGTCAGGCGGACGCTGTGAAAATCAAGGCCGACGCCGAAATGTACGCCGCCACCCAACTCGCCAAGGCCAAGGACATGAAAGTCCAGGAATGGAAACACGAGGAGGAAATGAAACGCCTCGAAAAGTGGGACGGTCGTAACGTCCCCAACTACATTCCGCTTACCGCCGGCGGCACGATGGTGGACTTGAATAGGTAAGAGGAAAGAGGAGAGATTAGAGTTAAAAGATAAAAAGGCTGATGCGTTGCTGTCAGCCTTTTTTGGTTTTATATTTTTTTGATTTCGTCGGGGGTGAGGCCGGTCATATCGGAAACGTCCTCGACGGAAATGCCTTTTGCAAGCATCTTACGGGCGATGGCGAGTTTTTCCTCGTTGCGTCCCTCAGCACGTCCTTTGGCTTCACCCTCCGCGTATCCGTCCTCACGCTCGTTTTTCATCGCATTGTGGTGCGTCATTATCTCCAAAAGGGCGTCATTGTAGGCATACATGTCCGCATCGGTGTAGGCCGAGGTTTCGAGTATCTCCAACGCCTGGTTGATTTCGGGGTTTTCGAGCAAAACGTCGTCAGCCTTTTTGGTGGATTCGTCAATCTCCGTCAAGAACCTGAGCCACAATTCCTTGATGGCGCGGCTGCCACGGTCTTTGGGCTTGTATTTGACAAGTTCATTGTAATGTAAAACTCCTGCATATAGCCGTCGTCGTCCTTATAATCGAATGCCTCGTCGTTGACAAGCGCGAGTGCATAGACCTCCTTCAAACGCTCAAACGGGTTGCCTTTCTCCAACTGTTTTGTGTACATCGAGGCGGCGTTGTATATCGTCCGCGAAAAAAACTCCCTGTTCCAATACGACTGCATCTCGACGATGAAGCCGCGGCCCTTGTTGTCGGTGCAGCGGACGTCAACGATGGAATATTTTTTCGAGGGGTTTTCCGGGACGTTTTCGGGCGTAAGGTATTCCACATTGACGATTTCCATGCCCTCCGGCAGCGGCAACAAGGCGTTAAGAAGGCTTTTGACGAGGTTGGGATGCTCGCCAAAGACTTTCTTAAATGTCAAATCGACTTTGGGATTGAGGTATTTTGCCATAATCGGCTTTAAAATGTTTGACGGCAAAGATAATGGAAGTTTTCGATATTTGCAAGAAAATTCAACACGGATATTCCACCCATTTTTTCATCCACTTGGTGAAATAGCCGCCGTTGCCGTGGATTGGATAGAATAGGGATTTTGTGAGATGGTAGGCGCAGTAGTGTGAGAGGATGCCGAGGTAGGAATTGAGTTGGTTGGGGTTGCGGCGGGTGAGGACGCGGGGAAGTTTTTTCGTGATGCGGCGAAGGGATTGGCGTGAGATGTAGCGGCGGTGGGGCTTCAGGTATGCGCCGATGAACTCTATGCCGGTGTCGGAATCGGTCAGGACGGTCTTTTGGTCATTGATGGAAAGACCGAGTTCAAATTTCAAAAAGTTTTTGATGTCGGGGACAAGGCATTGCAAATATTCTTCGTCGGCACTGACCATGTAGAAATCGTCAACGTAACGGCCGTAACGTTTTACTTTTAATATCCGTTTCATGAAGTCGTCAAACTCGCCGAGGTAAAGATTGCTGAAAAGCTGGCTCGTGAGGTTGCCGATGGGAAGTCCGCAGCCCGATTCGCTATAAAAAAGGCTGCGACGGTCAGGCAATGTGTTCCAATCCGATTTTTTGCCGACAATGCGGCAGTTTTCCGTGGGGTCGGGAAGTATGATGATACGATTGAGGTACGAGAGGAAGTCGAAGTCGAGGCGGTCGTTCCATGTTTCGGGACTGCCGTTGGCGATTTTATGGTAGCGCATTTTTTCCAAGCGGCGTTCCGTGATTTCGAGAAGTTTTTGGCGGTTGATGTGCATGAAGTAGCCCGAGATGTCCATTTTGAGGATGTAGGCTTTTTCGGTGTAGTTGAGGGATTCTTTGCGGATATGGCTTTCGAGGCGGGCGATGCCGTAGTGGGTGCCGCGATGCTTTATGCACGAGTAACTGTCGGCGATGAAGTTGCGCTCGAAGAGTTCGTGGGTGTAGTTGTAGTAGAGGTGGTGGACTATTCGGTCGCGGAAGTCGGCGGCGAAGATTTCGCGCTTCTTTGGGTCTTCGATGACGAAGCACGTGGGCGGCGCGGGGCGGTAGGCGCGGGTGTAGAGTTCTTGGGCTAACTGCGAGAGGTTTTCGTTTAGATTGGCTTCAAACTCGACTTGGTATTTTTTTTCGCGCTTGTGGCGGCGGGCGTCGAGGTAGGCGGTGTCGAGGTCAAAAAGTAGCTGGATGTAGGTAAGGGTCATAATCGAAAAAGGGAAAAAGAAGAAGGGTGTTTCCATAAGCATTATAAAAGTAAGTGCTACTGGGCGCGAACAAGCCGGACCCTGTTCTTGTTGGTGCGGTTGTTGTTGTTCCAAGTGTGGTCTCCCGAGTTGACGTTCACGTTCCACGCGTTGTTGCTGTCGTTCTCGGACGACGACCAGTAGACGCCGAATTTTTTGTTACTCACGGGAAATGGAACCTGTACGAGCCAAATCCGCTACCGTTTTTTACTTGAAATCGCTTTCAAGGGCTTCGACGCTGAATTTACTATATTCTGTTTTGATGGTTTCACCCTTGTAATGTTTTTATGACAGGGAAGGAATTATATTATTTTTGCAAGTTGTGTTTTCACGTCGCATAGGAAAGATACGCACTCGAGCATGGATTTCTTTTCGACCGGGAAGGCGAGCAATTGTTGCATTATGCCGGTTATCGTAGAGGGATGCGCGGCGAGGGTGTCCGATAGGAAGTCGCCGTCGGTCTTCTTTTTGGACGGCTCGGCGACGGGGAACGACTGTTTCCACTTGTCGGACTCCTCAGCCATTGCCTTTGTGTCGGCGTCGGCAGGTATCACTGATTCCGGCAATGTAACTACCGCCGAGCCGTCGTCGTTGAAGACGCACGTGGCGTCGTCGGGCAGGTGTTTGGAAACGCTGGCGACGGGGCAGCCGATCTGTATCACTGTGCTGTCTATCTGTTTTGCCTTGCGGTGCGTGGGCGTGAAGTCCTTGATGTACTTGCACCACAGCCATGCGCTCCAATCGTAGGCGCGCATGAAGCCGCCTTCCTTGTAGAAGTATATCATCCGCGCGAGCTGCACGGTGTCGCGCTGTTTCTCTTTCTCGATTATTTCCTTCAATTCTGTCATTTTGTTGTCTTTTTTGAAAACTTTTGGATATGGGCGGTGGTTCTCGGTCGTGCCGCGCCCTTGGGGGCGGGCTCTCCCTCGCACCGCCGCCCATATCCAAAAGTTGTTGTTTTTGTTGTTTTCCTTTTGTCTGTCTGTATGTATGTTCTGTTTTGTCTTGTCTGTCAAAACAGAATATCAGTAAATTCTACTGGGCGCGAACAGGCCGGACCCCGTACTTGTAGGTGCGGCGGCTGTCGCCCCAAGTGTGGCCTCCCGAGCTGACGGACACGCCCCACGCGCTGCGGCTGTCGTACTCGGACGACGACCAGTAGACGCCGACCGTTAACGTGATGCTCGCGCCAGAGCCGTTTGTATTGGTGAAGGTGGTGCCGTTGACAGTACATTGAGACCACAACTTCTCGAACTCGTCTTTGGCAGGTGCGCCCATCGATTTGGCTTCTGTAAATGCATATGTTTCAGACTCGTCAGAAGTTTTCCAATATACTGAACCAGTACCAAGGTCAACATAGTTTTTGTCAACGGAAATGGTCACTTCGGAAGATGATACTCCGTCAACGGTCGCTTTTATTTTGATATCCATTCCATTGTCCTTTATAAGGACATCGCATTGTGAATTGTTTGTACCTTTTGGGGTAAGGGTTGCGCTTCCTTGTGTTACTGTCCAAGTAACGTTAAGATTGCTTGCATTTTCCGGTGCAACTGAGGCTGATATTGTAAAGGCTGGATTGCCCCAAACCTTTGTCCCGGTGGGTGCGCCAGTGATGGTTACACTTTGTACTGCATTGTACT
>CAJOJG010000084.1 GCA_905234655.1 uncultured Bacteroidales bacterium
TATCCCCAACTTTGCCCCGACGAAAAACTGAAATAAGTACCGTAAACTTTACGACAATGGCACGATACTTGCACACACACAGGATCGCCGCTTAAACCCCTTTTAAAGGCACTTTTTACGGCGTTTGGCGCACCGTGCCACATGACCTCTAAAATGTCCATCCCTTGCAGAAAAGGCTCTGAAACGCCTTTGCTGCCAAACGATGAAAACATTTCCCTCGTTGACCAGAACGCCTACCTCTATTTCAAGTGTGCGGACTCACAGACCAAATTCGTCCTCACGGTCGGCGACGGTTCGGCGACGGACTACACGCCTGATGCAACAACCCACAAGATATGGATTGCTGTCCCTGGTGGTGCGACCGTCAAGGGCTACTTGGTAAGCAAATCTGGCAAGACCGCCGCTGCCGGCCACGTAATCACCATCGACCGCACCGACGTTGTTGACCTGAATCTCTCAGACGGATTGCTTTGGATGACGCACAATCTCGGCGCAACCAATCCCGGCGACTATGGCAATTACTATGCTTGGGGCGATACGCAAGGATACGGAAGTTCAGGCCATAATTTCAGTTCCAAAAACTATTCGATAACAGAATTTTCAGATGCGGCAACCGCTGCATTGGGTTCAACCTACCGCATGCCTACAAGCGCAGAGTTGACGACCCTCAGCAATTGTTCCAAAAAATGGGAAACCCAAAACAGCCACCCGGGTTACAAGTTTTACACTGATTACGGTTCAGTTTTTCTTCCGGCTGCGGGCTACTGCGTCAGCAGCAGCTGCGAACGCTGCGGTGAACGCGGGTTCTACTGGTCGAGTACGCCTGACGAAACTACGTCCTACGCGCGGGGCTTGTTCTTCAGCTCGGGCTACACCAACGTGAGCGGCGGCTACTACAGCTTCTACGGTCTGTCTGTCCGCGCCGTGCGGTGCGATTAACCATGTTTCGGAAAAAACATTAATATCCGACTGCCGAGAAATCAACGATTTTTTCGGCAGTCTTTTTTTTGCGATTATCTCAAAAATAATTTTGGTTATCTCAAAAAAATTGTTTTCCTTTGTGCAAATTCAACAAACGACGGTAATATGAAAACACAATTTGAAAATGGAAGACTGCACGACCAAGAGTGATTATTGGTTGTACAACATTGCAAATATGGACACTATGGAAGAATTGGCATTCAAGGAAAAGGATTCGGATTTTGTGAATTTGAGCGAACTTGCCGAGTTCAGGGCGATGTCCATCCCTGAACAGGACAGGTATATCCGTCAGATAGACCGCGAAGTCGTGTGGAAAAACGTTATGGACAGGAAATACAGGTTTGGTTTTTCTGACGGCAAAGAAGAAGGCCGCACGGAAGGCCGTGCAGAAGGCAAAAAAGACCAGGCCGTCGAAACCGCCCGAAAAATGAAACTTCGTGGCTATTCCGTGGATGTCATCGCCGACATCACCAACCTCATCCCCGAAGAAATCGCAAAAATCTAAATCATACCGTCTGAACCAAATATCCCATTCAGCCGCATTTTTTCCACAAATATCCCCAAAAAATTATTGCCAAATGCCCACTTTACATTAATTTTGCATCCGATATTGGGATATTGTCGCCGTAAGGCGACATTATTATCCGAAAATGTAAAGAATGATAAAAGAATTAAAAGAATTTTTTACAGCAAGGCAATTCTTTTAATTCTTTCCTAATTCTTTTAATTTTTGGAAAAAAAAGCCGCAAGGCGTTCCCAAACTTAATTGACGTTACAAAAAAAACTAACGAAGGATATAACCACCTTAAATGAAACATTTTACACGAACCATCGGACTTGCGGGCGCGGCATCGGTTTTCGTCGCGTCGGTGCTGACTTCCGGGGCGCACGGCGAGCCGGACATTTGGGACGACGACTTCCCGCGTCCCCGCGTCCTCGCCGACACCTCGATTCCGTCGATATACCGCGAAAATTCGCCCATCCAACTCAAAGACCCCGAAAACATCACTTCCGAGACCGAGTACGACTACAAGTCGGGCGACTACACCACGCGCCGCAAAGTTGGCGACATGGAAATCGGGCGGCCAGAGACCGTCTCGAAGTCCGACCACGACCACGACGCCAACAAGTCCGAGATGCGCGACTATTGGAAACGACAGATGATGGACAATTACAAGCGGGACGAGCGCAGCCAGTCGGGCCTGAGCCGATACCTCAACCCCCGCATCAATGTCAACCTCAAAGGATTCGACCGCATTTTTGGTTCCAACGTCATCGACATCAAGCCGCAAGGCAACGTCGAGGTTTCGCTTGGCGTTGACATCTCTAAAATCGACAACTTCACAATCCCCAAAAAACAGCGCAACGACGTTTCGTTCGACTTCGACATGGCGATGCAGGTGGGCGTTACGGGAACGATTGGCGACAAGATGAAAGTCGGCATCAACTACAACACCGAATCCACCTTCGAGTTTGAAAACAAGCAAAAAATGGAATACGTCGGCCACACCGACGAGATAATCCAGCGCATCGAGTTTGGCAACGTTTCCATGCCGTTGGACGGGACGCTGATTTCGGGAAGCACAACGCTCTTTGGCGTCAAGACCGACCTCAAATTTGGCAAACTCGACGTTTCCGCCGTCCTATCGCAGCAAAAAGGCGAGACCAAGACCATCGAGGTCAACGCCGGCGCGGTCAGCAAGGAATTTTCGATACAAGCCTCTGATTATGAGGCTAACAGGCACTTCTTCCTGAACCATTATTTCCGCGACCATTACGAGGAAGCGTTGAGGAACCTGCCCGTAGTCGTATCGGGAATTACGATCACTAATATCGAAGTCTGGGTTACGAACACAAAACTTTCCACCGACAACGCCCGCGACGTCGTGGCGTTCCTCGACCTCGGCGAGCCTGAAAACATCTACAACAATTCCGTAGTCCACAAGTCGTCGGGCGATTTCCCCGCCAACACTTCCAACACCCTCTACAACCTGATTACCAACAATTACAAGGCCGTCCGCGACATCAATTCCGTAACGGGGACTTTGAATGGAATCCTCGAAACCGGCACCGACTACGAGAAAGTCGGCAACGCCCGCAAGTTGGCTTCCAACGAGTTCACTTACAATCCGCAGTTGGGCTTCATTTCGCTGACGTCGGCGTTGCAGGACGACGAGGTGCTGGCGGTGGCGTATGAATACACCTACAAGGGCAAGACCTACAAAGTGGGCGAACTCTCGTCCGAGGTCAATTCGTCGCAGACGCTGATACTCAAACTCTTGCGCGGCACGTCGTTCTCGCCAAAACTGCCCAACTGGAAGTTGATGATGAAAAACGTCTATTCCCTCAACGCCTACCAACTCAGCAACGAGGACTTCGACCTTCAGATCAAGTACCACAACGACAAGTCCGGCACCGAACTCAACTACCTCGAAGTCGGCGACATAAGCGGACAGATGCTCATCAAGGTCTTCAACCTCGACAACGCCAACATCCAACTCGAGCGAGTCCCCGACGGCAAGTTTGACTTCATCGAGGGCGTTACCGTCAATTCCGACAAGGCAAAAATCTACCTGCCTCAACTCGAACCCTTTGGCAAGTACCTCGCCCAAAAAATCAACGACCCGGCTGACGCGGCGCGGTATTCGTTTCCCCAACTTTACGATTCCACCAAGACCATCGCCAAGCAAAACGCCGACAAGGACAAATTCTACCTCGTGGGCAGTTACAAGTCGAGTAGCGGCAGCGAGATTTCATTGGACGCAATGAACATCGAGGAAGGCTCGGTAAAAGTTACCGCCGGCGGCCTGACGCTTTCGGAAGGCACTGACTATGTGGTCGATTATCTTTTGGGTACGGTGAAGATTGTCAACGAATCCATCTTGCAGTCCGGCAACAAGATTCTCGTGTCGGTAGAGAGCAACACCACCTTCAATTCCACCACCAAGACCCTGATGGGCACGCACTTGAATTACCAGTTCAACGACAATTTCAACGTAGGCGGCACGGTGATGAGGCTGTCGGAAAAGACGATGACCAACAAGGTATCTATCGGCAGCGAGCCCATCAAAAACACCATCTGGGGGCTCAATTCGCGGTATTCAACGTCGCTTCCGTTCCTGACGACAGCCATCGACAAGTTGCCCTTCATCAGCACCACCGCCGAATCGCGCCTTTCGCTCGAAGGCGAATTTGCGTACCTCGTCCCGGGGCACAGCCGCAGCGTCGATAAGGCTGGCACGTGCTACATCGACGATTTTGAGAGCGCACAGACCAAATTGGACGTCAAGTCGATGACCAAGTGGGTTTTGGCGTCAACGCCCACCGGCACGGCAAAATTCCGCGAAGGCTCTCTCAACAACGACCTGCGCTACGGCTACAACCGCTCTCTATTGGCGTGGTACAATGTCCTCAGCGACTTGCAGGGAACGTCCGTGAGCGGCTCGGGCATCACGCCGTCATACATCACCAAGGACGACCAGTCAAACCATTACATCCGCGCCGTCTATGAACGCGAGATTTTTCCCAACGCGCAGTCTATCAGCGGCATATCGACGCAGTTGACGGTACTGAACTTGGCTTATTACCCCAACGAGAGAGGCCCGTACAATTTTGACGTAGAGGGCGAATCGGGCATTTCGGCGGGCATCGACGCCGACGGCTACCTCAACGAGCCACAGTCGCGCTGGGGCGGCATCATGAGGGAACTGACGACCACGGATTTTGAATCGTCAAACATCGAATATCTTGAATTTTGGATGCTCGACCCTTTCATCTACGAACAGGACGGAATGGGCGCGGACTTGTATTTCAACCTCGGACACGTCAGCGAAGACGTGTTGAAGGATTCGCGCAAGGCTTTTGAAAACGGAATCCCGTACCCGATGGACGAGAGTTTTGTGGATACCACGGCGTGGGGCTTGGTCTCTAACAAGACTTTCCTCGTCAACGCCTTCGACAATACCAACGGCGCAAAAGAGGCTCAGGATTTGGGCTTTGACGGCATGTCTGACGACGACGAGCGCACATTCCACGCCAAATACCTCGACCGCATCGCCCGCCTGCACGGCACTGAATCCGACGCTTACCGCAACGCCTACAACGACCCTTCCGCCGACAATTACCACTACTTCCGTGGCGACGACTACGACCGTCAGCAACTCACCATCGAGGAACGTTACAAGCATTACAACGGCACCCAGGGCAATTCCAGCGACCAAAGCACATCGTCGTCGTATTCCACAATCAAAGACCGCTACCCCGACGTAGAGGACATCAACCTCGACAACACCCTTTCCGAGACAGAGGCGTATTACCAGTACAAAGTCCACATCGACCCGTCGGGCATGAAAGTCGGCGAAAACTACATCACAGACATCGTGGAATCCAACGTCAAGACCGTCAACGGCGAGAGCGAGACCGTCAAGTGGTACCAGTTCAAAGTGCCTATCTACGAGCCTGACAGCGTGGTGGGCAATATTTCCGACTACAAGAGCATCCGTTTCCTGCGCATGTACCTGACCAACGCGAGGAAAAACATCATCCTGCGCTTCGCCGAGATGAACCTTGTGCGCGGCGACTGGCGCAAATATGCCGCCACGATGACTTCTGCGGGCGAATTTGTAACCGACACCCAGTACGACGAGGGCGTGCTCGACATCACAAATGTCGGACTCGAAGAAAACGGCAGCAAGTCGCCAGTCAATTACCTTCTGCCGCCCGGCATCGAGCGCGAGCGCGACTATATGACCAACCAAGTCGTCGAGCAAGACGAGAAGGCGATGGCGTTCCAGGTAACAAATCTTCCTGACGGTCAGGCTGTTGCGGCGTACAAGACCGCAATCCTCGACCTTCGCCAGTACAAGAAGATGAAGATGTTTGTCCACGCCGAGGAACGCCCGGGCGAAGTCCTGAACGACTACGACCTGCACGTCTTTGTCCGCATCGGCAGCGACTACAAGGAAAACTATTACGAATACGAAATGCCGCTCACCGTAACGCCCGCCGGATATTACCCCGACGACGACAACGGCCGCCTCGCCGTATGGCCCACCGCAAACAACGTCGAAATCGTATTTGAGGATTTGCAGTTGGTGAAACAACAGCGCAACAACGCCTACCGCGACGGCATCAGCAACGTCTTGTCCACGATGCCATATTCCGTAGAGCGCGACGACGGCAGCCGAATCACCATAATGGGCAGCCCAAACATCAGCAACATCAAGACCGTGATGATTGGCATCCGAAACCCCTCGCAGTCCACCAACCGTGGCGACGACGACGGCCTCAACAAATCCGCCGAAATCTGGGTCAACGAGCTAAGGCTCACCGACTTTGACGAGGACGGCGGCTGGGCGGCGCGCGCAAAGGCGGAATTGCAGTTGGCGGACCTTGCCACGGTTTCGCTATCGGGCTACACCCACACGCCGGGCTTCGGCAGCATCGAAAAGAAAGTTTCGGAACGCCACCAAGAGACTGTGTATCAGTACGATGTCAATACCAACGTGCAGTTGGGCAAGTTTTTCAGCAACGACTACGGCGTTAGGATTCCGTTCTACTATGGGTTTTCGGAAAATTACGAACTTCCCAAGTACAATCCCGTCGACCCCGACATCGAACTAAAAACCACCCTCAAAGACCCGACACTCACCGAGGAACAGAAGGACGAAATCCGCGACCGCTCTATTACTTACGAAAAGCGCAAATCCCTCAACCTCACCAACATCCACATCGAAGGACGCAGCGATGAGGCCAAGCGCGACGCAAAACTTCAAAAACTCATCAAGGCAAACCCCGACGCAGACCCCGCAACCCTCAAACTCGACGAGCCCAAGAAGCAAAAGCAACGTCCCTTCTTCCACGTCAGCAATTTCACGGCCGGGTTTTCGTACAGCGAGTACCTGATGCACAACATCACCATCCAGCGTCAGATGGACAAGACGTTGCAGACTTCATTGGAATACAATTACACCTACAACCCCAAGAATTACCGCCCGTTCAGCAAGTGGAAGGCTCTCAGCAACAAGAATTGGGCGATTGTCAAGGATTTCAATTTTTACCTCTTGCCGACGATGGTGGCCTTCAACAGCAACATCGACCGCCGCTATTCGTCGATACAATACCGCAACGTCAGCACCCAGTCAGACTACCTGACGCCCTCTTACCGCAAGGATTTCAATTGGAACCGTGGCTACGAACTTCGCTACAAACTGTCGCAAAATTTGACGATGAATTTTTCCGCCAACAACGAGAGCCGCGTCAACCCCGACGGACGCATCGACAGTTACGACCTCGAAAAAGCCCGCGACCGCGACACCCTGTTCCTCAAATTCTTTGACCTCGGCTACAACACCCATTACGACCAGGCCGTCAAGTTCAACTGGCAGACGCCCATCAACAAAATCCCCGGCCTGCGATGGACTTCGCTCAACGCAATCTACAACGCCGACTACGAATGGAACCGTGGCCTCGACCCGATGGAAGTGGCATCGTCGATGTATTCCGACGCTTACACCATCGACTACGGCAATACCATCAGCAATTCGGCAATCCTGACCTTGAACGGCAGCCTAAATTTTGAGCGGCTGTACAAGACCGTGCCGTATTTCAAGAACGTCATGAACCGCTTCACCAAAGACGGCCGCAAGAAGGCAAACACCGAGAAGAGGGAAGTTACCTACACCAAAGGCCGACAGCGTTTTGCAAAAGGCACGCCGCGCACCATCTACCACAACCTCGGCACCACGGAAGTAGAGCCGTCGATTGTCGGTCCCAACGGCGAGGAAGTCAAAGGCTCGTTCGACATTTTGGACAAAAACCGCGTCAAGTTCACCCCCGACGACGACTGGGCGAATTGCACCGTTACCGTCGTTGGCAAAAAAGAAATGCCCGACAGTCCAATCCTCGTCGCGTCCGACTACCTGACGATGGCATTGCTCAGCATACGCAGCGTCTCGGTTTCGTACAAGAACCAACGCGCCAACACTTTGCCCGGATTTGCGCCCGGCACGAAGATTTTGGGCATGGAACAGAACAGCGGCTACTGGGCGCCAGGATTTTTATACATCATGGGCTGGAACGACGACGACTTCCACAAGACCGCCGCGACGCGCAATTGGCTCGTCAACGACTCGACGCTCGCCGACCCCGTCCTCTACACCAAGGGCAACAACCTCAACGTCCGCGTCCAAGTGGAACCCATCAACACTTTCCGCATCGACGTAAGTTTCGACAGGACAATGCTTTACAATACCGAAGATTATTTCTTCTACACCGACGAGGGCTACCAGTCGCTCAACAAAATCATCACCGGCAATTACCGCCTGAGTTACAACATGCTGCGCACGGCGTTCCACAAAGTCGGCGACGACTATTCCTTGGACGTTTACGACAAGTTCCTCAATTTCCGCGACGACATCGCCCGTCGTCAGGCATCTCGCCGCGCCGGACGCAACAATTACAACCCCGCGCCCCAGCTCGCTGAGGACGGCTCGCTCTTGCACGGCAATTACCCCGACGGCTATTCCAACACGCACCAAGACGTCTTGCTTCCGGCGTTCCTCGCTGCATACGCTGGCGGCAGTTCCGACAAGATAGCCCTCGACCCGTTCCTCAAAATGCCTTTGCCCAACTGGTCAATCCGTTACAAAGGCCTCTCTAACGTCCCGTTCTTGAAGCAATACGTCCGCTCGGCGATGATAACCCACGCTTACCAAAGCACATACGCGGTCTCTAATTTCAAGTCCAACGCCAACTACAACTTCGACCAAGAGGACGAGTTTGGCAGTAGTTTTGCCCGCTACGACGCCAACAACCTCTTCATCCCGAAATACGAAATCGGCTCGGTAACGTTGGAAGAGCGTTTCAACCCTCTCTTTGGCATCGACATCTCGTGGTCAAACATGATGAGCACCAAGGCCGAATACCGCCGCACGAGGCTGATTACCCTCGCCTTTGCAAATTCCCAAATTTCCGAGGCGTACAAGAAGGAATGGGTCATCGGCTTTGGCTACAAGTTTGCGCAGTTGCCGTTCAACATCCGCACCGCCTCTGGCGTAACGCGCACCAAGAGCGACCTCGACCTTCGCGTGGATTTCGTCATCAACGACGACAAGACCATCCTTCGCGAGATAGAGGAACTCTACAACGAAATCTCAGCCGGCCAGCGCAGCTATTCCATCAAGTCCACCGCCGACTACCAGATTTCCCAGCGTTTCAAAGTGCGGTTGTATTATAACCATAATATAACGAATCCTTTGATTTCGACGAGCTACCGCACGAGCAACATCAAGTTTGGCGTAACGGTGTCGATGGGGTTGGATTAAGGGTTAATATTGAAAAAATATTTGTGGATTTGGATTATTATTGCTTAATTTGCAGACATAAAGCTAAGGATGGAAATGATGGATTCTACGGCATATTTGTCCAACAATGGAAGGTACATTGTTTTCGAGTTCCGCGACAAGAGGATTATGTTCCTCGGACCGCTTGGGCTCGAAAAGTTCGTGTCTGTCAACGATTTTGAGCCGAGCATTGGTTATATGGCTGTCATGGCGAAGTATGCCGGTCGGTCAGAACCAGTGGAAGAATACATAGACTTGCTTTCCACCCTTGACGAGCTTTGCATTAATCGAAAAAAATTTTTGAACCCCATAAAGCACCTGAAAGTTAAAAATGTTTGAACCGAGAGAAATTGCAGATAAAGCGGATGTGATAATTGCTGGTTTCGCGGTCGTTGTGAACGAAAATGACTATTCTGTTTATGACCTCAACGACTGCGAAGGTGTCGCCATATTTTTACCAGACAGGCAGTTGTTGGAAACTAAAGCATTTTTGCTTTTCCTAACAATTAGATATACCTTAGTTTCTTGGATGGATTTCAAAAGTCGGCGTCAACTTCTCGAGCAAAGAGAAGATCATCGTCGATTGTAAGGTGGTGGAATAATACTCTCAAAAATTTAACAAAAAAAATTTTGCCACGTCAAAAATAATCCCTACGATTTGCATCGTAAAACATTGAAAATTAACACAATAATCGAATAAAATGGCACGAATTTTGCGCATCGCATCGCATCGCATCGCATCGCATCGCATCGCATCGCATAAATAATGCACCCTTAAACACCTTGAAAAATCACGGCGTCGTTTCGCCGTCGGCATCATACATCGTCCCTTGTGGCGGGCTGGAAAAGCCTTCCGCAAGGGATTTTTCGTGTTCAACAATCATCAACATTTTAAAATAACAAACAAAATGGCAGAACAATTTGACAATGTTGTCGCAAATGGCGTAGCGACAACCGACAAAAAAATACGTCAAGCCGGAAATCGAAGTGATTCCGATTGAGGTGCAGGCACCGCTCTTGGCGGCGAGCGCGAATGGAGTCTTCGGCGATGATCCAACTGACGGCGGCAGCCTTGACTAAATTCATCAAACGTTCAATATCAAATTAAGGAAAACAAGATGAAAAGAATCATTTTGACAGCAATTTGCGGCGTGTTGGTGATGCTGACTGCGCCGTCATGCTCGGAGGACGACAGCACAACGCTCGAAGCCGCCGTTGAGCAAAACACCGTCGGCACACCGGCTGCCGACGGCGATACCCAGCCCGCAGCCAAAGTTTGGCACGTAACCCTCAACGCCAAGACCGCGCCCAACGGCATCAGCAAGGCATTGACAGGCGACTACACCGAAGGCTTCAAAGGCAAATTTGCGGAAGGAGGCGACCTACAACGGTTCTTCTTGGTCTTGGGGCTTCGCTGCCAACCAATGGGAATACATCGGCAAGAATGCCGCCAATACTTCAATCAACGGCAATGGCACTGTTTCCACAGACGGCATTGTCGACCTCTTCGGCTGGGTGGGCGCGTCGTCCACTGTCTTGACATCCGCCCCGGCTATGTACGGCATCAGCACTTCGACGACAACCCGTATGGTGACGATGACTGGTCTAAGATGGAATCCGCCGGTGCGGTGTTCCTTCCCGCCGTTGGCTACCGTGCGGCACGTCCGTCCTCGCCCCCGGGGTCCGCGGCTACTACTGGTCGGGCACGGCCGGCGGCGCGTCCAACGCCTACTTCCTGCGCTTCCTCTCGTCCGGCGTGTACCCTTCGGGCGGCAACAACCGCTATTGCGGGGGCTCTGTGCGGTTGGTGTGCGCCTTGCAGGACTAACCATATCCGAAAGGACAAAATGAATCAAAACAAAAAGAACAAATAAAAGCACAACCAACAAAGAA
>CAJOJG010000085.1 GCA_905234655.1 uncultured Bacteroidales bacterium
TACGCAAAAATCGAAAAGGAAGTAGAGAAAGCCGCAAAACGTTTCGGCGACAAGTTCAACAAGGAACAGTTCCTTTCCACCAACGAGCACGTCCTCAAAACCCAGGCTGAAATCGACGAACTCACAGCCCGCTACGACAAGGCCCTCAACGAAAACAACCTTGAAGAACTTCGCCAGATAATCATCGACAAAGGCATCGTGTGCCCCATCTCCGGCACAAAAAACTGGACGGAGGTGCGCCAGTTCAACCTCATGTTCCAGACCAAGATGGGCTCTGTTTCCGACGAACAATCCACCATATACCTGCGTCCCGAGACAGCACAGGGTATTTTCGTCAACTACCTCAACGTCCAGAAGACCGGCCGCATGAAGATTCCATTTGGCATCGCGCAGATTGGCAAGGCATTCAGGAACGAGATTGTGGCACGCCAGTTCATATTCCGCATGAGGGAGTTTGAACAGATGGAGATGCAATTCTTCATAAAACCCGGCACAGAAATGCGCTGGTTCAAATATTGGAAGACCATGCGCCGCAAGTGGCACGAGGCATTGGGCTTTGGAACAGACAATTACCGTTTCCACGACCATGAAAAACTCGCCCACTACGCCAACGCCGCCACCGACATCGAGTTCAACTTCCCGATGGGATTCCGCGAGGTGGAAGGCATTCACTCCCGCACCGACTTCGACCTCGGCCAGCATCAGAAATATTCGGGCAAGAAGATTCAATATTTTGACCCCGAAATTAACGATAACTATGTGCCCTACGTCATCGAAACCTCCATCGGACTCGACCGTATGTTCCTTTCCATACTCTCAGCATCTTACTGTGAGGAGGAGGTCAAGGGCGATAACGGCAAGGTGGACACCCGCGTGGTACTCCGCATACCGCCGGCACTCGCACCCGTGAAGGTAGCTGTGCTGCCGCTCGTCAAGAAGGACGGTCTGCCCGCAGTTGCAGAGAAGTTGATGAAGGATCTCATGTACCGTTTCGACTGCCGCTATGAGGAGAAGGAAACCATCGGCAAGCGTTACCGCCGTCAGGACGCCATCGGCACTCCGTTCTGCGTTACAGTGGATTACGATACATTGATGGACAACACTGTTACAGTCCGCTACCGCGACGACATGCGCCAGGAACGCGTCGCCATCGACAAGGTGGCAGACCTCGTCTCTGCAAACTGCGACATCAACAACATCCTGAAGCACCTCGCCGACGAGGACATCGCCCTGCCGGAAGAATAGAGAAGACCACAGATTTTTTGTCGCCAACATTGGTGACACTCTAACATAGAAGCTCCCTGGGAAACGATTTCCGAGGGAGTTTTTTTTTATTCTTGTCGAGGGTGGTTTGGCCATATTTGTCCGTAAAAATTTTGCAGTGACAGAATTTAGGATTATATTTGCGTCAAAACCAACAAAAACTTTTTTGCAATATGGAAGACGTATATTCGATAATAATGCTTGTGATGGGCGGGGCGTTGCTATTGTACGCGCTCATCGCGTATCTCATGAACCAAAATTAGGGCGATGGATTTTGCAATCGACGACATACTTCAGAATCACGGCATCCGCCCCACCGCAAACCGCATCCTCGTGGCGCGCACAATGCTCAAATCCGACAAACCTCTGTCGCTCATCGAGATTGAGGATACGCTTTTGAGCATAGACAAGTCTGTGATATTCAGAACGTTGAAATTATTTGCCGACAAGCATCTCGTCCACGTCATCGAGGACGGCTCGGGCTGCGTCCGTTACGAAATGTGCCACAGCCACAATCACGGCACCGACGGCGACGACGATGACCACGACGACGACCTTCACCCGCATTTTTATTGCATCGTGTGCCGCCGCACATTCTGCCTTCACGACATCCAACTTCCACGCATTGACGCGCCCGGTGGTTTCGAGGTGCGGACAATCAACTGCGTGGTGAAGGGCGTGTGCAAACAATGCATAATGCATAATTCATAATGCATAATTCATAATGCATAATAAAAATGCCCCGCACGCTTTCGGTAGCATGCGGGGCATTTTGTATTGTTTTTTTGTTTTTTTGATTACTTCTTCCGAGTGGTCTTATTGAGGTCAGTTTGCCGCCCTCGTTTTTTTGGATGGCGTCTATGATTTCCTTTCGCGTCATACCTGCCTTTTTGTGTCCTAATGCGGCAACGACCTCTATGTAAGGTTCGGGATTTTTGAACAACGATGCGTAAAGTGCGCCGTACTCGTTGCGCAATTCGCCCTTTTTGCTGAAAAACAGCCTGTCGATGCTCTGAGCCTGGCTTTCGCCTTTTTCCAAAAAATTCCAGTAATAAGGTATTCCGCCCAAGACCATGTATGTTTCCAAAATGTTGCGGCGGCTCATGCCGAGATTCTTGGATTTTGCAAACAATTCACATTCGTGCAGCGAGAATGGCTCGAGGTAAATCTGCCGTGTGAGACGGTTGTGCAGTCCGCCGTAGTTTTTGACAATCTTGCTGATAATCCAAGATGTGTTTTCAAAAATTCCCACAACGCAAAAAAAGCGTCAGACCAATCGGACAGACGCGGGATGTTTTTCATGCCGGCGTTTTTGAGGGAACGTTGAAACTCTTTGAGTTGCGCGGCTTTGTTTCCGTTTTGCAATCCAGTGTGTTGGAAGGCAAATTGATACCCAAAAGTTTCCCTGATGAGGTACGTCTTGCCGACACGCCGCCTGCCATACACCGCCACAAACTGCGATTCGTCGCGTTCCAAAGCCGCCAACAGCGTTTTTCGCTCTTTTTCTCTTCCTATCATAATCGTTGACTATCAATAATTTCCACCCGCAAAATTAAAAATAGTTTACCAAATCTACAACAAAAAGCATAGATTTGGTAAACTATTTTTTGAGAAATCGCTGCAAATTAATGTAAATCAAAGAATTATACAGATTTGAAATTATTTACCAAATCTACAATTTTAAGGATAGATTTGGTAAACAATTCATAATTCATAATTGCCATCCGGCAGAGATATGTATATTGCGCAATGCGGATGCCCTATTATGAATTATGATTATTCCCCAAGTATCCCTTCAAGTACTGCGCCGTGTATCCAACGCCGTTGGCGACGATTTCTTCGGGGGTGCCTTCGGCGATGATTTGACCGCCGGATTTGCCGCCCTCGGGGCCCATGTCGATGATGTGGTCGGCGGACTTGATGACGTCGAGGTTGTGTTCGATGATTATGACAGTGTTGCCCTTGTCAACCAGGGCGTTGAGGACGCGCATCAGGACGCGGATGTCTTCGAGGTGAAGGCCGGTGGTGGGTTCGTCGAGGATGTAGAGCGTCTTGCCGGTGTCGGTCTTGGCAAGTTCGGTGGCGAGTTTGATGCGCTGGGCCTCGCCGCCCGAAAGCGTCGTTGCGGCCTGACCAAGAGTAACATAGCCCATGCCGACGTTTTGAAGGGCGCGAAGGCGTTTGAGGATTTTTGGGACGTTCTCAAAAAACTCTGCCGCACGGTTGATGGTCATGTCGAGGACTTCGCTAATAGACTTGCCCTTGTACTTGACCGCCAACGTCTCACGGTTGTAACGGCGGCCGCCACAGGCATCGCATTTGACATAGACATCAGGCAGGAAGTTCATTTCGATGGTCTTGACGCCCGCGCCCATACATTCCTCGCAGCGTCCGCCCTTGACGTTGAAGGAAAAACGCCCCGGCTTGTAGCCCATCACTTTGGATTGCGGAAGTTCGGCAAACAACGCCCTGATGTCGGTGAAAAGACCCGTGTAGGTGCATGGATTGCTGCGCGGCGAGCGTCCGATGGCGTCTTGATTGACCTCAATCACCTTGTCGATATGCTCGATGCCGGTGATTGTGTCGTATTCCTTGGGGGCTTGCAACGAGCGGTAAAATTTTTGCGACAGAATCGGGTGCAGGGTCTCGTTGATGAGGGTCGATTTGCCGCTGCCCGACACGCCCGTTACGAGGACGAGTTTGCCAAGGGGGATATTGAGGGTAACGTTCTTAAGATTGTTGCCACGGCAGCCGGTGATTGTGAGGGTGTGTCCGTTGCCCTTGCGACGGGCGGGCGGCAGTTCCACGTCAAGAGAGCCGTTGATGTGTTGGGCGGTCTTGGTGTCGAGTTTGGCGAGTTGCTTGGGCGTGCAGGCAGCCACGAGGTTGCCGCCGAGGCGACCCGCGCCCGGACCGATGTCAATCACATAGTCGGCGTTGACAATCATGTCCTTGTCGTGCTCAACGACGATTATCGAATTGCCCGCGTCGCGAAGTGTCTTGAGCGAGCGGATGAGTTTGTCGTTGTCGCGCTGATGAAGCCCGATGCTCGGCTCGTCGAGGATGTAGAGGACGTTGACGAGTTTGCTGCCAATCTGCGTGGCGAGCCTGATGCGCTGCGCCTCGCCGCCCGAAAGGCTCTGCGCCGTGCGGTAGAGGCTGAGGTAGTCGAGGCCGACATCGTGCATGAATCCGATGCGGGTCTTGATTTCTTTGAGGATTTCGGACGAAATCTTGCGCTGGCGGTCGGTGAGCCGCTCGTCGATGCCGTCAAGGAAGGCGCGAAGGTCGTCGATGTCCATCATCGAGAGTTCGGCGATGTTCCTGTTGGCGATGCGGAAACTCAACGCCTCTTTGTTGAGCCGCTGCCCATTGCACTCGGGACAAGTGCACTCGGCGGCGTATTTTTGGATGATGTCGTCGGAATCGTCGTCGTCGGCAGCATTCTCGATGTACTTGACGATGCCGTCATACGTCGATGCGCCAGAGCCGTACATGCGCATCCAGTCCATGTGGATTGGCTCGGGCGAACCGTTGAGGACAATGTCCTGAGCCTCGGGCGTGAGGTCTTGGAAGGGCGTGTCGAGGCTGAATCCCTCGCGTTCCGCCAACGCTTCCAACTGCCTGAAAACGAAGTTGTCCTTGTATTTTCCCAACGGCTGTATCGCGCCTTTTTTGATTGAAAGTTTCGGGTCAGGGATAATTTTGGCGACGTCGATTCTATTGACAACGCCAAGCCCCTTGCACGTGGGGCAGAATCCCATCGGCGAATTGTACGAAAAATTGGCGGGCGCGGGGTCTTTGTACGAAATCCCGGTCGTCGGGCACATCAAAAGTTTTGAATAATGGCGCACCTCGCCGCTGTCGGCATCGAGAAGCATTATCACGTCCTTGCCGAGGCTCAACGCCGTCTTGATTGACTTTCGCATGCGTTCCATGCCGCCGCCAGTTTCCGCGCCGTTGGCCGGCACCACGAGTTTATCCACCACAATCTCAATGTTGTGAACCTTGTAACGGTCTGTCTTCATGTTGATTATGATGTCTTTGATAGCACCGTCAACGCGCACTTGCAGGTATCCTTTGCGGCGGATTTGCTCAAAGAGTTCGCGGTAGTGTCCCTTGCGGCCTTTGACGACGGGCGCGAGGATTACCACCTTCTTGCCGCCGTATTGTTTGGTGATGAGGTCGCAAATCTGGTCCTCGGTGTAGCGCACCATCTTTTCGCCGGTCTCGTAACTGAACGCCTCGCCCGCCCGCGCATACCACACGCGCAGGAAGTCGTAAATCTCTGTTATCGTGCCAACTGACGAGCGCGGATTCTTGTTGGTGCTTTTTTGCTCGATGCTGATGACGGGGCTAAGGCCGGTGATTTTGTCAACGTCGGGGCGTTCCATGTCGCCCATGAACTGCCGTGCGTAGGCGTTGAAGGTTTCCATGTAACGCCGCCGCCCTTCGGCAAAAATCGTGTCGAACGCCAACGACGACTTGCCGCTGCCGCTCAGCCCGGTGATTACGGTGAGTTGGTTGCGCGGGATGGTGACGTCGATGTTTTTGAGATTGTGGACACGCGCACCATAGACGTGGATATTTTCGAGGTCAAGAGATTCCTGCATTGTTTTGTTATTTTTTCAACGAAAATTAAAGCATTTTTTGAACACGGAACACACTGAAAACACGAAAATTACTAAAAACAGATTATAAAAAATAACAAGTTGTTTTTCATAAACGGAAAACACTGAACTTGATTTCAAATGAATTAAGTTCCGTGTATTCCAATTGTTAAAAATACTTGTGTTTTTAACAATTCATTTTTTTTGATAGTTATCTCTCAACGTAGGTTTCAGTGTATTCTGTGTTTTCCGTGGTTAAAAATTACATTAATTTCATTTTAATTCGTTCAAATTCGTTATAATTTGTGTTTAAAAAAGAAGTCGCCGTAGGCGGCTTTTACTCTATAATGTAATTTCCTTTGCGAGTTCCATAAAATACTTCGCTTGTGGCGAATTGTCGTCGAGGACGGACGGGGTGCCGGCGTCGCCGTTTTCGCAAATCGACTGGATGAGCGGGATTTGGGCGAGAAGCGGGATGTTGTATTTTTCGGCGATTGCGCGGTTGCCGTCGCGGCCGAAGATGTAATACTTGTTGTTGGGCAACTCGGCGGGGGTGAACCATGCCATGTTTTCGACGATTCCGAGGATTGGCACGTCGATTTTGTCGTTTCGGAACATGTTGATGCCCTTGACGACATCGGCGATGGCAACTTGCTGCGGCGTGGATACGATGATTGCGCCGCTGAGTTTAAGCGTCTGGACGACAGTGAGATGTATGTCGCTCGTGCCGGGCGGCAGGTCAAACAACAGGTAGTCCAATTCGCCCCAGTCGCCGTCGTTGATGATTTGGTTGAGGAAGTTGGACGCCATGGGGCCGCGCCAGATTGCGGGGCTGTCGGGGTCGATGAAAAATCCCATCGAGAGCATCTTGACGCCGTATTTTTCGGCGGGCTCTATCAAGTCCCTGCCGTCGGCGGTCTGCGAGCCGAGCGGCTTGTAGCCTTCAAGTCCAAACATTTTTGGCATCGAGGGCCCGAAAACGTCTGCGTCAATCAGCCCGACTTTGTAGCCGAGTTTTGCGAGCGCGGCGGCGAGGTTGGCGGTAACGGTGGATTTTCCCACGCCGCCCTTGCCCGACGCGACGGCTATGATTTTTTTGACCTGCGCGAGGGGCGTTGGTTTTTCGTTTTTGGGCGCGTCAACGTCCTCTACGTATGTCTCGACGTTGATTTCGGGGTTCAGTTGGTCGTTGATGGCGCGGCGGATTGCCTTGCGGATCGAATTGAGGACGGGCTTGACGGCGTTGCCTACTTTGAGGAAGACCTCTACGCCGCTCGCGCCAATCTGCACCCTGTCAACGATTCCCGATGATACTATGTCTTTGCGGTTCTGCGGGTTGATGATGTTTTTGAGAACCGCGATGATGTCCTGTTCAGTCATTGCGATAAAATTATTAGACCGCAAAGGTACGATTTTTTTGGGAAAAAGGCGAGAAAAGTGCTTTTTTTCTCGACAAAGTCAGAAGTTGAGGGGATTAATTAAGGGATTGTCCAAAAAGGCGTTTTTTGTGTAGGGCAGGGGCATTGCCGCAATCTCTTTTTGGACAGACCCTTATTTTTTTATTGTTGTATGTACGAATCCTTGAATCCCAACATGTAAAGCACGCCGTCGATGCCGATGCTCGATATGGATTGTTGGGCGTTTTGCTTGACTTTTGGCTTGGCGTGATAAGCGATGCCGAGGCCGGCGAGGTTGAGCATCGGGAGGTCGTTGGCGCCGTCGCCCACGGCAATCACTTGCTGGAGGTTGAGGCGCTCGCTCTGCGCGATGAGGCGGAGAAGGTCGGCCTTGCGTTTGCCGTCAACGATGTCGCCGACGTAATTGCCGGTGAGTTTGCCGTCCACGATTTCGAGTTCGTTGGCATAGACGTAATCGATGCCGAATTTTTCTTTCAGGTACTCGCCAAAATACGTGAACCCGCCGGAGAGTATCGCGATTTTGTAGCCGTATTGCTTCAATATTTTCAACGTCCGCGCCACGCCCTCGGTGATTGGCAGGCTCTCGGCAATCTCTTTCATGACGCTCTCGTCGAGGCCTTTGAGGAGCGACACCCTGCGCTTGAAACTCTCGCAAAAATCTATCTCGCCCCTCATCGCCGATTCGGTGATGGCCTTCACCTCGTCGCCAACGCCGGCGCGCATTGCGAGTTCGTCGATTACCTCGGTCTGAATGAGCGTCGAGTCCATGTCGAAGCAAATCAGGCGGCGGTTGCGGCGGTAGAGGTTGTCTTCCTGGAACGAAATGTCGTAGCCCCTTTCCTGCGACAGGCGCATAAACTCGCTGTGCAGCAATGGCTTGTCCTTCGGCGTGCCGCGCACCGACATTTCCACGCAGGCGCGGGTCTTGCCGTGGAGAGCCTCGTCCTCTACGAGCGGCACGCGGCCGGTAAGTCGCGTAATGGAGTCGATGTTGAGGTTTTGCTCCGCCAACACCTTCGCCACGTCGGCTATGAGGGACGCGGAGATGTTGCGACCGAGGAGCGTTACGATGTAGCGGTTTTTACCCTGGAGGCCCACCCAGTGGTTGTATTCTTCTACGGAAATCGGCGAAAACCTGATTTGCACGCCCAGTTCGCTACTCTTGAAAAGCATTTCTTTGAGTATCGTGCCCGACGACGCCTTGTCGCTCTTGAACATTATGCCCAGCGAGAGCGAACTATGGATGTCGGCCTGACCGATGTCGAGGATAGTTGCGCCGTATTTTGCGATTATTGCGGCAAGCGACGACGTGAGCCCGGGTTTGTCCGCGCCCGTTATCGATGCCATTATTATTTCAAAGTCGTTCATTGTTCCTAATAATACTTGATTCAGACCGCAAATATAACAAAATATTCCAGTGATACCAAAAACGAAAACTAACATTGGAACATTGGCAAGTCGATTTCGGAACGGAAAATCAGCGAAGGCTATGGTTCAGCGGTTATCAAACGGCTGTCCATCGACCTCAAAAAAGAGTTTCCCGAAATGGGCTTTTCTGAGCGCAATTTGTGGGATATGACAAGGTTTTACAACACGTTTTCCGTCGCAGACCAAAAACTGCGGCAGCTTGTCGCAGTTTTGCCGTGGGGACATATCTTGTTGCTAATGAACAAGTTGGATTCGCTTGATGCCATGCAATACTATGCAGAGGAAGCCGTAAAACTTGGTTGGACACGCAACGTGCTACTCAACTACATCAAGGCCGACACCTACAACAATGCCCGCTCGCTTCCAAAACAGCACAATTTCCAAAATGTGCTGCCCGAACACTTGCAGGGGCAAGCCGACGAGATATTAAAAAGCCGCTGAGAGAAATAGAACTGGAAAAAATGTTGGTTGAAAAAATCCGTTATTTTATATTGGAATTGGGACGGGGATTTTCGTTCATTGCCAATCAGTACCGCTTGACACTCAACGATAAAGAATATTTTGTCGATATGCTGTTTTTCAACCGTTGCACAAAATCTTTGGTGGCGGTTGAATTAAAAATCGGCGAGTTCAAGCCTGAATATGTCAGCAAAATGGGCTTTTACCTCACCTTGCTCGACCGGCAGGCAAAAATGGACGGCGAAAACCCGTCGATAGGCATAATCCTCTGTGCCGACAAGGACAGCGACGAAGTGGAAATCGCATTGTAGACCGCCACAGCACCGATTGGCGTGGCGGACTACAACTTCGATTTCCCTGAAAACAAAATAAAACAATTAATTTTAGACGAAATCAAGAAACAGAAATAACTATAAACTAACACATTAAAACATTGGGCTTTACGCTCTTATCCGCACCCGATATGACAGAAACAAACCGTATAGAATTTAAACGTCAATACACCGGCGACCTCGACATTGAAAAAGAAGTGATTGCGTTCCTCAATTACAAGGAATTGATGCGCGTATTTCGCGACGTCGAGATGGTAGAGGCATTAGGGTCCGGGATGTTGATAATCTTACGAAAATACAGCCGCGAGAGCTACGAGTTTATGCCGCACTTCATCAGGCTGAAAATCAAGGCGTTCAAGGAAGATGACACCAAAAATGTCGTAAGAAATGTCCCTAAAACTGACTCTCAGATTAGGCGGGAAGAAATTATAAAATTGATTAGGGAAGACAACACTATTACTGCATCTGCCATTGCTAAACGTCTGAACGTAACCCTGCGAACCATACAACGCGAACTTGCTGAAATGCGCCACATCGTCCAGCACATTGGGGCAACTAAACGCGGACATTGGGAATTTTTGTAATGTGCAACTCTTTGCCGTCTCAAAAATTATCGCTAACTTAGTGGTCGATTAACAAACAATAAAAACAGAAAAAGAGATAAAAACTTAATCGAAATGCCTGAGATTAGTAGATTTTATGGAATTGTGATTGCGATGTTCGGCGACGGCCACAACCCGCCGCATTTCCATGTGCGGTACGGTTCGTATAAAGCAAGCATCTCAATTGACAAAGGTATTGTTACAGGACAGTTGCCAAGAAATGTGCTTAACAAAGTCTTTGCTTGGCTTGATGCTCATCATGATGAGTTGATGGATAATTGGAACCGCCTTCTGAAAGGTGAAGTTCCGCTTTCAATTGAACCTTTAAAATAAATATAATTATGAAAGACGAATTGTTACGCGTAGTTGATGTCGAGTACATCCACGATTATGTTATGAACTTGGAATTTAACAACGGTGAGCATAGGCTCGTTGATTTCAAACCGCTGATGACAGGAAAGATGCGCGAGCCGCTTCTTGAAATGGACAAATTCATTCAATTTGCACTCACCGACTGGACATTGGAATGGTACAACGGCGTTGACTTTGCGCCCGAATTTTTGTACGAAAAAGGAGTGGCGGCATAAAAATCATTTGCCCAGTTCCAAACAAAACCCTACTTTTGCAGTTGATAAAACAATAATAACTTTTTGCAA
>CAJOJG010000086.1 GCA_905234655.1 uncultured Bacteroidales bacterium
ACATTTTGTAAAGTTCATCTACCGAATAATCAGGCGAGCCGCCAAGCCACAGAAAATCATATTGAGGCAGTTTTTTGGCGGTTTCAAGAAAAAGGTTTAAATTTTTGGGCGGTGCAATTCGAGCGATTGTTAGGACAGTTTTCCGTGTTTTGTTAAAATCGGGAAGCAATTTTTGGGGGATAATTGAGTGTTCCGCAATGCCGTTGTAAACGGTAAAGATATGCCGTTTTATTTTTTCTGAAATGAGGTTCTTTTTGTCATAATCAGACACAGCGACTATCGCGCCGCAAAACCTTTGCAAAATTTTTTCAAGTGGTAGAAATACTCTGTGTTTCAGTCGGATAGAATCAAAACCATGGACTGTATAGACAATCCGTTTGTAGTTGGAAAGTGAAACCAAACGTCCCAAAACTCCCGCTTTACTCGAATGTAGGTGGATAATGTCGGGCTTGAATTTTTTTACGGCGGCTTGTAGTTCAAAAAAAACTTTTATGTCTTTTAACGGTTTTATGGGTTTGACCATATTTTTAAGTTGAAACTGAACCACGTTTCCTGGCAGTTGTCGCCACATATAGCCGCCAGACATACTTGCAACAGCAACGATATTTCCGTCTTCAACGGCTTTTTGACACAGGTCGATACAGACCTTTTGCGCACCGCCAAGTTCAGTGTTGGTGATGATGTGAAGGATTTTCATGATGGGATAATCAAATGATTCTATTATTGAAATAGAAAAAAATGATATTTATATTCATATTCACCATTTATTATTTTGATTAAATATGGTATTATGCTATAGAAAGAACAGAGTACAAATTGATTAATTCTTTTGTTATCCCAATAATATTTAAGCAAATAGTATATAGGAAATACAGACGGGAGCCAAAAATAGCCTGAAAACCTGCCAACCAAATTATTTTGCAATAATATAATACGCAAACAAAAAGATAACAGTCCAAATCTGAATATAAATTTGTTATAAGAATTTAGAAGATAATTATCTAATGATTTGATACTTAAAAAATAAAGTGGAACGTAAAATATTTTTGAGACTCTATATATTGTACTCGTATTGTTATAATACAAATCTGAACCCGCATAAGCACTGCGATAATAATCAAGTTCACCTACATCGGGCATCCACATAAATATATAATTATTAACAATATCAGCACTTAAAAGATTTGTTGTACCCAATACTGTCGTTAATACCAATAAAAAATAGGGCAATTTCGTAGTATATACAACAATTGGTTTTATAAATACAAATATTATCATAAGCATTGCTGAATAGTGAAACCCTGTTGCAATTGCAACCAAAATAATACCTTTTGTTTTGTTTCTATAAAACTCAATAAAAGCCCAAAAAACTATGACATCTGCAACAACTTGTCTCAACATATTCATTGAATTGTTAAAATATGTAGAAACAACTATAATCAAGTAATATAATATTGACAAATTGGTTATTCTAAACTTGTAAATAGCGATAAACAAGATTATTGCATCAATTAAAGCAAAACAAAAAAATAAACCTTGACCTGTAACTCCTATTGATGAAAAGATAGTTTTCACAAGATTGAATAATGGTTCTCTGAAACTACTGACTTACACCTAAAAACAGTGGACTTAGGACAAAAAGTCGCACCGGCAGCAAGTCGATATCCTGACCTATCAAAAATCTGACAATCGGGCTTAAAAAAACATTTACAACGACAAACAATGCGGCCACGGTTGCAAATACAATCAACCCCATTTTTTTGAACTGGCCGTTGTTCCTGTCGCGCGACATTTTCGGGAAAATGGTAACCGTCAGGAAAAACGAATAGAAAAACAACCAAAAATGCTCTCTGTAAACCTCTACAACGTTGATGACGCCCAAATAAACCACAAACGAAGCAATCCACAGCGCAAACTGCGCGCACAATATCGCCGACATTACCCTCGACAATTCGTTTGGGTCATCCTTGTGGATTGAAATGTGCCTTGCGCTCACCAGCGGGAATCCGAATTGGACTATTATCGAGCAATAACTTGAAAGCACCTGCGCCGTTATCACCAGTCCGTAAAGTTCCGCGCCGAGCGTCCTTGTCAAATACGGATACGTTATCAGCGGGAATATCAGGCTCAACACCTGAAACAAAGTAAGATATGAAAAATTTTCAAAGATTACTTTGTTCCGTTTCAGCAACGCTGCCGCCGATTTTATATACTTGGTGAAAAATGGCATGGCAATGAAAAGCATCAAAGTTTTTTTCGATGCTTGAAAAATGGCAATCGGATTTGACTTGCTTAAAAGTTCCGAAATAGATTTATTGACTCAGGAATATAATTCGCAATATTCCAATTTCGAAATGTCAATCAGCCTTGAACGCACTTCGAGAAGAAGCTCGTCGGCGGAAATGTCATCGCCGAGCGATTCGATGTAAAGTCTGTCGCCGGTCTTGATGTTGGTGTCTTTGTGGCGCGTGAAGATGCCAGCGTGTGATTTTGTGAAAACATCACGCGGTTCAACTTCCACATTGACATTAAGTTCGATACCTGAAAAAACGATTTTGAACTTTCTGATTTCGCCGACATTGAGCAACGCACGTGAATACTTCGCCTTGTTTTCGTCAGCGAAGAAATCGGGATGCGTTTCTACGAAGTATTTGACATCGCTGCCATACGTCGGAACAGACGGGCGGTTGACGGAAATGTATGTTTCCTTATGCCTCAGGACAAAAGCCGTGTGTTGGATTTCGCCATCGACAATCCAAGCACTGCGCACAATTCTCGCAACATTTTCATTATCAGGAATTACCGTCGTTCAATTACCCTTAATACATTCAAAAATACTTGCGGGTCGAAATCCACGTGGCTTGCCGCCATCCTAACGCCATTTTTCCTGACGTAATACGAAAATTCTTTTGCGCCAAGGCTCACGCAGGCGCGAGATTTTTTTGATTGCAACCCCAACGTTGCATTGACATCAGGCGAAATCATCCATCCTTCCCAATCTGAATTTTCTGAAATCAACAGGACGTTTTTCATGTTTTGCATCACATTTTGGGATATTGGCAACGCGCCCTCGCCGTCCCAATCGTCTTTCAGTTTGCCCAATTCATCAAGGGTTGCATACGCCTTTGCCAACGCCGGTTCGGTAACTTCATTCACCAAACGCCGCCCAACATTCTCTTTAACCTCGGTTGTGATAGGAATTGAATGCAGATACGCCATCACGTCGTAGTATGACGGCGAATAACTTTGTATGTTGCCAGTGTATGCCATAAGCGGTTCAGTTTCTGTTTCGACGCAAACTTACAAATACTTTTTCATTCCGCCAAATCTTTTTTCACCTATAATACCCCCCATACCATTCCGCGAATTTCCTCAATCCTTCCCTTAACCCTGTCTTCGGCTTGAATCCGAATTCCTTTTCCAACGCGCTGACATCGGCGAAGGTGATTGGCACGTCGCCGGGCTGCATCGGGACGAGCTGTTTGTGGGCGTTGAAGTCGTAGTCCGGCGGAAGGACATTTGCGCGGATGAGTTCCTGTTGAAGGATGTCAACGAAATCCAAAAGGTTTTCGGGGCGGCTGTTGCCGATGTTATAGACGGCGTATGGCGGGATTGGCAGGCCGTCGTCGCCGATGGATTTTTGAGGCGGCTTTTGCATCACGCGGATTACGCCCTCAACGATGTCGTCGATGTAAGTGAAATCGCGCTTGCAGTTGCCATAATTGAAAATTTGGATTGTGTAGCCCTTAACGAGTTTGTTTGTGAAACTAAAATACGCCATGTCGGGGCGACCTGCCGGGCCATAGACCGTGAAAAATCGCAAGCCCGTCGATGGAATTTCGTAAAGTTTGCTGTAAGCGTGCGCCAAAAGCTCGTTTGACTTTTTGGTCGCTGCGTAAAGCGAAACTGGATTGTCAACCTTGTCGTCCGTCGAATACGGCACTTTCTTGTTGCTGCCATAGACACAGCCAAACATACTGCACTTCAAGTATTTACCGTCAGAAAGAAAATTCATTTTGTTCTAAATGACAGCCGCATCCGACATGCAGGCCTTCCGATGAAAACTCATCTTCCGTGCCTGCCGCGAACGACTTTTATCGTTTAAGAACAATTTTTCAGAAAATAATTTCAAGAAGGGGAAATAAAAAAAGCGTAGCGCCTTTTCCATGTCACATCTCTAAAGTAAAGGCCCTAGGAAAGCCCAATAACAAAGATACAACATTAGCACACCACGCCCATATAATGAGCCGGTCGCCGTGCTGTTCTCCTGTTATTGTTCGAATTTCCTAGGTTCTTACTTTAGGAGATTCCAGCACAACTTCCGAATAATTCTCTAATAAAAATTATTCAAGGCTTGGGGTGTGCTGTTGCACTGCCCCAAATATTTCGGCTGCAAAGTTAGAGGATTTGTTTGAATTGAGCAAAGAAAAAAAAGATTTTTTTTGAAAAAAATGCAAGATGTTGGTTGTCATTGGGTTGCGCAAATGAAAAAAATGAGTGATGTGGCGAAATGCCGCACCACTCTTTTTTTTACCTTACCCTCGCTATCAGTGTTTCCACAGCCTCGTCGATAGTCTTGCAACTGCCGAGAAGCTTGATGAACGCGCTGCCGATGATGCAGCCGCGTGAATGGTCGGCGGCGGCGCGGAAGGTTTCCTTGTTGCTCACGCCAAAGCCGACGAGGGTCGGATTCTTGAGGTTCATCGATTCTATCTTCTTGAAATACTGTTGCTTGGCATCGTTGAACGATTGCTGTGCGCCAGTGGTGGACGCCGACGAGACCATATAGACAAAGCCGGTGGTGGTGTCGTCGATGGCGCGGACACGCTCGTCGGTGGTCTCGGGCGTTACGAGTTGGGTGTAGGAAAGGTTGTTGGCGGTTACAAATTGCTTGTAATCAGCAAGATATTCTTCCATCGGCAGGTCGGGGATTATCAGACCGTCGATGCCCACTTCCGCACACGCCTTGCAATATTTCTCAAAGCCAAACTGCATCGCGGTGTTCACGTAACTCATCGCAATCAGCGGAATGTCAGTTACTTGGCGGATGTCCTTCAACTGTTGGAACAGCAATTTTTGGTTCATGCCGTTGCGCAGGGCCTGTTGGCTCGAGGCTTGGATTACCGGGCCGTCGGCCATCGGGTCGGAAAACGGAACGCCGATTTCTATCATGTCAACGCCGTGGTCCGAGAGCGACTTGATGATTCTCACCGTGTCGTCGAGGTTGGGATAGCCCGCAGTGAAATACACCGAGAGGATGTCCCGCTTTCCAGATTGGAAAAGTCTGTCGATTCTGTTCATTTTTATTAATGCATAATTCATAATGCATAATGCATAATTGCTATGCAGAATGCTGTATGATGGTTAATAAATTCTTTAATTCTTAACAATCCTCATAACATCGGAAAGTTTTGCGATGTCCTTCATTGTCGGGGCGGTCTCAAACTTGCTGTTGAGGTCGATGCCGACGAGGTTTGGGATTTTGAGGTCAATGACGGCGGGGATGTCGTCGGGCGAAATTCCGCCGCTGAGGATGAATGGCGCGTCAATGAGGGCTGAATTGAGGATTTGCCAATCGAACTTCTTGCCCGAGCCGCCGTAGCCGGGGGTCTTGGTGTCGAAAAGGAAATAATCCACAACGCCTTTGTACGCCGCCAATTTCGCCAAATCGTCGGCAGTGGCGATGCTCAACGCCTTGATTACCAAGTAGTCCTGACGCAAAAAATCGCACAACTGCGGCGTTTCGTCGCCATGCAACTGCACCGCATCAAGATTAAACTCTGCCGCCGCCCTGGCGATAGTGTCGTAATCGTCGTTGACAAAAACGCCGACTTTCTTGGTGTATGTCAATTTCATCTTCAACGCATCGTCCTGACAATCACCGACATATCGCGGCGACTTGGGATAAAATATCAGTCCCGCGAAGTCCGGCCTCAACGCCATGACTTCAGTGAAATTATCGCGCAATCCGCAAATCTTAACTTTCATTTTTTTACGTTTTCGCCACCTACGGTGGCTGTTTTTCTTTTCCAAAAATTAAAAGAATTTTAAAAAGAATGAAAAGAATTAGAAGGCTGGTATTCTTAAAATTCTTTAAATTTTTGGATAGACATTCTTTTAATTTTTGTTTAAAAACCAAGGACACGTAGTGTCCGCTCACGTCAATTCTTGTATGAATTGGCGAAGGGCGGCGGCGGGGTCGGGGGCTTTCATGAAGTTTTCGCCCATGAGGAAGCCACGGTAGCCCGCTTTGCGCAGTGCGGTTACCGTCGATGGCTGCGAAATTCCTGATTCAGAGATTTTTACGTAACCTTCTGGTATCGAGTTGGCGAGGTCGAAAGATGTCTGCACGTCGGTCTTGAAGACTTTGAGGTTGCGGTTGTTGACGCCAATGATGTCGGTGTGGCTGTCGGCGTAAACAAGTTCGTCCTCGCTGTGGACTTCGAGCAAGGTCTGCAATCCCAATTCGCGGGCGCAGTGGGCGTATTCGGCGAGTTGCTGGCGGCCGAGGCAGGCGGCGATGAGCAACACAACGTCCGCACCGCAACTTTTGGCAAGGCTCAACTGGTATTCGTCAACCACAAATTCCTTGTACAGCAACGGCGTGTGCGTCAGGGCTTTGCGGGCTTTGATAACGTCGTCGGGACTGCCGCCAAAAAAGTCCTTGTCAGCCAAGCACGACACGCCCGACGCGCCGCTTTTTTCGTATCCGGACACGACTTCCTCGGGTTGTGCGCCGGGGTGGATGTCGCCTTTGGACGGGGAACGGCGTTTGAATTCGGCAATGATTCCCGTCGCGGAATCCAACAGACTCTGTGTCAGCGAAAAACACGGCCGCGAAAACAGTTCGCGGTCGCGGATTTCGGTCAACGTCAATTGCCGTTTCAACGTGGCGAGTTCGTTGCGCTTGTTGTCGCAAATTTTGTCTAAAATCGTTGTCATAAACGTAAATTTTTATGTTGCGCGGACACCTTGCGGTGTCCTTTTCTTTTATCCAAAAATTAAAAGAATTTTTAAAGAATGAAAAGAATTAGAACGTTGAGTATTCTTTTAATTCTTTTCTAATTCTTTTCATTTTTGGATAGAAAGTTATGAGTTGAGGGACACGAATTTGCGAAGGGTCGCGAGGGCGCGGCCGCTTTCGAGGGATTCGCGGGCTTCGGCGAGGCAGTCGGCGGTGGGGCGGTCGGCGTTGATTGCCTTGATGGCAAAGGCGGCGTTGACGAGAACCACGTTTTTCTGCGCGTCGGTGGCGGTGTTGCCGAGTACGTCGTCAAAAATCTTGACCGCATCCTGTTTGGTCGCGCCGCCGTAAATCTCTTTCGGGTCGATTTTCGGAAGGTCGAAGTCGGCGGGCGAAAAGATTTTTTCGAGGGTGTTGGACGCAACCTTGAAATCAGAGGTCAGAGAAATCTCGTCGTAGCCGTCAAGACTGGTAACAATCGAGTAGCCGATGCCAAGTTGTTGGCACACAGAATGGTAGAGACGGTGCTGTTCGAGGTTTGCAGTGCCGAGAAGTTGGTAACTCGGGCGGCTGGGGTTGACGAGCGGGCCCAAAAGATTGAAGCAAGTGGGGATTTGCAGAGCCTTGCGGGTGGGGCCTACAAACTTCATCGCGTGTGCAAAAAGTTGGGCGTGAAGGTAGGTGATGCCACACTGTTCGATGTTTTTGAGGTGGCGGTCGCGGTCGGCGGTGAACTTGACGCCGTGTTCCTCAATCACGTTGCTCGCGCCCGAAACCGACGTAGCGGCGTAGTTGCCGTGCTTAGCGACCTTGTAGCCCGCGCCGGCGACAACGAAACATGCGCACGTAGAGATGTTGAAAGTGTTTTTGCCGTCGCCGCCGGTGCCAACGATGTCGAGAACCTTGTATGGCGCGAGATCCACGGGCGTGCCGGTTTTCAGGATTCCGTCGCGCAGGCCGAGAAGTTCGTCGGTGGTGATGCCGCGCATGTTGAGAGCCATCAGGAACGCGCTGATTTGCTCGTTGCCGTATTTTTGCTCGGTGATGTCGATGAGTATCTGTTCGGTTTCCGTGCGGCTGAGTTTTTCGCCGGAAACAAGGCGTTGAAGTATTTGCTTCATTTTTTCAAGAAATTTTTGATTATTGACTTTCCTTCGGGCGTGAGGACGCTCTCGGGGTGGAACTGGATGCCGTGCACATCGTATTGCTTGTGCCTTAGCCCCATGATGCAGCCGTCGTCGCTCATTGCGGTGATTTCGAGTGCGTTGGGGAAGTTTTGGGTGTCAACCACCCACGAATGGTAGCGGCCCACGTCGATGCGGTGCGGAACGTCGGCGAAGAGGTAGTCGTTGCCAAAGAGGTTGGCTGGGGTGCTCACGCCGTGATATACGTCGGTGAGGTTGCGCAGCGTCGCGCCAAAGACCTCGCCAATCGCCTGATGCCCAAGGCAAACGCCAAGTATCGGACGCTTGTGGGCGTACTCGCGGATTACGGTGGTCAAGAGACCCGCCTCAGACGGTATTCCGGGGCCGGGCGAGAGGATTATCTTGTCGTAATAGGCAAGATCCTCGATGCGGAATTTGTCGTTCCTCACCACGTCAACATTGTAGCCCAGTTCGTTGACGATTCCGGCGAGATTGTAGGTGAACGAGTCGTAATTGTCTATGATTATTGTTTCCATTTTGCTTTACATTTTTTCTGCCAGGACGACAGCGGCACGCAATGCGCCAAGTTTGTTGTTGACTTCTTGAAGTTCGTATTCCTCGTTGCTCTTGGCGACAATGCCGCCGCCCGCCTGAAACCAAAGTTCGTTGTTCCTCGACACGAAGGTGCGGATTGTAATAGCCTGATTGAGAGAGCCGTCGAGACCGATGAAACCGATGCAGCCGCCGTAAATCCCACGGCTGTGCGGCTCGATTTCGTTGATGAGTTGCATTGCGCGTACCTTGGGCGCACCGCTCAATGTTCCGGCGGGGAAAGTGTCGATGAAAGTCCTCACGGGGTCGGCGTTCTGCCGCAACTTGCCCGACACGCGGCTCACCAAATGGATTACGTGGCTGTAAAACTGCATGTCCTTGTAGAAATCGACTTTTACGTCGGTGCAGTTGCGGTTGAGGTCGTTGCGGGCGAGGTCCACGAGCATCACGTGCTCGGCGTTTTCCTTGGGGTCCTGGCGCAGGTACTCGGCGTTTTTGCGGTCTTGCTCGGGGTCGCCGGTGCGCTTTGTTGTACCTGCGATTGGGTCGATGTAGGCGCGTCCGCCGTCCACCCTGCAATGCGTCTCGGGCGACGACCCAAAAATCCTCAGCCCGCCGAAGTCAAAGTAGAAAAGGTACGGGCTCGGGTTGATGCTGCGAAGTGCGCGGTAGAGTTTGAAGTCGTCGCCCTCGTACTTCTGCACAAACCTGCGCGACAGCACAATCTGGAACACGTCGCCCCTCAGGCAATGCTTGATGCCCTCGCGGATGTTGGCCTTGTGCTGTTCGTCGGTGATGGTCGATACGGTGTCGCCAACGCCACGGAACCCGTCCAGGCGGACATTGGTGCGGTTGAGGGTCTGTTCGATTTTTGCGATTGAATCTTGCTCGCCGT
The DNA here is from genome assembly GCA_905234655.1 of uncultured Bacteroidales bacterium. GTDB lineage: Bacteria > Bacteroidota > Bacteroidia > Bacteroidales > UBA3824 > UBA3824. Next base: position 9,557 of record CAJOJG010000086.1, read on the forward strand.
CCTTCACCATGTCGATGATTGTCAGGGTGTTGGAATAGTGATTGAACACCACGACGGTCTTGAACAAGATGTAAATCATGTCGGGCGCGTCGTTGTCTTTGGCGTAGGTGTCCTCGACGGGGATGTTCTCGAAATACCGCACGGAATCGAACGCCGTGTAGCCGTACAGCCCGCAATATTTGGTGTCTGGACCCGTTACCTCGAAGTTTTTGAGGAACTCGCCGATTGCGCTTTCAACGCGGTAGGATTCGGTGATTGGCTTTTTTGTTGACGTGCCGTCGGGCATCTTCAGCACGGCGTTTCCGTGCTCGATGGCCACCGACGCGATTGGATTGACGCCGATGAACGAGCGCGAATTGTCGCTGCCGTGGTAGTCGTTGCTTTCCATCAGTGCGCTCTGTATCCCGGTGTCGCGCAGCCTGATGTACGCGCTCACCGGCGTATGCAGGTCGCCGAGGATAGTCTTTGATTTGGTTTGGTAACTATACATTTGTATCTTGTTTTTAATTAGTTTTCAATTAGTTGACAATCTGTTGACAATCATTTTTGCACCCCGCCATAAAGACGCAAAAAAGGTCTGCCGTGAGTTTCCGACAGACCTTTTTCCTTAATCTTTATGTATGGAATATACAAAAGGCGACCGACTCACGAATTCTGATTCCGCAAGCGCCACCACCAGTTGTTATATGCCATAAGGTTTTTCATATTGTCATGTGTTTTGTACCACGCCGCAAAGTAACAAAGGATTTTTGAGATATGCAAATTTTTTTTGGGATTTTTTTGTGGGTGATTTCACAGATTTTTGTGGAAAATCATTCAAAGATTGTTGCTTTTTTAAGTTGAATTTAAGAAGTTTTATAAGCAAGTGGGAATATTTTAAATTGTTAGTTTTAAGGATACCGCCAAGACTTTTGCCAAAATTCATGCTAAGATTTATTTACAATATTTTGCGAAACTGACAAAAGTTTCTTACCTTTGCGACGAAGAACAAAACGAACGGTTATGATACAGATTGCCAACCCGATATATGATTCAGTCTTTAAGTATATGATGCAGAACAAGAA
>CAJOJG010000087.1 GCA_905234655.1 uncultured Bacteroidales bacterium
TCCAAAAATTTGCCCATTGTGCCTGAAATTTTAGTTTTCGATTGTGCAAATTTACAAAATGTTTTTCAATAGGCAAAATACTTATTCGTTAACTTTCACCGCGGATAAAAAAAATAACGGTGCGGAAAACCTTGTCGTCTTTGCCCGAAATCTGGTATTATTATGGCAAAGATGACAGGATTCCGCACCGAAAATGCAATAGGTTCAATTCACCTGATACTTTTCTTTCAATTGATAACCATGCTGACATGCACCTTTCGCTTGCATACTTCCAAACAGACAACGGGCTGCACAATTCGATTGAACTTGCAGCCCGTTGGGTTGCGCTGGCGCCTGTGTCAGAAAAAACACCGAAGTTGATGTTTTCTTGACCAAGAACATTTTTTAGCTCGATTGTTGCGACGCCACTTGCATCAGTCGCTACGCAATTGTCGGCACTTGATGGCGAGTACGAAGATCAGCCTTGTCTAAAGACATAGACAGGGACACCCGATTGAACTTTGGCTTCCTATCTTCACCAATAAGTGTCCTAAACTTTTAGCGTAAGAAAGTCATAACACCTCCAAAAATATCATTCGTCAGAATTGGGATTATACGCCCAAAATCTGCCGCAAAGTTATCACAAATTCCTAAAAACAGAAAATAAATTCAAAATTTTTTTTTTCAACAACTCAGATTCAAACCGCAAGCGCTTTCTAACAGGGATACCTTTATGGACTCGATGTCCTGTATTTCATGGTCTTTTGTCAATTTTCGGTCTGTAAATCTGAGATATTATACCCGTATTTTATGTTTTCGCGCCCACTGACTTACCCCGGATAACAGGTTACTTTTTGAAAAAATATTGATATATTGGGTTTCTGAAAGTTACGGGATGGGAAAAAATATTTTTCTTTTTGTTGATTATTATTATTAACTTCGCCGTTGGAATATTAAAACGTCAATGATATGAATACAGCGTCACCAATACGACTTCTGCCATACGGACAGAGCGACTTTGCGACAATCCGCAGGGAAAACAAATACTATGTGGATAAGACGATGTTCATACCCGCGCTCGAAGAATACAACTTTCAGACGTTCCTTCGTCCGCGACGGTTTGGCAAAAGCCTGATGCTCAATATGTTGGCGGCATATTACGATGTGGCGATGAAGGACGGGTTTGAGGCTTTGTTCGGCGACTTGTACATTGGCAAGAACCCCACGAAGGAACGCAACAAGTATTTGATTTTGAAATTCAACTTTTCGGGAATTGACCCGGACGTGGCGAAAGTCAACGAATCTTTCAACGCAAATGTTTTGACCACACTAAGGGATTTTGCAAGCAAGTACGAGGATATGTTGCCCAAAGGCATCGTGGAAGAATTATATCAAGAACAGAGTTCAAATACGGCGTTTACAAAACTATTAGGGAAAGTCCATCTTTCCGGTCAGTTTGTCTATGCCATCATCGACGAGTACGACAATTTTGCCAACACGATGCTTGCCGACAGCGAAACGAACTATCAGGACTTGACCCACGGCGACGGCTTTTTCCGCCTGTTTTTCAACACCTTGAAGGTCGGCACCACCGACAACAACGCCCCCGTTGCGAGAATTATGATTTCGGGCGTTACGCCGCTGACGCTCAGCGATGTAACGAGCGGTTACAACATCGGGGACAATATCTCGACAAGCCGGAAATTCAATTCGTTGGCGGGCTTTACTGAATCTGAATTCCGCCAAATGCTTGAATATTACCGTGATGCGACAGGAATTTTCAACCACAGCGTTGACCAACTGATTGAAATCACCAAGCCGTGGTACGACAACAATTGTTTCAGCACCAAGTCGTTGAAACAAGACCGCATGTACAATTCGGACATGGCGTTGTATTTCCTAAAATTTTACATTGAAAACGACGGCGAAATCCCCGAAAAATTGGTTGATAGCAATATCACCACCGACTACAACAAGATGACAAAACTTATCCGCATTGAAAAACAATTCGGACAGAAAACATCTCTCATTCAGCGGATTACGACCGAGGGGCAGATATACTGCAACATAAAACCTGAATTTTCATTAAAAGACCTCACAAGTTACGAAAACCTTGTAAGCCTGATGTTTTATATGGGCTTGTTGTCTGTCGGCAACCACGAAAGGGGAAGAACTTTGCTGATAATCCCAAATTCCACCGTCCGCCAACAATATTTCGACTATATGAAAAGGTCGTATGAAACCCTGATTTCGTGGAAAACCGACGACAACATCATGAACGACCTTGGCTACAATTTTGCTTGGAACGGTGAACACGAACCTTTTATGCGCTACATCGCAAGTTGCATGAAAGAGACTTCCGACAACAGCGATTTCATCAAGACCGGCGAGGCTTTTGTAAAAGGTTTTGTCCTTGGGCAGTTCGGCACAAACCTCAATTATTACGTTGCGCACAGCGAGTATGCGCACGGACATTGTTACAGCGACATTTACCTCGAGCCGCGCCTCGGCACACCGTATGCTTACGTCATCGAATTGAAATATTGTCCGAAGTCATCTAATCCAAAAGACATCGACGCACTTCTCGACGAAGCCCGCGTTCAACTTCCCAAGTACATCAACGACAAAAAAATCAACGTCCAAGCCAAAGACAAGGGGTGGACGCTGACGGGTATAATTATGGTGTTCAACGGCTGGGAATTGTCAAGGTATGAGGTGGTGTAGTCGGGATGAAAACTCATATCGCCAGCGTCCGTTCCCTCAGATACGCCTTCTCGTCCTCGTCGAGATACGGCGAGAGCGTGTTGAATACGCGCTGGTTGTAATCGTTCACAAAAACTATTTGCGGCTTGGTCAGCATGTCTTTGATGATCGGGCGGGTGTCGATGTGACAGAGGGTGAGGACGTCGAACTTGTAAAAATCTTCAAATTCGGACTTGACGACCTGCAACATGTTTTCGGTGCGGATGCCGTACTCGTTTTCGATGTAGATGCCCGGCTCGTCTGTAACAATCATGCCTGGTTCCAAGGCGACTTTGTTGGGAATCGGCGAAATCGAGTGCGGGCCTTCGTGGCAGTTGAGGCAGTAGCCAACGCCGTGGCCGGTGCCGTGTCCGTAGTTGCGGCCGTGTTTCCACATGTTGACGCGAGCCAACGCCTCGAACCTCGAACCCGACGAACCTTTGGGAAATACGGCCGTCGCAAGTTCGATATGTCCTTGAAGGACAAGTGTATAGTCGAGCATAAACTGTTCGGCAAACTTGCCGTCGGGCGTGGTAGCGAGGGTGCGCGTGATGTCCGTAGTGCCATAAAAATACTGTCCGCCCGAATCGACGAGGTAAACGCCGTTGCCGTCGATGGGCAGGTCGCTGTCGGTGGTCGGCGCGTAATGCGGCATCGCGGCGTGTTGGTTGAAGGCAGAGATGCACTCGAAACTTTCTGAAATGAAACCTTCGCCCTTCTTGCGCTCGTCGAGCAAAAGATTGGCGGCGGAAAGTTCCGTAAGCGGCTCGCCGGCAGCGAGTTTGGATTCAAACTTATAGAAAAACCGTTCCAACGCAACGCCGTCCAAGACGAATGCGCGGCGGAAGTTGGTGAGTTCAACGTCGTTTTTGACCGCCTTCCATTGCTGCACGGGACTTGGCGTGTCGATGATTTTGCATTTTGGATTTACTGAACTTACAATCAGCGAGTTGGCAGACCGCCTTTCGATGCGGACGTTGGCGCAGGCGGGCAGTTGGCGCAGGCGGGCGTAGATGTCGGAATAGTGGGCGGTACGGACGTCGAGCGAATCGAGGTAGTCCTTGATTTTGCCGTTGACGCGGCCGTCGTGGACGAACAATGTTACGCCGTCAGGCCCGGCAATCAGAAACGACCTTATCAACGGACAATAGTCGATGTCGGCGGCGCGAAGGTTGAGTAGCCAGGCGATGTCGTCGAGACGTGTAAGTACCTGATAGTCATTGACAATGGTGTTGAGAAGTTTCGCTATTTTTTGGGCGGCGGGCTGTCCGGAATACTTGTCGTCGAGGACGAAAATATCCGTGAAGACTGGCTGCGGGCGGTCTTTCCAAAATTGCGGTGTGAGGTCGGTGTCGTTGTCTATAATAACGCCCACAGCGTCCAAGTCCGCCTTGATGGTCTGATAGAGCCGGTCGGTAACTAACTGTCCGTCAAAGCAAACCTTGTCGCCCTTATTGAGCCGCTGGGCGAGGAATTTGGAAAACGATGGGTCGTCGTTGGTCTCTTTTTTCATCAACTGGAATCCCGACTGGCGCATTTCGATTTCGCCCGAAATGAAAAACCGCGAATCCGTCCACAGTCCCGCGAAGTCGTCGGTGATGATGGCGATTGCGTTGTCGCCCGTGAAACCCGTCAGAGCCTTTGCGACCATATATTCGCGCGGGATGTACTCGTCGTTGTTGGGGTCGGTATTGAAAATGATGTATGCCGCCGCGCCAATCCGTCTCATCGCGGCGCGAAGGTCGTCGAGCATTTTGTTCATTTACAGTAGTTTCTTTTTGTAAGATTTGTCGAAGTCGATGTAGGTGTCCTTCACCATCCGCTTGAAGTAGGTGTTGAGCCTGAGGTACGTGATGATGAAATTGGCGAGGTAGACCGTCCATATAATTATCAGCACGATGAGGCGGTACGCGCCGTCGCCCCAAAAATCCACGAGCGGTATCATCGTGAAGAGCAAGCACAGGAAAAACACTTCCGAGAAGTCGTACTTGACGTCAAGGAATATCTGTCCGAGGTCTTTTGAGATTTCGAGTTCGCATTTTTTGACGCCGTTGAACCTGTTGAAGCCGTTCCAGGCGAAACGGAAGTTGCTGCCCGAAAATTCGTACTGGCAGTTGTGCCGCCAGCGGTGGTTCATGTAGGCTTCTTCCAGGTCTTTGCGGACGGTGTCGAACAAGTGGCGCGAAAATTCTTCTGCGCTCATCGTCGAGAATACCTCGAACTGGTTGCGGTAATGTAATAATGGTATGAACATTCTTCGCTATTGTTTTTGTCGCTGCAAAGATAGTTTTTTTAGGACAATTCCACAACAAATGGCGGAAAAATTTATTTGTCCTTGAAACTCTTGCCGAAACTGTTGCCGACGGGCTTGTTGCCGGATATTTTCTGACGGCGAAACTCGTGCTCGAGGTGGTAGTAGAGAAGTATTTTCTTTTGTGGGAATAGTTTTGAGAGTTCCTCGTGGTAGCGGCGGCGCGTCTGAAGTTCCTGGGCGTCACATTCAAAGGATTTTGAGATGATGTCGCCCGCCTTCGCGTCGGTCATCTTGTCGAGGTTTTCGATGCAGTCTTTCCGTTTGAAATTTTGCCTGCGCGCCTCGCCGATGCTGTCGAATATTGCGTCGTACTTGTTGTAAAGGGGCCAGAATTGCTGCGCCTCTTCCACGGTCAAGTCCATCCCCGACGTGATGAAAGCCACTTTTTCGCATTTGAAACGCTGTTTGAGGTCGTCCCACGACGGCTGCGGACTGCCCCCGCCGTCCTGTGCGCCGGCGGTGAAGATTGCGGCCGTCAATATTATCGTCGTAAGAATGATTCTAATTGTTGTAGTCATCTTGATATAAAAAACTTAAAACATAAAATTGACCGGCGAGGCGTACATTGCGAGAAGTTCGGCGTCGTATTCTTCGACGGCGGTTTGCTGTCGAGAGTTTTGGTCGAGGTATTCGATGACGCCAATGTCCGAAAAATTCGCCGATACGTTGCTTACGTACTGTGCGTCAAACTGTTGCTGGACGTTTTCGGGCATATCGGCCGACGAGCCCCGGTGCGTCCATACCACCACGCCCGCCCAGACGGCCGCCATCGCGACAACGGTGCGCAGCGCGACAGTGCGGCGGCGGCGACGGCGGCGGTCGTCGAAGTCGATGCGCTGCATCACATTGTCGGCGAGCGTGTCGAAATAGCCGTCCGGCACGTCAAATTTCATCTTGCACTCTATGCTGTCGTTCGGTTCCATCTTATGCGGATTGGTTTGTGTTGTTTGGTATGATTGACTACAAAAAAAGTGTAAGGTTTAACGGATTTGCAAAAAGTTTTCAATCTTTTTGACGGCGAAATGGTACGACGCCTTCAATGCGCCGACGGACGTTTTCAGGATGCCCGCCATGTCGTCGTACTTCATCTCTTGGAAATATTTCATCTGGAAGACGAGTTTCTGTTTTTCGGGAAGTTTTTCCACCGCCGACTGCAACTTGTCGGCAATCTCGTCGCCGGTCTCGCTACTTTCCAAGTCGTTGGACGGCACGGTAATCTTCATCTCGTCATCGTATAGAGAGAGCGACATCTTTGATTTTCTGCGCCTTACGAGGGTCAACGCCTCGTTGGTGGCGATGCGGAAGAGCCATGTGTACAGCGACGATTCGAGTCGGAACCGGTCGAGCGACCGCCACGCCTTGATGAAGGTGTTTTGAAGCACGTCGTCGGTTTCCTCGTGGCCGCCCACGATGGCGCGTATCCGGCTATATAACTGTGCGCCAAACTGTTTGACGATAATCCTGAATGCCTTTTCCCTCGTCGTCGGGTCGGCAAACATCGCCATTATCGCTTCGTCGGTGTATGTGGTGTCGTTCATTTTCGGACGAATGTTTTGATTGGATTTTGTTGACGGCAAAGTTACGGGAAATTTCGGACAGTGCGCTGTTAAAAAAAATGAAAAAAACGTGGGAAAAGTGAAAATGACGCCTTTTCCGTCAGGTCTTTTGAGCATTTCCAAAACCGTTTTGAAGCGACATCATAGATGAAAAAATAGCCGTTTTGAAGGTCTTGTTTCATGTTTGGTATTGTGATTCCGTGGGTGTTTTCAAGCAAATTCTGCACAAAACTATGCAACATCCTGAAAATATGTTGATTGCGACAAATATTCATTAAGATTTTCCAGTTGGTGCAGCATTGTGTCATTCTCAAAACTTTTTGCGTGAGCCGTGTAAATTTGCAAAAAATCCTCTGAAAAATTTTCCGTTACAGAATCAGAATTGATGCAGTCGTGCAACGTCCTGATGTCGTTTTCATTTTGTAGGACACCAGCGACAGGCGCGTTCTTTTCCACAAAATGAAAACCGTTGATTATTTGATTGTTAAATTCGCTTACAAAGACATCGTAATACTGATTAAGGCGGTCAGTTTTTTTCAGTTCGACAACCACTGAACTGTCCAACAAAATCGTCTTGTCGGCGTTCAAATCGGCAAACCGCAAATATACTGAATCGGCGATTGTCGTCGGTGCGAAACCGCCGTCCGAGTGGTTGCAGTTGCATCCGAATACGACGAGTGAGAGAAGTGCGGCGAGGATGGGTTTCATAGGATGCGTTTGAAATACAGAAAAACGAGAACTACTTTTGTTAACAGTTCGTCATTAATCTTGAGGTAGCCGCGCTTGATAATACCGTCGCCAAGACGTTTTTATTGTTCAATTTTTTGCGCATACCTTGCGCCGCCACATTAATTGACGCACCCAAAAGCATTTTCCACAGCCAACTGTAATCGTTACTTTTATTATTCATTTTTTTTGATTTGTTTATAGTTTATATTTCACTTTTCAATTATTGTACCAATGAGTTTTTTAATGTCAAGATGGCATTGTTGCAGCAAATCGGCAGATATTTGTCAGTTTTCCATGGACAGAACGACATAATGACAGTAAAAAGCAACTAAGCGAGATTACTGAATGACAATTTCCAAAATATGACGTAAGAAAATGAAAATTTTTACGTAATTTTAGGTTTTCGGGCAACAACATAATTTTAATTCATCCCCAAAAATTGAAAAAATCTTTTGCTATAATTTGCAAACTCGCCCCGAAAAGTGTACATTTGCAGCACTTTGCGACGAACTTTTAAAGCGATACAACCATGGGCATCTACCTCAATCCGAGCAACGCCGGCTTCAAAGAAACGCTGGCGGGCAGAATATACGTCGATAAATCGATGTTAATAAGTGAGTTAAACAAATTAATCGGCACGCCGGGGAAATATATCTGCGTTTCACGCCCGCGGCGGTTCGGCAAGACCATTGCGACAAAAATGTTATGTGCCTACTATTCCAAAGGCTGCGATTCGAGGGAAATGTTCAAAAAGTTGAAGATTTCCAAAGCAAAGAACTTTGAACAATACCTTAACAAACTCAATTTCATAAAGATTGACGTTGCGAGCGAGTATCAAAATGCAAGGGTAAAAGATGAAATGCTGATAGATTTGCAGGCGAAACTTCTCAGGGAATTCAGAGTGCAGTTTCCTAAAATCAAATTTCGTGATAATGAGACTTTGGCAAATTGTATGATAGAGGTTTACGCCGCCACGGGTGAGACTTTTGTCATAATTCTTGACGAATACGACAGCCTTGTGCGCGACACATTCGGCACTCATTTGTTCGACGAGTATTTAGAATTTTTGAACGGACTTTTTAAAAGTGAAACTTTGAGCAACGCCATTTCGCTTGCGTATATCACGGGTATTTTGCCGGTCGTAAGGGACAGGGTGCAGAGCAAACTCAATAATTTTGAGGAATATACGATTCTCAACGCATACAATCTTGCTGAATTTGTTGGCTTTACCGAAAAAGAGGTCAAGCCGTTGTGCAAAAAATTCAAAGTGGATTTTGCAAGGTGCAAGCAAGAATACGACGGCTATGCCCAAAACGGCTTTGAAATCTACAACCCCGAATCGGTCGTCAAATGTATGCTGAAAGGCGAGTTTGGCAACTTTTGGGGCAAGACCTCGACCTACGCCGTCATCACCGACCGCCTGAAACACAATTACAAAGGCGCAAAGGAAGATGTCATCAAGATGATTGCGGGCGAGGAAGTGAAGGTGAATGTTACAAGTTACTTGAACACAATGACCGATTTCGTTACCAAGGACGATGTTTTCACGTATTTGATTCACCTCGGATATTTGGCTTACAACAATATAAAAGGCACTTGTCGGATCCCGAATTTTGAAGTCCGCAAGGAATGGCACAATGCGATGGCTGCAATGCCCGACTATTCAAAGACTGATGAAATAATCAAAGATTCCGAGGAACTTTTGACCCAAACTTTGCTCAAAAATTCCAAGGCCGTCGCCGAGGCGTTGAACCGCAGCCACATCCACGTTACTTCAAACCGCAATTACAACAACGAGGACGCGCTCGCCTCGGCGGTTTACATCGCATACGTCTTTGCGCTCAACAACTATCGGATTTACAAGGAAGTAACCGCAGGAAAAGGTTTTGCCGACTTGATTTTTGTGCCGATTCATTGCGACGGCGTTCATCCCGCACTCATCTTTGAATTGAAGCACAACAGATCGACCGGCAAGGCGTTGCAGCAAATCAAGGACAAGGAATATTTCCGCTTGCTCGACGACTTCACTGGCAAGGTGCTTTTCGTCGGCATCAAGTACGACGACGACAAAGAGCACCAATGCGAGATTACGGAATGGGTGAAGTGAGAGAAGAAAACAAAATCACACCCGTATCCCCACCAGCGTCATGTCGTCACCATGTCGCCTTTTTGGATTGGCATCGACAGCGACTTGAAATGTTCCCTCTCTGCCAAAAAACGTCCCACGGGCATATTGTCGCCTTTGAGTTTGATTTGATTGCGGTGTCGGGGTTGCCTGCCAAACCGACCTTCCTTGCTATCTGATTGTAGGCGGCTGCCTTCACGCTGTCGGAAAAGCACAAGGATAATGATAATGTCGAATGTGAAAAGGCGCATTGTCTTTTGTTTGGTACGAGGCAAAATTACAAAAATGTTTGATGCGTCGCAATTTTTTTTTTGAGGGAAATTATTAACTTTGCGATGAACTTTTAAAGCAATACAACCATGGGCATCTACCTCAATCCGAGCAACGCCGGCTTCAGGGAAACGCTGGCGGGCAGAATATAGCAGTTATCAATCTTTTTCAGACATGTTGATTGAGCAATTTAGGTTGATTTTTACTTCTCAACTTCTTCCATCCTCACCAAGTCGCCGCCTTTGAAAACCATG
>CAJOJG010000088.1 GCA_905234655.1 uncultured Bacteroidales bacterium
TTTTTCTTCGCATTAATGAGACCATGATGATTTATATTGACCGTCAGGTTTGTAATTAGGCGATCCGTCGTATCCACGCCCCCGGCACATACCCCGCCGCGTACCTGCCAACCCCTTGCAATTCCACAAACACCCTTTTCTGATGCTTGTATTTCATCACAATTCCCTCGACCCATGCGAACGGCCCGCCGATGACAACGACGCGGTCGCCAGTCAAGAATGAAGGGACGAGATTCTGATTCACGATTATGTTCTCGTTCCCAGATTCCACGATGATGCGGAAACTTTGCATCTGCCGCTCGGGGACGACCAAAAACTCGTTCTTCCCAAACTCATTCGTACAAAAGTGGTTGTAATATGGTGTCATGCCGGGGAACATCGATTCGTATTGAAGCAAGGTCTTGAAGTCGTTGAGAGTGCTTTTCAGGAACAGAAGTCCTGTGTCAAGCGGCTTGTCTGCGATGTATTGGGTTGGGTTGTTGAAATCCTCGTTGGTGTACTCGATGTGGCGAAGGATTGGCAAGTAGGGTTCGAGGCAGTCGTTGCGCAGACTGACGATTTTGTCGTAAATCTTCTGGGCGCGGTGGTGGGTGGCGCGTATTGGGAACCAGTACCTGACGTCAGGGCGCAGGGCGTACTCTACCGACTTCCCTTTTTTGGTCTCTCCGCCCTCGGGATTGTACGGAACTATCCTCTCCGCAAAATCGGCACCGCCGTTATACTTTTCGCAATTGACTGCTTGTGATGTGTTCATCGTTGCAAAAATCATTGATTGCTAAGAAAATTAGCAGGTGCAAAGGTAAATAAAGTATTTAAGAAAGTAAAGTGTTTTTTTTTTTGCATACTTCGCATTACATCAAAATCGCAACAATTTGAATTTCAGAGTTTCGGGTGGAAAATCAGTGGGGCTATGACATGGCATCCGAAAAAATATTTAAATTTTTCTCGAAAAAATTTTGCCGTCTAAAAACAATGCACTAACTTTACGTCACAGTAAACCATTTAAAAGACGAACAATCCAAACAAAAATCCATGTCGGAAATCATAAACGGCAAAAAAGTCCACTCGCTTTTCGAGTTCACATCAAGCATCCAACGGGCAATCGGAACCCACTACTCCAACACATACTGGCTGAAGGCTGAAATCTCAAAACTAAACTTTTACCCGCGCTCAGGACACTGCTACCCTGAATTTTCAGAAACAATAAACGGCGAGACCGTCGCCACATGCACCGGTTTCATACACAAAAAAACATACCAACTGCTCGACACAAAATTCCTGCAAACCGTCGGCGAGCCGCTGCATGACGGGATGAAAATCACAATGCAATGCACAGTCCATTTTTCGACGACACGCGGCCTCCGGCTCAACGTAAACGACATAGACATCGACTCGATCCTCGGCGAACAAACCCGCCTTAAACAACTGACAATCGAACAATTAAAATCCGAAGGACTGTTCGCGCTTAACAAATCGCTGACCATACCACGGCTCATAAAAGACATTGCCGTAATATCGGTCGAAAGCGGCAAAGGCTACGCAGACTTCATGAGCATAATCCGCTCCACGAAGGACTTTAGGCTTAACACAAAACTATTTCCGGCGTTGATGATGGGACCCGAGGCCGCCGCACAAATTAAAGATTCGCTCTTAAAAATAAAGGAACACGTATCGGACTTCACGACAGTGTGCATAATCAGAGGCGGTGGCAGCGAAAACACTCTACAATGTTTTAACGACCTCGAACTGTGCCGGGTAATAGCCACATTCCCACTGCCGATAATGACCGGCATAGGCCACGCCACAAACCGCACAATCGCGGAAGACATCTCGTTCATGTCATTTGTATCGCCATCGGAACTTGCAGGATTCCTCACAGACCGATACTCGGCGGAAATCGCAAGATTCAACGCCTTGTCCTCTAACATCACAAACCAACTTTCACGCGCGCTATATAACCGGCGCAAACAACTCGAAAATCCGTCAAGCAACTTGCAATACAAATTTGAGGTGGCCTTCCGCCGGAAATACCAGCAAATAGAAGCCACCTCAAACTCCATAAAACTTAAACTTGGAAACGCTTTTGAACGCAAACACCACGCAATATCGACCGTGACATCGCGCATAACCCTTTTAGCGACAAACCGTTGCCAACGCCTTCAGCAAATTCTCGAAAACAAGGCCATGAAAATTCACACCTCGTCGACAAAGATGATTGCGTTCCGTAAAAACACACTTTCTGAACTCCAAACCGCCGCCGAGCCTGCTAACGACACACGCATCATGCGCTCCGGCAAAGTCATCACGGACATTGCCATACTCCAGCCCGGCGACCTGATTAACATCATCTTGCTTTCAGGAGTCGTCACCGCAGAAGTCAAAGCGGTGGAGCAGAAAAAATAGAAGCTACTTTGTTTCCACCAATTCAATCAGCTTCCCGACTGTCGGCTTGGGGTTGTTGGCGCGGTCGTAGAGGGTGGCGTAGTCTTTGCGGCCCTTGATGGGGAAGTCGTTGCGCCAGGAATTGGCATCGTTGAGGCACCAGAAGGCGACGCGGGTGATGGCGTCGTCGTGCGTCAAGAGCATCTTGTAAAAATCGACCCAAAACTGGTCGGCCTCGGCTTGCTTCTCGGCGGGAAGGCCGTTGACGTAAGGATCCATCTCGGGACGGTAGGCAAACTTGTCGCTGATGTTGGCGCCCGAAAAACCATACGGATTGGGCAGGATAGAGAGGTCGAGTTCCGAAAAACCAGTCTTGACACCAATAGCCGCGATGGTATTGATGGAATGGTCGTAATCCTTGATAATCTGAGCCGCGCAGTCTTCGAGGATGATGTGTCCTTGCATGAAAATTCCCGTCAGAGGCAGACCAGACTTGACGAGCGGCTCAAAATACTTCGCAACGCCTTCCACCTTGGTCGGCTTGTTCATCGAGAAGTCGTTGTAGTACAACTCAACGTCGGGGTCGGCCTCGTGCGCGTACTCAAATGCCAATCGGATGAAATCGCTGCCGAGGATTTGATAGAAAAGGCTGTTGCGGAATGAGCCGTCGTCCTCAAAACACTCGTTGCAGACATCCCAAGCGTCCACCCTACCCTTGAAATGGCGCATCACGGTGGTGATGTGTTCCTTCATGCGGGCTTTGAGCGTGTCGGGGCTGACGAACTGGCCGTCGTTGTCGTAATGGAACCACTTGGCGCATTGCGAGTGCCAAATAAGGCAATGCCCCAACACTTTGAGGTTGGCGGACTTGGCCTTGTTGACAAACTCGTCGGCGAGGGTGAAGTTGTAGCGGTTTTGCTCGGGGTGGACGACCTCGCACTTCATGCAGTTTTCGGCGACTACCCAGTTGAAATTGCTGGCGATGATCGGCCAGTCTTTGGTCTGGGGATTGTTGTCGGAAGCGGATTCCCACTGATTGACGCTGACGCCTGTGTACCAATAGTCTTTGTAGGCGTCGGCGAGGGATTTTGGTGTGTCGGCTTTTTTGGAAGAACCGCCGCAGGATGCCAACAGCGTCGCTGCGGCGGCTAATGTCAATATCTTGTTCATTGTAAGTGATGATTATTTGTTGCGGGCCTCGATTTCGCGGCTCATCTCGTCGAGACGCTCGTCCGTCAATGGATACTTGCGGATGAGAAGCCCCACGACGACAAGAAGCAATGCGGGGATGATGGTGGTGAATACCAAAATCGCGTTCTGAGCGGTCGGGGAATATTTGCCAAGTTCGGTGTAGTAGGCGTTGACGGGTGCGCTGATGAACGACGCGAGGAACACTACGACGAAGATGCTCAGCACAAGTTGAAGGCACTTGTTGGCCTTGAACTCTTGCCACATCTCGCCGAATGAAACCGGCTTGTCGGGCGTAGTGGCGATGTTTTCCTTGCTGCCCTTGAAGCACAGCAAGAGCAACAGGAAGCCCACGACAGCGAAAATGCAAGTAACTGTAAACCATGCGGATGGCTCGGTAGGCAACGCAGATTCCTCGTCAGCGAAATTGAAACCGATAAAGCCCATCACCAACGGCGTAATCCAGCCCGCAATCGAGAATCCGGCTTTGAAGGCGACACCTGCAAGGGCGTTGACCGTGGCGGCGGGCCTGTTGCCGGTGCGGTATTCAGATTCGGTGATTACTTCCGGCACCAACGCCCACATGAGCGAGCCGACGAGCAAGCCGACGCCGGTCATGATTTTGGCGATTTGGATTATGGAAGTGCTTTCCTTGACGTCGCCAAACTTGCCCACGCAGAACAAAATCGCAAATCCAACCAAACCGATTGCGAGAAGGGTGTAATAGAGGCCTTTTTTGCCAAGCAATTTTTTCAAAACAGGCATCAGCGGCAGAATGATGAACGCCGGAAGCGTGCCAATCGCCATGAAGACGGCCTGTTCCCAGTTGATGGCGGAATGTACGCAAATAGCAAGTCCGATGGGGAAGCCGGCCTGGACTACAATCTGACCTATATTGGCGCAGACCATACGTGTAGAGGTAAGGATGAGCACCTCGTCGTTGTCGCGGGTCATGCTCGCCATGATGGATCCATAGGGGATGTTGACCACAGAATAAATCATGCTCAACAATGTGTAACTAACTGTGGCATAGACGAGTTTTGCGGTCATTCCCCACTCTGCGGCCTGAGGCAGCATCAATAGGCAAGCCGCCACTGTGAGCGGTATGCCGCCAAACAGAAGGTACGAGCGGTATTTGCCGAGTTTGGGATTGTGGTTGTCGATATAACGCCCCACGACAGGACTCCAGAAACAGTCGATGAGCCTCACCGTGAGAATCAGGCTACTGACGAATGCGGCGTTGATTTTGAGCACAGTGGTCAGGTAGAGCATCAGGTAACACGCCACCGTCTGAAAAATCAGGTTTTGCGCCAAGTCGCCCGAGCCGAAGCCAATGCGTTGAAGCCAAGTGAGTTTGTAAAACCCGTTGGCAACATTGTCGGAATTTTTTGTTATCATAATATTTTTTTAGGTAAGTAATTATAAAATGGTAATTATTTCATCTTTTCGGCCGCCAATTTGCCCATTGCCTCGTAGCCTTTGGGGTTGAGGTGCAGCCAGTCGTCCGAAAATTCGGCTTTGAGTTTTGCGGGGTCGGCGGGGTCGCGGACGAGCGCGTCGAAATCGATGATGCCGTCGCACTCCTTGCAGTTGCGAATCCAATCATTAACATACTCACGTGCCGCCTCGTGGAATATCGTGTAATAGCCGTTGCCCTTGAAAGGAGTAATCGTGCCGAGATATACCTTGATGCCCTTGTTGTGAGCCTTAGCCATCATCTCGCGGTATGCGGCGATGAGGTCGTTGGCACGTTGCTCGGAGTCGTTCTTGGCGCCGCCGATGTCGTTGACACCTTCAAATATAATCAACGACGTAACGCCCTGCTGACCCAAAATGTCGCGATCAAAACGTTTCAAAGCCGGTTCGCTGAGTCCACCCTTGATTACGGCGTTGCCACCGATACCAAGGTTCAATACGCCCACCTTGCCGCCAAGCCCCTCGGCGAGGAAGTCTGTCCAACGATTTTGCTTGTTGGTGGTGGTGCCGCGTCCGTCGGTGATGCTGTTGCCAAGGCAGGCGATTACGGGAGCCTTTTGTGTGGTCTTCACTTCGAGAGCAGCGATGTTGTACCAATGATCCACCTTCTCCTGCGGGTCGTAGTAACTCTTGGGCGTGCTCTCGCCGCTGATGATGTACGACGTTGTGCGCGAGCCACGGTGCGAAGTTGCGTTTTCGGGTGTGCGCTCGCCGTAGTTGATGGTGATGCTCAGGAGTTGGAGCGGTTTGAGATTGTAAGCAAACTCATCTGAATAGAGGCTCTCTCCCTTTTTGAGGGTAACGTTTTTTTTGCCGTTGAAAGTGAGGTACTTGGCAGACTTGACATCAATCTGCTGCGCCTCGCCCGCGTCGGCAACATATACCGAGCGGATGTCGGTGTCTGACGAGCCAAATACATTGGAAAGTTGCAGGCGGAGCGTGTTGCCACCGGTGGAAACGTGCACAATCATCCTGCAAGACCTGTTGGAAAGGCTTGCCTTGGGCATGTCGCCCGGGCCGGTGAACTCGACGGCGGTAGCCCAAGTTCCCTGCCAATCCTGCGCGTTGACGCTGCCCACAGCCAACGCCGCAGCAAGTAGTGATGCTAAAATAAGTTGTCTTTTCATAATATTTAATGTAAATTAATGGTCGTATATGACGGGACAAAATTAATAAATAAAACACATTCAACCAACATTTTTCAAAACAAATCGTCCAGCGTAACGGTGTATTGGAAGTCGGAAAAATACATATTGTATTTGAGGCCGTAGGTGGTTACGAGGGTCATTACGAGAGTTTTTTTGGATTTTGACTTGTCGAGGAAGGTCTGAATCTTGTGCCTGAGTTCTGCGTCGTATTCCTTGGTGACGGCAAATTCGCCAGCGTAAAACTTCATCTCGCAGAAGTTGACCACATTGTCGGCGCGGTCGATGACCATGTCGGCCTGCGCACCGTCGCAATACTCGTCGCCCTTGTAACGCCACGGCAGGAAGTTTTTGCTGACGCCGCCGATGCCCAACGCCTTGGCGATTTGGTCGCGGTGCACAAAACACAGTTCCTCAAACGCAAACCCCTGCCACGACTTCATCTTTGCGCTCTGGACAATCGAGGCGAAATAGTCGGTCTTGAACGACCTGTGGCCGTCGAGAAAATGCATCCAAAACAGCGTGAACAAGTCCGTCAACTTGTAATAAACCTCGCGCTTGGAACCCTCAAAAAAGGTGTACGACATAATGAAATTGCTCACTTCCAAAGCGTTGAGTACCTCTGTAAGTCCGCCGCCGAATGGGATTTTGGCGAGTTTGGCGATTTCCTTGCGGGTATAGCCCATGCGCTTGGTACTCAACGCCCTGAGCACCGACTTGTATTTTTCGTTGACCAAAAACTGCGACGCGCAAAGCCTGTTGAACTCGTCCTTCAACGCCGCACTTTTGGCAAAAAACATCCTGTCGAGGTTTTGCGCCACGCTCAGCCCCTTCTGGACATACGACATATAGTACGGGATGCCGCCAATGGCCATGTAGAGCGTAGCCTGGTCGTAGCGGCTGAGGGTGATTCCGCGAGTTTTGTAAAATTCTTCACACTCGCCGAGGCTGAACGGCTCGAGGTAAATCTGCCGCGTCAAACGTCCGTACAGGCCGCCGTGGTTGTTAATCAGCCGGTCGGCAATCCATGTCGTGGCAGAGCCGCACACAATGAGCATGAGGTTGTGCTTGCCGTCGGCGTATCCGTTCCAAAACCCCTCAAACGCCGTCAAAAAGCCCGAACCTTTGGTGTCGAGCCACGGCATTTCGTCAATGAAAAGCACGAGACGCTTGTTTTTTGGATGGCTTTCGACGAGATTCCTCAATTCGTGGAATGCGCCAAACCAATCTTCCGGCTCTTCGTCAAACACCGCGCCATAGTTTTTTAGCGACGTGCAAAACGCAACCAACTGTTTTTCAGTGAGTTTTTCGGCACTTAATTCCGCTGGCGACAATGCCGTATGGTAAAACGCAAACTTGTTTTTGAAGTGTTCGCGCACAAGGTATGTCTTCCCTATTCGCCGACGTCCATATACAACGACGAACTCAGAGCGTCCAGAGTTGTAAATATCGTCCAACTCTTTGATTTGCTGATGCCTGCCAATTAAATTTTCCATAAGTGCGGGTGTTAAATCTGCCACGAAATTACAAAAATTATGTTTCGTGGCAAAATTTTGACAAAAAAATCTGCCACGAAATTGAAAAAATCGATTTCGTGGCAGAAATTTAACCAAAAAATCTGCCACGAAATTAAAAAAATTGATTTCGTGGCAGATTTTGGGGTTAATTGATTGAAAATCAGAGATATACTCGCTATTCGACTTTTATCTCGCTTTCGGGGCCGAAGAGGTATTCGCCGTGGTAGCCGCCGAAGTCGATTATTACCTTTTCAAACACGATTCCAGGGTGCTTGGGCGTGAGAGTAACGGTGTGGAAATCAGCGGGTTTGTTGACCTTGAAGGCGGCGACTTTCTCAACCACACGGCGCGATACCGTCGGGTAAAATGTGGTGTACTGGTAGGGCTGTTTGTCGAGAAGGTCGGCGTTGAAATTGACGGTCTGAGCGTCGCCGCCGTCGATGGAAATGGCGCATTGGTGTCCGCCAACGTTCTTGAAATCGAGGGTGGATTTTACAATCACGTGTACCTTCACCGAATCGGCGAACCCTTCGGGCAGCGTGAAACGGTACGTCAGCGACGAATTGCCGACGGGCTTGGTGTAGGGCGTGAGTGCCACTGCGCTGCGCGTGCGGCCGTAGAAGGGATAGATTTCCCACTTGACGCCGCCGTCGGCATCGGCCTTATAATAATGCTCTGCCTCTATCGACACAAATCCGTTGCCGTGATTGAAAGTGTATCCGCCCTGACGGCTGGCGACGCGCTTGGTCTCGGGCAACATTTCGTGCGGGAAATTGTCGTTCCAACTGCGGTAGCCGATGTGTTTCTGAATCATCATTCCGTTCCACTTGCCGCCCGCGATGCCGGTGTTGTACTGTGCGCAGAGCACGGAATCGCGCCTGAAACATTCCGAAACCCTGTCCGCCCAACTGTTGGCGTCGGGGTCGTTGCGCTCGGCACAATAATGGTTCATCGCCTGTGCGTAGTACATGTCGTAGAGGTTTGCCATCGCCTGAACGGGGAACAAAACCGTCTGGAAATAAGCGTCTTTGGATTTTTCGGGAAGTTGCAGCCACAGCCTCAACGCCTCGGCTTCCAACCGCGCATAGTCGTCGGCGACGCGCTTAAATTCGCCCGTCTCGACGTTATATGTGTGTGAATCAAGCATTTCGGGCGTTACACGTGCCATATACTGGCAGTTTTGGTTGTAGATGCGGGCGGCTTCCTTGGCCAAATCCTTGCCCACGACGGTCGCAAAAAACTTTTCTGTGTGGTCGGTAACGTTTTGCAGATTGTAGGCCTTGGGCTCATACGCCATGTCGCAAAAGAGTTGTATCGGGTATTCCATCGGCTTGAGGTCGCCGACATTGAGAATCCAAAGCCGCTCAATGCCAAAGTCGTATGCCAGAGAGAGTTGCTCAAACATCTGTTGGGTCTGCGTTACGTTGAGCCACTTGGAATTGCGGGGCGCGCCCACATAATCGACGTGGTAATATATGCCCCAGCCGCCGGTGCGCGTGTGGTCGGGGACGCGGCGGATGTCGCCCCAGTTGTCGTCGCTGACGAGTATCGTAACGTCGTCGGGGACGCGCAGCCCGGCGTCGTAATATTCCTGGACTTCCTTGTACAACGCCCACACCTGCGGACGCTGCGAGGCGGGTTTGCCGGTCTCTTTGGCGATGATTTTGCGCTGGTTGTCGAAGATGCGTTCCATGAGCTTCTTGTTTTTTTCGAGGGTCATCACGTACTGGTCGTCGTGGCCTTCCTCGCCGCCCATCGGTGCGTCGCCGTCGCCGCGCATTCCTATCGTGATGAGGTCCTCGTTGCCCTTGCTGCGGCGGATGCCCTCGCGGAAGAATTGGTCGATTACTTTCTGATTTTTAGCGTAATCCCACGGCCCGTCAGCACCACGCCGCCGCGCCCATTCCTGATGGTTTCGCGCCATTGGCTCGTGGTGCGACGTGCCCATCACGATGCCCATCTCGTCGGCGATGCGGCTGTTGTCGGCGTCGTCGGCATAGAAGGCGTTGCCCCACATCGCCGGCCACATGAAGTTGGCTTTGAGGCGCAGAAGAAGTTCGAAAACTTTGGCGTAAAAATGGCTGTTCATGCCTTTGGCGAGCTTCGGGTCGGCGTTAGGACACTCGGAATCGGGGAATGTGTTCTGTACCCAAGTGCTCAGGCAGGGTGCCTCGTCGTTGAGGAAAATGCCACGGTACTTGACTTTTGGCGATGGGAACACGACAGGATTTTTGGCGTTGATGGCTACGTAGTCGTGATGCTCGGCGGGCACGTCAGCCCAAAATTTCCACGGGCTAACGCCGATGCTGCGGCTCAGGTCGTAGATGGCGAAGATGGTGCCGCGCTTGTCCGCGCCGAGGATTATGGCGGTCTTGTCGTCGAGGGCGGCTATCATGCCCGATTCCCACTGCCCGCGCACTTTGGATAGGTCCAGTTGGTGTTGCTTGATGATTGCGTCGGTGGACTTCGACTTGCCGATGGTGCCGACAATCAGTTTGTATTCGGCGTTTTGGTTGTTGAGGTCGGGACGGCGGCCGGTAACGTCGTAGATGTCGTCCCGAAGGTTTCGCGCGGCGGTCTTGACGCCTTCCCACTCGTCGTCGGCATACACGACGCTGCACTTCGCGAGGTCGATGCCGCCGCCGTTTTTGTCAAATGTAACATATTGTGCCTCAACGCATTGAACACTCAAAAGCACAAGCAAAAGGATAGTGATAAGTCTTTTCATCTTTTAGTGTGATTGATTTGTAATTTAGTAGTTCACAAAGGTAAGAAATAAATTACAAAGTGCGCAAGTTTTTTTTTGAACAGTACCGGGGGTTCACACCCCCGTCTAAATTATTTCGTCCCTTCGGGACTTAGTTTCCGAAGATTAACGGATGCCACACCCGTAGAGGTGAAACTAATCTTCTGTGAAATCACACGCCCAAAACTATGCCAAGAAACCTTACGTCTTGTGCATCAGGAAATCGACGATATTGAGGTGTTCGATGCCGTTGTGGCTCATGTTGATTCTGTCCAATGACAAAACGTATTTTGGCGATGCGTCGGTGATTTTGTCGTATGCACCGAACTCGCGTTTTATGGTGGATTCGGTAGTCATCAGGTACGAAACCTGAATGAAACATTTTTTGTTGTCTTTGATGGCGACGAAATCAATTTCGCCTTTGAACGTCTTTCCTGTAAAAACAGTGAACCCTTGTATCAAAAGTTCGTTGTGAATGATGTTTTCGAGGAAAAACGTGTCCTCATAGCTGATTGTGTTGGTGTTGAGGGTGCGGATGCCAGTGTCTGTGGCGTAAAACTTGTCGCTCGTATCAAGTGCCGCCTTGCCGGTGATATTGTATTTTTTGCAAGTGTGCAGGATATATGCGCGTTGCATCTTTTCAAGGTAATTGTAGATGGTGCGTGCGCTCACACTCTTTTTGTGCTTTTGCGAATAAAAGGCCGCGATGTTTTGTGCCGAAAACTCTATGTGTTTCTGTCTATTTTGCTTGTTTTTTTGATGATGTCGCGGTTGATGATGTTGGTGTAAAGATTGTCCAAAAAACGCTTCAACGAGTTTTCTTCCCTGAAAGAGAACCTAAGCGGAAAGCCGCCCCATTTGATATAATCAATGATGAACTCGTCAGGATTACATTCTATATTGTTGAGTTTCAAGAAGTCAACAGATTCCTTAAAACTGAATGGGAAGATTTCAAACTCGACCGTCCGTCCAGTGAGTAATGTCGCGAGTTCGCCCGAAAGCATTGTGGAGTCGCTGCCTGTAACGAAAATCGAACAATTGAATTTTGCCCTCAGCGATGCCAAGAGTTTTTCAAAACTCTTCACATGTTGAATTTCGTCGAGGAAAATGTAATATTTTTCCTTGTCAGTAATACGGCTTTCGATTTCGGCATTCAGGTCTTTGACATCGGTAATGAACGCATAATCAAGGTCTTCAAGGTTGATGCTGATGATATGC
>CAJOJG010000089.1 GCA_905234655.1 uncultured Bacteroidales bacterium
GTTTTTCGGGCTTACCTTGAGCTGGATCACTGGCGGCGGAACGGTGATGCTCTCGAGCAATACGGGATGATCCTCGTCGCAGAGTGTGTCGCCGGTCTTGGTTTCCTTCAAGCCGATGAGGGCAACGATGTCGCCTGCTACGGCTTCTTCGATTTCAACGCGGTCTTTTGCTTTGATTTTGAAGATACGGCCGATACGCTCCTTCTTGCCCTTGTTGGAGTTTTCGAGGGTCATACCGGGTTTGATGACGCCCTGGAATACGCGGGTGAACACTTGCTGACCTACGAAGGGGTCGTTGATGAGCTTGAATGCCAAAGCCGCAACGGGTGCGTCTGCGGTCGGTTTTACGATGATGGTCTTGCTCTCGTCGTCGGGATCCTTGCCGTGAACATCGGGAAGGTCGAGAGGCGAGGGGAGGTAGTCAACAACGGCGTCAAGCACGAAGTGGATACCTTTATTCTTATAGGAAGAACCGCAGAATACGGGTGTGAACATCAAGTTGATGGTGGCCTTGCGGACCGCCTTCTTGATTTCCTCTACGGTGATGGTCTCGGGATCGCTGAAATACTTTTCCATGAGCGACTCGTCAACCTCGGCAACCTTCTCCAAGAGAATGTCGCGGCACTGCTTGTACTCGTCTTCGTACTCGGCGGGACGGGGGATTTCCTCGTACTCCTTGTCAACGAACTTGTAGCACTTGCCGGTAACGACGTCGATTACAGCGTAGAACTCGTCCTCAGAGCCACAGGGAACTTCCATCTTGACGGGCTTAGCGTCGAGGATGTCGTTCATCTGCTTAACAACTGAGTCGAAGTCTGCACCCGAGCGGTCCATCTTGTTGACGTAGGCAACGCGGGGTACGCGGTACTTCTCAGCCTGGTTCCATACGGTTTCGCTCTGAGGCTCAACACCGCCCACTGCACAGAATACGGAAACCAGACCATCGACAACGCGCATAGAACGCTCCACTTCCATCGTGAAGTCCACGTGGCCGGGGGTGTCGATAAGGTTGAGGTCATATCCTTTCCAATGTGCGGAGATAGCGGCGCTCTGGATGGTGATGCCGCGCTCTTGTTCCTGTTTCATGAAGTCCATCGTGGCTGCGCCATCGTGTACTTCACCAATCTTGCGGTTTACTCCGGTGTAGAAAAGAATACGCTCCGAGGTGGTAGTCTTACCGGCATCGATGTGCGCGGCTATACCGAAGTTCCTAAGTTTCTCTAATTGCATTTGTTAAGTGTTGAATAAATGTTATGTAAATTATAAAATTTGCGCCGCAAAGATAAGGATTTTTTTTCGATTGAATGAATTTTTTTGCCTTTTTTTTTGTATGTATGGACGAAATCGACGTTGAAGAAGATTGATTGCCTTTTAATATGTTGATTGTCAGTGTCTTATTTTAGATGACGAAAATTTCTTAAAAATTAGTGTCACAAAAATTTGCACAACTTGTAAAAATCGAGTATCTTTGCGCCGTAATTCCCAAAAGCGGATGTGGCGTAATTGGTAGCCGCGTAAGACTTAGGATCTTATGCTTTCGAGCGTGGGGGTTCGAGTCCCTTCATCCGTACTTTCGGTAAGACCGCTACATGACATCAGTGATGTTGGTGGTCTTTTTTTAAACTATATATTTTTTAATATTTCAAATGGAAATCGTTCAAAACAATATTGATGCTCTTAACGCAACAATAAAAGTAACTCTCACGAAGGCCGATTACGAAGGCCCGGTGAAAGATTCATTGAAAAAGATGAGAAGGTCCGCGACCCTCAAGGGCTTCCGCCCTGGCCAGGCTCCGATGGAACTTATTAAAAGGCAATATTATCGTCCTGTGATGGCTGAGGAGGTCAACAAAATCCTCTCAAAATCGCTTTTCGACTATCTCAAGGACAACAACGTGGACTATCTCGGCGAGCCTTTGCCTTCCACGAGGGAAAAAACTGAGGTCGACTTCGACAAGGACGAGGATTTCGCGTTCTTTTTCGACATCGCGCTTGCTCCGAAGTTCGAAGCACCGGTCGACAATAATCTCTCGCTTACCCAATACGTGATAAAGCCCACTGACGAGGACATCGAAAAATCGGTTGAGAATTTCAAGAACGCCGCAGGCAAGAACGAACCCGCCGAAGTTTCAGGCGAGCAGTCGCTGCTCAAGGGCGAGGTCTTCCAGGTCAACGAGGACGGCAGCCGCAATGCCGACGGACTTTCTAACACCACGTCGATACTTGTCAAGACAATCGAGAACGCCGACCGCAAGGCAGAGTTCGTTGGCAAGAAGGTCGGTGACGAGGTAAGGTTCAACATCACCGAGGTGTTCAAGGAAGGCGAGGCTAAGGCTATGCTTGGAAACAATATGTTGGATTTCAAGACCGTCAACCCCAATTTCGCCTTTAAAATCACTGAAATTTCCAACTTTGTCCAGGGCGACTTCACGCAGGAGAACTTCGACAAGATATTCGGCAAGGACAAGGTTCATAACGAGGACGAACTTCGTGCAGAAATCCGCAAGAATTTTGACTCTTCGTATGTACGTGAGTCTGACTACAAGCTTTTCATCGACGCAAAAGACGCGCTCATCAAGGCAACTAACTTTGACGTGCCGATGGAGTTCATGAAACGCTGGCTGCTCTCCCTCGAGCAGTACAAGGACTTTGACGAGCAGAAACTCATGGAGCAGTTCCCGGAGCTTGAGAAGGACATGAAGTGGAACCTCATAGAGAACAAGGTCGCCAAGGACAACAACATCGAAGTCACACAGGACGACGCCCTCGCACAGGCCAAGGTTGTCGTAACCGACGAGTTCATGCGCTACGGCGTGCCGGCATGGCAGATTCCCGCCGACGTGCTCGATGAAGCCGCTAAGGAACGTCTGGCTCGAAAGGAATACCGCAACATGATTAACAGCCAGGTAATCAACGAGAAGATTACCATGCTCGTAAAAGAGAAGGCAACTCTTTCGCAGCAGGAAATCTCATACGAGGAATTCCGCAAATTGTTCGAGTAGCAAGGCTTTGGCACTACAAGGCTGCCAAGTATTTTTAGATAAATACTACACATCACAAAGGGGTATTTCGTCGGCACGGACACCTAAAGTCCATACCGTAAGAAATACCCTTGTGTTTTTAGGGCTGACAAAAAGCCTTGAAGACATTGCTTTTAACGACATAAATTTTCCCAAAAACAACCATATCGCCATGATAGACAACAACGAATTTAGGAAATATGCAGTCCACCACCGTGGCATCAGCAGCAACACTTTCGACCAGTACGCGGGCGACATCGTGAACATGACACGCTCCGTAATCGAGGAGCGTGACACTCCGTTCCGCGAGGTGGATGTATTCTCGAGGCTCATCGCCGACCGAATCATTTTCATAGGCACTGAACTGTCTAACGAAATCGCCAACATAATCCAGGCACAGCTCCTCTTCCTCGAGTCCACTGACCCGTCGAAGGACATACAGATATACATCAACACCCCCGGCGGCTCGGTATACGGCGGCCTCGGCGTGTACGACACCATGCAGTACATCTCCTGCAAAATCTCGACAATCTGCACCGGCATGGCTGCATCCATGGGCGCGGTAATCCTCGCCGCCGGTGCTACTGGAAAGCGTTATGCCCTCAAACATTCGCGCATCATGCTCCACCAGCCTTCCGGCTACACTGGCGGTCAGGCTTCGGACATCGACATCGCTGTAAGGGAAGTATTGAGGGCTAAGCAAGACCTCTACGAAATTCTCTCGTACCACACAGGACAGACCGTGGAACAGCTCGAAAAAGACGCTCAGCGCGACTTTTGGATGAGCAGCGACGAGGCTAAGGAATATGGCCTTATCGACCAGGTGATTTTCAGGGAGAAGAAATAACAGTTTTCGCGAGTATTCACACACTTTATTATTCCTAAACGACATGAAAAAAATGAATGAAGACGACGAACCAGAGTTCGCAAGCCTTCTCAGCAAGATAGCCAATGGCAAATTCTCGGAAAAGTTCCTTGAAAAACGCTCCATCTTCCTTTGGGGCGAAGTGAGCGACGAATCCGCCGAATACATCATCAACCGCCTTCTCTACCTCGAAATGGAAAAGCCCGGCGAGCCTATCACGATGTACATCAGTAGTCCGGGCGGCTCGGTGACGTCTGGCATGGCAATCCTCGACACGATGAAGCTCATCTCGAGCCCCGTCCGCACGGTCTGCATCGGACTGTGCGCATCGATGGCATCGCTCTTGCTCTCTGCTGGCGAGAAGGGCAGCCGTGAAATCTTTGAGCACGGCGAGGTGATGATACACCAGCCCCTCATCGGCGGCTATTTCCAGGACAAGGCGTCCAACCTCGAGATCCACGCCAAAAACATCCTCAAGACCAAGCGCATCACCGCCGAAATCCTCGCCGCAAACTGTGGCAAGGACGTAGAGACCGTTATGGCGGACATCGAAAACGACCACTGGCTCGACGCGCAGGCTTCCCTCGAATACGGCATCGTTGACAAGATTAGCCAGAAACTTTCGTTCTAAGAATATTTTGACGGCTGCAATGTCCTGCATTGCGGCTGTCATTTTATATAATGTGTGATGCTTTTTCGCTTTTTTGCATTTTTCCTGAAAATATGACAGCCAAATATTTTCTGTTGTTGACATTGTTGTCCGTATTGTTATTTTCGTGCGGCAAGGATGGTAGTGATGGCGAGACGATTGACAACCAGCCGTCAGTGTCTGAAAATCAATCTGATACCGGCAATCAAAACCAGTCGGATGCCGACAACCCAAACCACTCTGACCCAGGCCAGCCAGACCAGCCGTCAGAGCCAGCCGAGACAACAATTGATTTGTCAAAATATCCGGTGTTCAATCAAAAATCTTTTATTTTTGACGGAATACCAGACAAGTACAATACAGGCAGCGAAGAGTCAACGTCTTATTTTAGGCTTGACGAAACCGGATATGCCGGCGAATTGTATGTGCTTGCAAAGTGGAACGACAATAATGTCAAGTATTACGAAATACATTCATATACAAGTAATTACACGGATTTGCCAGATGAAATTACAATCAGAGATTATGACTTTTCGGACGGAAGGATGAGTGTGGTCTGCCCCGACAGATACCTTTCCAAAAAGAAGGTTAATTTCGTAAACTGCAAGCTCAAAGAATTTTATAATGGCAATCCTTACGAGGAAAACCAAATGTATTTCAGTTTTGACCATTGTACGTTCACAGGGAAGGTCGGCGAAGTAAATATCACGCTAAATCGTTGTAAAATAGGCGGCTATGTTGGCGACGGAATGAACCCGACCAAAAATTTTTATTGTTACAATACTTTTGTGCATGACCTGCTGCCTACCGCCAACGTGGAGTGTCTGCATATAGACGGCGCACAGATGTACGGGCGCAAGGATTGCAACGGCGGCGAAATCAGGTTGGACAATGTGAGATTTGAATTTCCGTCTATTCATTACGATGGTTACGTGGATTATTGCAACGGTTGCATTATGTTTCAGCTTGAATTGGGCAATGTCTGCAACTGTTCTTTTGAAAACATAATCTGCAATGGTGGCGGTAAATACGCACCAATTTATATGACCAAGGGTATGCCGTCGGGAGTGTTTTTGCAGGAAAATATTTCTGTAAAAAACATCAAGGTGTCGGACAATTTCGGCAGCATTTTCCCCGTCAACAATTACGACGACCAGCT
Source organism: uncultured Bacteroidales bacterium (assembly GCA_905234655.1). Lineage (GTDB taxonomy): Bacteria > Bacteroidota > Bacteroidia > Bacteroidales > UBA3824 > UBA3824. The sequence continues at coordinate 5,694 of CAJOJG010000089.1, forward strand.
AAAAGTGGAAAATGTGGATTATTTTTCAAACTTGTATGTCAGTTCGGTTTTCGTTGACAACAACCAAAAACTGCACATTGTTTGCTCCAACGATTCTCGTTTAGACAAAACGTTGACAATAAAGACCGACAAAGGGGAATACAGTTTTGAAATCCCGCATTGTCCGAGCAATTGGGCTTTGGCTGGTGAGACAGGCAACAAGCGCAATCCTGACGAATCTCTCATAGATTCCAAAGGAAGGCCATACACCGAATACCGTTACAAAGATATGCCTTTTGACATCGACTGCACAATAGATTTGTCGTCAAAATCAATTGTTTGCTACGATGGCGACACGGAAATATTGAATCTTCAATTATAATTGGTAAAAGATTTCGTGTTTTCGTAAAAAATCCTTACCTTTGTTAACTATTTCGAGACAATTAATGTGCTTTAATATACATATCAAATCGAGCCATAAATTATTAGAATAATTTACAATGTCATCATATCTTGACGAACTTAACGACGCACAGCGTGCCGCTGTGGAATATATAGACGGGCCTGCGCTTGTGATAGCCGGTGCGGGGTCGGGAAAGACACGTGTGCTGACATATAAAATCATGCACCTGCTCCAAAATGGCTATCAGCCGTACAACATCCTCGCAATCACCTTCACAAACAAGGCTGCGCGGGAGATGAAGGAGCGCATTGCCAAACAGATTGGCGAGCAGAACGCCGCACAGTTGTACATGGGAACTTTCCACTCAATCTTTATGAAAATCCTTAGGATTGAAGTGGCTAATACGGACTATCAAAGGAATTTCACCATATACGATGCCACGGACTCCAAGAGCGTTGTAAAGGGAATCATCAAGGACATGAACCTCGACGACAAACTTTATGACCTCCGCACGGTGTGCAGCCGCATCAGCGGGGCAAAAAATGACCTTGTGACCCCGGAGCAGTATGAATCTTCCGAACAATATGCCGACGACACAAACGCCAAACGCTACAAGATGGCGGCTATTTACCAGGCATACGTGCGTAAGTGCAAGACATCGAATGCGATGGACTTTGACGACCTGCTGTTACAGACCCACGTGCTGTTCCAAAAGCATCCCGAACTTATAAAAAAATACTCCAACAAGTTCCGTTATATCCTTGTCGACGAGTACCAGGACACAAACGCCGTCCAGTACAACATCGTCAAGTCGCTCGCATCGCTTCACCACAAACTTTTTGTAGTCGGCGACGACGCGCAGAGCATCTACGCCTTCCGTGGCGCGAGGATAGAGAATATTTTGAACTTCCAGCGTGACTATAAGGAGGCGAAAGTTTTTAAGCTCGAACAGAATTACCGCAGCACGAAGGTTATTGTCAACGCGGCAAACGACGTGATAGCCAAAAACGCCCGGCAGCTTAAGAAGGAAGTTTTTTCCGAGAACGAGACCGGCGACCGCATACGTGTGCTTGAGTCGCAGTCGGACGTGGACGAGTCGTTCAAGATTGCATCCGAGGTTTTTAACCGTGTCAGTGACGGTGACGCTTCATATTCGGACTTTGCGCTTCTCTACCGCAGCCATTCCCAGTCGCGAAGCCTTGAGGAAAGCCTCCACAAGCGTCAAATCCCATATAAAATCTTTGGCGGACTGTCGTTCTACGAGCGAAAGGAAATCAAGGATTTGATTGCATACCTCAAACTCACCCAAAATGGCAATGACGATGAGGCTTTTAAGCGTGTCGTCAACTATCCCAAGCGCGGAATCGGCGACACTACGGTCGATAAGATAACCGCAATCGCCACTGCCAAAGGACTTAGCATCTGGAATGCAGTGGTCAGGATTGGCGAGTTCGATCCCTCAATAAGCCCGCGCACTGTCAACTCCATCGGCAAGTTCATGCAGATGATTATGCAGCTCAAGGCTTTTGCCGAGACTGCCGACGCATACAAAGCAGCGTTGCAGATAGCCTCCACAAGTGGAATCCTCACAGACCTCCAGGCAGACAAGACTCCGGAAGGGCAGAGCCGCTATGAAAACGTGATGGAACTCCTGAACGGCGTAAAGCAGTTTGTGGAGAGTCGTGAAAAAGAAAACGAAAGCGCGACACTCGGCGAATACCTTGAGGAGGTGTCGCTGATGACCGGCGATGAGAATAAGGACGACGGCACGGACAAAGTCTCGCTGATGACAATCCACGCATCCAAGGGACTTGAGTTCAAGAATGTGTTCCTGTGCGGAGTCGAGGAAGGGCTTTTCCCGTCACAGAAGTCGGCGGAGTCGTCAGTGCAGTTGGAGGAAGAACGGCGGTTGTTCTATGTGGCGATAACGCGCGCCCAAAAGCGTCTTGTAATCTCGTATGCAAGGATGAGGTTCCGCTACGGACAGCTTGCACCGGCTCAGCCCAGCCGTTTCATAAAGGAAATCGACACAAAATATCTCGACTTTGGCGCGGGTGGCGAGTCTCTGTTCGAGGCGTCGAGGGACATCCCGTTTGCCGGGCGTTTCAGGAAGTCATTCGCTGAAAACGACCGCAATGTCGCCGCCCAGCCGAAGCCGATACCCAAATTTGGCAACTTCAAGAAGTACGTGCCGGGTTCAGGTCCGGGACGCGCAGCACAGTTTGACCCGAAGTCGCTGAAGGAAGGTTCGGAAATTAACCACAAGCGATTCGGCAAGGGAAAGATTGTGGCGTTTGAGGAGGCTAACGGCGACCGTAAAATCACGATTGATTTTATGAACGTCGGACGTAAGACACTCATGCAAAAATACGCAATCGCTGACATGCAACTCATTAGTTAAAAAAATAATATCTACTACAATGGAATACAACACATCCAACGAAACATTACAGTTCCCGGAGTACGGACGGAGCGTGAAGTTGATGATTGACTATACGCTCGCGCTCCAAGACCCGATTGACCAGGAGAAGTCGACTAACGCCATTATCTCCGTGATGGGCATCCTGAACCCTCAGCTCAGGGACAATCCAGATTTCAGGCATATTCTCTGGGACCATCTGGCGATAATGTCGGACTACAAGCTCTCAAAATATTCGCCATTCCCGCCTCCTGTGCGTGAGAATTTCCACGCAAAGCCGGAGCCTGTGGAGTTCTATTTTGGCGACATGAAGTACCCCACGTATGGCAGGATTATCGAAAACCTCATTGAGAAGGCTATTTCGATTGACGACCCGGAACGCCGCGACTCGCTTATCAAGACTATCACAAACCACATGAAGAAGACCTATCTGATTTGGAACAAGGAAAATGTGGATGACGACGTGATTTTCAAGAACTTGGAGGAGATTTCGGAAGGCAGGCTCCGTGTTACCGACGAGGGTCTTAAGCTCATCAACAGTGCGGACTTCATGAAAGCTTCGAAGTACAACCGCAACAATCAGAACAACCAAAACAACCGAAACAACCGCAATAACCAAAACAACCGTAACAATCAGAAGAAGTTTTATAGGAACTGACCATTTTATTAAGGCATTATGAGTTACTACGAAATCACAGGTGGACGGCCTCTGCACGGCACGGTAACGCCGCAGGGCGCAAAAAACGAGGCGTTGGAAGTGATATGCGCCACACTTCTCACCGACAAGATGGTTACAATATCCAACATCCCCGAAATCAGCGACATCATCAACCTGATTGCGCTTCTCGAAGAGATTGGCGTGGAAGTGTCGCACCCGCAGAAAAACACCTACACCTTCCAGGCCAAGAAGGTGGATTTCGACTATCTCAAGTCCGACGC
>CAJOJG010000090.1 GCA_905234655.1 uncultured Bacteroidales bacterium
CTTTTCGCTTCATGTTGCACCTTTTTGGGTGCAAATATAGCAAAAATTCAAGAATCCGCCAAATTTATTTAGAAATTTCTTATGTCGTTTACTATAATTGTATATGGTCAACTGCCTATAAACTTTATTAAGGAGCACAATGTCATTTATTTGTTCCGCCACGTCTTCGGCGATTTTCTCATTGATGATTGCGTCTTTGTGCTTCTGCAAGTCGTATTGTACACAACTTTGGTAGTGCCTCGCGGTTGCGTATTGTTTCTTGTCGCCGTGTTTTTTGTAATAGTCGGCGCACCAGGATATTGCAAGGTCGGAAGTTATGTCCTCGTAGTTGCAGTAGTCTAATATGGTTTTTATAAGCGTATAGTACGCCCTTTCAGCGTCGCTTGATAATTCTGCAGTGTCAATGTCGTTGATTATTTCGGTCGCGATGGCTATGCTGTCCTTGCCGAACATCAATTCTGCGGTCTCAATCTGCCGATAGGTTTCGCTTGTCGATACGCAAGAATGTATCGCCACAACCATTACTATGATGAATATTGCTTTTTGTACTTTTTCCATGTCAATTTGGCTTTCGTTTGTGTGGTGCAAAGTTATATTTTTTTTGCATTATCGAAATTAGGAAGGGGGCATTTTCCAACTTTTTTGTTCCAAAATCGCCCGTTTCGGACATGTTCCAGAATTTGGAACATTTGATTATCAACCAGTTCGCTCGCGATGTAAAGGGAACACGTCGTGTTCGTGATTTGGAAATTGCTATCCGATTGATGTAACTTTGCAGCGTAAAATTTAAAACCAAAACATCATGAAAAAATTAAAAGCAATCTTTTTGATGCTGATGCTTGCTATGGTCGCAGGCTCAGTGAGCGCACAAACAAGGTATTGTGCAAGAAACTCGGGTAAGGACATTCGCCATGACATTCCAATTCCCCACAAAAACATCCGTCCACCGCATTGGACAAAGCCGTGCAATGTCTCCTACGACGCCGCATCGACAGTCCTGACAGTGAAGTTCCAGTCCAACGGCGGCAGCGTAACGGTCTCGCACAATGGCACTCAGGTAGCCTCCATGACCGCAGGTTCGGGTACTACATTCCGCAGCGAACTCCGCCAGTACGGCACAGGCAACTACACCGTTATCGTCAGCAACGGCAACACAGTAGTGGAAACTAAGAATTTTACCGTTAGGTAATAAATTAAGTAACTCCACAAAACGAGGAAACGGCCACAACCAAGTCTCACTGGGGCAACAAGATTGATGACCCATACTCGGTTGCCAACATGCGTCTCGCATGCAAGGAACTGGAGAAGTCGCCTGAGAGTAGCTTATCAAAGGCGGGCGTAACAGAAGCGCAGATTGAGACCACACACTTGTACTTGAAGTTCATCCCCAAGACATTCGAAGAACTGCGAATGCTGGAGGCGGATACAATCCTCAATGTAGTGCCTGTTCCTCTCACCTACGACCTTGAAGGTTTTGATGGCGTTTATCGCGACCCTGAATGTCCCGAAGGTCAGCCAACGTACCAGTACGCTGTGGCCAGGATTGGCTACCAACTTCCTAAGGTCGAGTACGAGGTGCTGGACAGCCTCTTCATGCCCTTCGAGGACGACTATGACAAAGAGGCAATCTCCAAACATTCCAAGTTCAGAAGCATTTGGGACGACCTCGAATTGGAGTCGGTAAAACTAACCGGTAACTATTCTGAAGAAGACTACAATCCACCGTCGCTGAGCAAAAGATACCATCCGTCGGGAAAGGTGACGTATGTTGACGACGTAAGGGGCGAAGTCGGTGTTCCCAATGTACGTGTACACGTCAATTTCAGCACACACAGCCACAACTTCTACACCAATGAAGACGGTTCATTCGAGGCAAACGGCAGGTACACATGGAGCAGGCATAGTTCTTGAACAAAAAACAAAACTACTAATCTCAAACATCAAGGAAACACAGTCCGGAAAATTCAACACAAACATACACAAGGCATGGAGGGATGGTGTGGAATGGTTCATTGCGAAAGAATATTACGAGCAAGCGTACAAGGCTCACGAAAACCTTTTCAAGGATCTGATTGATGATGACGACACTGACTCCCACGATGACCAGGTTTCGGGTTTTGAGATTAAAACAATAAATGACTGTATGTACAATGTCACATCATGGACTACACTAAAATCCAGACTTCGTCGTAGAACTACAACAGACAATAGATGGAAAGTAACTAACTTAATCAAATATTGGGAAAAGCAATATGAATAAAAATCCCAAATGTGATTAACCACAGGACATACAATCGTCAAAATATTATCGCCGTGCGATGAACTGTAAAAACTCCAATCCATGGCGATAATTATTTTGCAAACTACACAACAAATCATTACATTTACAGTCAAAAAAAACATAATGAAACATCTATTTATCATCATCATCCTACTATTGGCCAACATCTGCAACGCGCAGACCGACACCACAAAACGCAAAGTATTCTCATACAGCGTCCGAGCTGGCTTAAACATCAGCAACAGGCTGAGTGTGGATGACTACCATGACCCTGAATTTTCGTGGAAACACTCGTTCAATGTCGGCGTGACGTGCGATTTCAGGAAAAGCAAGCATTTCCTTGGACGCACCGGCATCTACTACACTGAAAAAGGTTACAATAATGCCGAACCATATCCATACGTCACGTTAAACTACCTGGAAATGCCCTTGTTGGCGGTATTCCAACAGCCAATAGGACGGCTTGTAAAACTCGAAATGCAGACGGGGATGTTTTTTGCGTATGGCGTTAGCGGCTACGCGAAACGTTGGGATTACTATCGAACCCGTAACGCCGATGGTTCTTGGGGAGAATGGAAGGAAAAATATTATTATACACCGAGTTTCAAGGATTCAGAAGACGAAAAAGCATACTTCAAGCGTTTTGACGCCGGCATTAATTTTGGACTGGGAGTCAACGTATGGCGTTGCTACATAGGCGGTTCGTATGACTTGTCATTGGTTTACGACCATCGCGCCAACCATTGCGGCATGGTTAACATTGGCTACACGTTCTAAATAACCATTTTATTTCCTCGACGCAACAAAATTGGCGATTTTTATTGCGTCGGGGAAACAAAATGGCTGTTTTTGTTGCGCCGAGGAAATGGCTATGGTGATGAGGATTTTTTTGTAATGGTCGTAGATAGCATCGAATGACCTTATTTCGCGGTTATGAGTGTTGGGGGAGTTTTGATTTTTGACACAAAATCCCATTTGTCTATAATGAAAAATCGACACAAAAAACATAGGGTTTGTACCCAGTTTCGTGTTATAAATATGGAAAAAAACTAAAAACAATAGTAAAACAATGAAAAAATTATTCCTAACATCACTAATCGCAATGATCCTTGCAATGTCATTTTCATCCTGCGGCGACGACGGTACGACAGAATGCGACGGCTTCGAGATTTACAGCATTTACGAGAATGCTACGAGCGTCAATCTGGAACTAATCAAGAAAGGCGTTGACACACTAATCGTCAAGGATAAAGGACTCAATGGCAGTAAGGGGAATCTTCCCGAAAAAAATCGAGTAAATAATTTCTCACCCTTCATTGTCGCCGCCGCGAGACACTCTTAATTTGCGCCGAGGAAATATGCGCCTGCAAATTATCTTTGTCAATCAAAAAATGTCCAGCCAACCGACGATAACACAAAAATTATTATTACCTTTGCAGCCGGACACTTTATTCGACTAAAAAGCAATGAATCCAATACTTAAACGGTCGGCGATAGTGGTTGCGATAATCATTTTGCTCGACCAGGCACTCAAAATATGGGTCAAGACCCACATGTTCTTAGGCGAAAGTAGCTACCAAAACTGGGACTTCGGCATCCGGCAAGCCCAACTACTCTTCACCGAAAACCCCGGCATGGCCTTCGGCTGGGCGTTGCCCGGCAACGGCGGCAAAATCGCCCTCTCGATATTCCGCATCATCGCGATTGCGGGAATGATTTATTATATACTGTGGGCTGTCAAAAACCGCAAACCGCACAAGGGCTTCATCACGTGCATGTCGATGATTCTCGCCGGCGCGATAGGCAACATGATAGATTGCATGTTTTACGGCATGGTGTTTTCGCAGTCGGGGTATTCCGCCAATTCGGTCGCCGAGTTCATGCCCGCGATGGGCGGCTACGCGCCGTTTCTGCAAGGCAAAGTGGTCGATATGCTCTATTTTCCGATAATCGACACCGACTGGCCGGCGTGGTTCCCGATCTGGGGCGGCAAACATTTCACGTTCTTCTCGCCAATCTTCAACATCGCCGATTCCGCCGTTACGGTGGGCGTTGCGATGATACTGATATTCCAAAAAAGGTATTTTCCGAAGACCGAAGAAGAATTAGAGAAAGAAGATGCGGCGGAAAAGTCGTGATGTTTGGATTTGTGCAAAATTAAGGTGATTTTATGTTTGGATTTGTGCAAAATTTCGGCGATTTTATATTTGGATTTGTACAGAAGTTTTTTTAACTTTGCAGAAAATCAGAACATTAAAAAATCGCAGTTATGTTTGAAAGAAACGATTCATAATACAATACGGCTGGCAACAGGCGGCATCGAGGATTACATTCGAGCGTTTTGGCAACAGCAACTACAAGAGCCGCGAAATCGGCGACGCGATGCGCACCCTGCAAAAAACAATGCTCTTGGAACTTGTCTATCCAACAGTGGAAACCTCTCTCCCACTCCCGCCCGACTTGAAGAAAAAACCGAAACTCCTTTGGCTCGATACCGGTTTGGTCAACTACGCCGCCGGAGTTCAATCGGAGATTTTTGGGAAAGACGACATCTCAGACGCTTGGCGCGGACGCATAGCCGAACACATTGTAGGTCAGGAATTTTTGGCACAGACGCCATCATTTTTGGAAACCCGCAATTTTTGGGTGCGCGAGGAAAAAAACTCCCAAGCGGAAATAGACTTCATATTCAAAAGCCGTCGCTATGGCATCATGCCCGTGGAAGTCAAGTCGGGACACAACGCCCACCTCAAATCGCTGCAACTCTTTATGCAACAGTCGCCCTGCACATCTGCGGTACGCTTTTGGGGACAGCCGAAAAGTATTGACACCATAGAGCTCACATCAGGCAAGACTTTCTCGCTCATTAATTTGCCATATTACTATGCAGGGATGGTGGAAAAAATGATGCAGGACGGCTTCGGAATCAACATCCGGCACCACATTCGACTTCCACGTGACACCATTCGGATTGGCCGCCGGCGGCGAACACCTCAAAGGCATCCTTGAGATTGGATTTGGCAGCTGCGGCTTTTTACAATGCGGAATCTCATACCAATTCTGACACAGCAAACAACACACAAAAAAACGTTCCGAAGTTTAATTTTCGGAACGTTTTTTTTATATCGTCATTAAGCTTATTGATTCTGGACAAGTCGGATTCCGACGCTGCCCGAAGCCTGGTTTGGAGCGTTGTGCTGGCGGAGGGTTAGGCGAAGCTCGTCAAGTGGGGACTTCCAGCAGCCGCCACGATATACACGGTCAGTGCCCTTCTCTGCGCCCTTGGGATTGTTCTCCGGCGAGTTCTTGTAGTACGACTTGTCATAGACATCCCAGCACCATTCCCATACATTGCCGGTCATGTCGTAGATTCCAAGTTCGTTGGGCTGTTTCTTGCCAATCTCGTGCGGAGCAGTGCCAGAATTGGCCTTGTACCACGCCACAAGATTCGGGTCATGGCTGCCGGAGAACGAAGTCGGCTTGCCGTCCTTGCCGCCACGGGCAGCATACTCCCACTCGGCCTCGGTAGGCAGGCGGTAGCCCTTGGAGTTCTCCTTGCAGGTCACTCTGAAAGACGAACTGTCGCTCTGCACCTCGTAGTAAGGCTCTATGCGGTTACAACTCGACAGCCAGTTGCAGAACTGGATGGCGGCCTCCCAGCTTACATTCACAGCCGGATTCTTGCCACGTCCCTTTATCTCCTTCGGCTTGTCCCATCCCGTCGCGTCACAGAAAAGGTCGAACAACTCGAATGGAACCTCGTGCTTGCTCATCTTAAATGAAGAAACAGTCACCTTATGTCCCGGCGCCTCATCAGACACCGCAGTATTTTGCGTGAAATTGTTGCCCATCTCGAACGTGCCGCCCGGTACATTGATCATTTCAGGCGTCATCAGATTTTCCTGGGCGTCTTGCGCGTATGCCTGAACCGCAAACACCGCCACAAGTCCTGTCAATAAAAACTTCCTGTTCATTTTCGTTCAATATTTAAGGTTTGTAATCATTCACTTTTATTATACCAAAATAGTTGCCAAAAAGTCAGCCATTTGAATTAAAAAATTTCACGGCTCCATTATTATAACGCATTTTTTGCAATTTAATTGAAGGAGAAGCGGCCAAAATTCCACTTTTTGCCATAAAATCTTTACTGTCAACGGCTTTTATTGTCCCACTGTCCGACATGACGACCTCCGGCCAGTCGCGCTCAAATCCATCGTCGCCCCTGCTTTTTGCGGTCGCGTCCATGCAAAGGCAGCCGCCGTGGCCATTGTCCATGACGAAACAGTCCACCGCCGGGTCCACATTTCCAGCCGCATACCACACGAGGAGGTTGTAGTCGTCCTCCGGCAGACCTTCGTCCACAAAAACCATAATCTTGACGACGCACCCGCCATCAATTAAATTCCTTGCATGCTCACGGACAGGAAGTCGAGACTTGTCCTTCACAAAGACGAACTTCACCGGACACTCCCCCACCCCATCATGTCCCGTAGGTTCTCCAGTACAATCAAGGCACATCTTGCCGCCACAGGCAAACCGCCGCGACGAATGGTCCAAAACGTCGGAAACGCCGCAATTCTCAATATGCACGTCCCTCGTCGGCACAAAGCGGCTCAATGCGTCGCCGACGAAACGACTGTAGTCCCTCAAGTCCTCGCCGCCCGAATAGACAACGAGAATCTTGTTGAACATCATCTGACCCGCGCCCCACATGGCGTTCTTGATTTTCAGCGCATTGCCGGGATACTGGTTATGGATTTTCACGAGCGTGAGGTTATGCTCCACACCGGCCGGCGGCATGTGCAAATCAACCATCTCGGGCGCGTATGCCATGGTAATCGGAAACCTGAAAATCTTCTCCGTAGCCGACGAGATATAAGCATCCTCCATTGGCGGAACGCCGACGACAGTCGCCGGATACACAGCATCCTTCCTGTGAGTGATACAAGTAACATGGAACTTCGGATAATAGTCCGCCAACGAATAAAATCCAGTATGGTCGCCGAATGGCCCTTCCAAAACCAAATCCTCCGCCGGGTCGATGTAGCCCTCGATGACAATGTCGGCATCCTCCGGCACGCATATCTCCGGCTGTGTCAAACATTTGACAAGCCCCACGGACTTCCCGCGCAAGAATCCGGCGAGCAGGTACTCGTCGATTCCGTCCGGCAGCGGCGCAGTCGCACAATACGCATAAACGGGGTCGCCGCCCAGAACTACCGCGCACGGCATACGTCTGCCGAGGCGTTTGTACTCGTTAAAATGGCGCGCACCGGTCTTATGAAGATGCCAGTGCATCGCAGTAGTCTTATTGTCAAGGATTTGCACACGGTACATGCCGACATTGCGTATGCCGGTCGTTGGGTCGACAGTATTCACCATCGGCAAGGTCACAAACCGTCCGCCATCATACGGCCAGCATTTCAAGACCGGAAGGCTCGACAGGTCAACTTCCTTGTCCACCACCTCCTGGCAAATTCCGTGTCCGCTCTTATGCCTTGGGAAATAGCCACTTATATCCTTCAACAGCGGAAACATCTTTAACTTGCTCGCCAAAGTAGACTTCGGCGCGGACAATGACGCGAAAAGCGACGCCATCTGCTCCGACTTGTCCGCCGGATCGCCACAGTACAACGCCTTGGCGACACGCCGCCCGCTGCCATATAAGTTGACGACCACAGGATAAGGAGTGCCATTGTTTTCAAACAGCAAAGCCTTTCCGCCGCCCGGTTTCTTCATCTCGCGGTCGCTGACTTCAGCGATTTCGAGAACCGGGTCCACGTACTCCCCCACCCTGACCAAGTCGCCGTCATTCTCCAATCCGGCGATGAAAGAACGCATGGTATTCATGACCTTCGACCAACAAAAAAAGTGTGGAGCTCACATCCGCAGCCATAATTCGCACCAATGAAACTCCACACCTCGTTATGATTTATGATTAACGCGCCGGCATCCCGGCAAACCATTCCTAAATATCTTCCTCGTCTTCTTCCTCGACCTCAATCATGTTGATAGGCATATCTACCAAGTCGCGGATTACTTCGCCATACTCGAGGATGTCGTCGTCGGGCCAATACCAGTTCACCACGGTAGTCGGGTCGTTGTTGTACAAGACCTTCAACTGTTTCGTGATGGTAATCAGCCACTTGGAACTCGACGTATTGAAATAGTCGTACTTAAAATCGACCACCGTCCCCTGGTGCGGATTCTCTGCATATTTCATAATCCACTCCACGAGAGGCAGATAGAACGCTTCGGAATCTTCCATCAGCGACTTTCCTTCGAATGTAAGCACACCATTGTCCGGATCGAAATCGATGCGCGGAGAATTAGGCTCTGGGTTTATCTGTATTTTTTCCATAATAAATTATTTCCAAAAAAATTCAACCGCTAAGATAATACATTTTTTCGTAACATCGCGACTAAATCTATTTTTTTTTCAATTTTATCTATTTGTACTATTTTTTTTGCTGCAATATCCATGCCGCAAACGCCACTTACAAAAAAATCGCGACGGATATTCCACCCATTTTTTTTCCACCCGCCACAAGGGATGATGTATGATGCCGACGGCGCAACGACGCCTTGATTTTTCAAGGTGTTTAAAGGTACATGATTTATGCGATGCGCAAAATTCGTGCTATTTTATTCAATTATTGTGTTAATTTTCAATGTTTTACGATGCAATATTTAGGGATTATGTTCGACGTGGCAAATTTTTTTTTGTTATATTTTTGAGATTTCGTCGGGCGTAAGGTCGGCGGCATCGGCTTTTATGGTAATGAGCAACTGCGCCAACATACGGTAGATGTCGGTTGGTTGCTGTTTGGCCTCTGCCCAAAGGAGATAGTCCGTGTGTGGTGTAGAGACGTTGTGCGCAACGTCTCTACGCATACGCACCGAAAAATCAATGCGTTTGATGATGCCATCGCAATCAAATTTTTTTAAATGATTATCCGCATTTAGCACTACTATTTTTTTTGTTGTATATTTTGTGCTCAAAATCAGGTTTGTAAGTAATGGCGGCAATCATCAATCTGTCGAAG
>CAJOJG010000091.1 GCA_905234655.1 uncultured Bacteroidales bacterium
GGTGAAGGAACTTTGCGACAAATTCGACATCAACTATCAGGAATGTCTGAATTGGTACGACGGCTATATTGTCAACGGCATAAGGATCTGCAACCCCCATGCAATCGTTCAGGCGATAACAGATAGAGAATTTGGCCCCCACTGGTCTGCCACAGGCACTTACGAGACCATCGCGCCATACATCACCGCCAATTACAAGGGCATCAAGGACGACCTCGTAACAATGCTCGCGGGCGGTAGTGTACCCGTCAACATTACAAAATTTGCCAACACTCTCGACGACATCAGCACCAAGGACAAATTGTATACGTACATGATGCATACAGGTTTTCTCGCCTATAATCCCGACGAGCAAACTTGCCGTATGCCCAATCTCGAAACGCAGGACATTTGGGGCAACGCTTTGGAAAACACAGAATCATTTAAGGTGTTGGGCGAGTTTATCAGCAATTCGAGGCTCTTGCTCAAAGCCACCCTCAACAAGGACGGCGAGACGGTGGCAAAGGCGTTGGAAAGACTTCACGACGAAATAACGTCCAACCTCAGTTACAACCACGAACAATCCTTGCAATCAGCAATAGACATCGCCTATATGCACGCCAAAACTTATTACCGTATTTTCAACGAAGTGCCTACGGGCAAAGGTGTTGCGGACGTGGTCTTGGTGCCGCTCTACCCAAATTGGCCGGCAGTAATCATCGAACTCAAACGCAATTCGTCCACCGAGTCCGCCCTCAACCAAATCCGCAAAAAGCAATATTCCGAACGTCTCGCCGGTTACAATGGACGTTTACTTTTCGTCGGGATTAATTATGATGAAGAGCGGCATCACGCTTGCGAGATTGTCGAGGTGGAAAAATAAAAATTGCATTTGTCAGCAACATTGTTTATCTTTGCCGAAAACATTTTCGCTATGAGCAATGAAGTAAAACTTTTGCCGCAGGGCATCAACGATTTCGGGCGGATAAGGCGCGAGGGATATTATTACGTCGATAAGACCATGTATATCGACACGATTGAACGTGACAGTAGTTATATGCTTATCGTCCGTCCGAGACGGTTCGGTAAAAGCCTGTTCCTCAGTATGTTGGAATATTATTACGACATCAAGGAAAAGGACAATTTCGACACACTTTTTTCGGGGCTTTATGTCCATGAACATCCCACAAAATGGCGGAATTATTACCAAGTGCTGACGCTTGATTTTTCGCAAGTGCCGGGCGAGACGGAACATCTTGAAGAACGTTTTTACACGTATCTTGCGAAGCGGACAGAGTATTTTGCCAAGAAATATGAGGATATGTATTATCCCGGCTTCGCGGACGAAATCAAAAATGAAAAATATTCGCCGCTCAGGATTAATATGATTGCCGACGCCGCCAAAATGCGCGGTTACCACCTCTACCTCATCCTCGACGAGTACGACAATTTCACCAACACGGTTTGGTCGTTGAAGGGTGAAAACGTCTATAAATCAATCACTCACGGCGAGGAAAAAGTTCAAGGGAAATTTTGAGAGGATTTTCATCACCGGCGTGTCGCCCGTAACGCTCGACGACCTGACAAGCGGTTTCAACATCGCCGAATATGCATCGCTAAACACGGTTTACAACCAAATGTTCGGTTTTTCGGAAACTGATGTCAGGAGAATGGTAAGTTATTATATATCAAACGGTTTAATTAAAGGCGACACAGACAAAATCGTTGAGACCATAAAACCGTGGTGCGACAATTATTGCTTTGCGTTGAGAAGTTTCACTGACGGCGAGCCGAAAATGTTCAACGGGATGATGACGCTCGAATACCTCACCCAGTACATCAAGGAAGGATGTTTTCCCGACGAAATGTTTGTGCCGAACGCGATGATTGATTACAACAAACTCGACCACTTAATCCGTTTGGAAAAGGACAATCATTTCCGCGATTCGATTATCAAAAAAATCATTGAACAAGGCTACGTTTATGAGCGAATCAACACGCATTTCCCCGCGTCGTCGGTGGTCAAGGCCGAGAATTTTGTAAGTTTGCTGTATTATTATGGAATGTTGACGATTTCGGGGACGAGGGGTCTGAGCCTGAAACTTTCAATCCCCAACAACAACGTCAGGTCGCACTATTACAGGTACTTGCAAGAGGAATACGACAAATATCTGCCGGTCAACCTTAGTGAACTTCAAGCCACCTTCGACAACGCAGCCCTTGACGGCAATTACACCGAGATGTTCACATACATCGCCCAAGCGTACAAAAATGCGTCCGTCAACCGCAACGCAATCGAGGGCGAGCGGACGATTCAGGGCTTTTACATGGCGTATTTGGACATGAACCCGTACTACCTGATGAAGCCTGAAATCGAACTCAACCACGGCTACGGCGACATTTTCCTGTTGCCTGACACGAGGTTTGACTTCGTGCAGCATTGTTACCTCGCCGAGTTCAAATACCTCACCACCGACAGCAAACCGCAAGCCGAAACCGATGCCTTCAACGCCGCAAAAAATCAGTTGGACCAAAAATCGTCAAGATGATTTCCTACTCGACGTTGCACAAGATTGTGATGATTTTCAAGGGCGGGGATTTGGTGAGGATGGAAGATGTGTGATTTAGTGTAAATATTTGATAATCAGAAGTCATGCAAACCGCTGTTATGTACGGACTGAGCGACAATGAGTTTGACGAGATGATCGCCATTTTCAGTAAATGCAAAAATCTCGAAAAAGTGATTTTGTACGGTTCAAGGGCAAAGGGCAACTATAAGAAGTTTTCCGACGTTGGCATCACCCTTGTTGGCGAAAAATTCACGCTCAAAGACCTGTCCCAAATACAAGACCTTCTTTACGAAAGCGATTTGCCGCGGACATTCAACTGCGGAAGTCAACTTTCCGCATCGTTGCACTTAAAAAAAATGTAAAATACACGGAGTTGCCCGCCAAGCAGGTTCAGGACGATTTATATAATCTGTTTGAACTACACTATATCGAAGCGTCCAGCGACAGCAGTTTTAGGATGTATTTGGAATGATGGTTGCCATTTGTCCGTTTACTTTTCGTCGGAATTAATTATGATGAAGAGCGTCATCACACGTGCGAGATTGTCGAGGTGGAAAAATAAATCCCCCAAAAAAATTTTTTCCTTAATTCAAAAAAAACGTATCTTTGCAACCTAAAAAATTTTTGGCACTTATTTTGAGCAAAAATCAAGTATGATGAACAGCGGAATTTGTCCATATCCAGGTTTGAGGCCTTTTACTGAGGAAGAGTCAATCTTCTTCAAGGGAAGGGACACGCATATCCGTGAGATTGCCAAGATGTTGGAAACCAAGAAGATGGCTTTCATTACGGGCGCATCGGGCGACGGCAAGTCGTCGATGGTATATGCCGGCGTGGTGCCGTTCGTCAGGGCGGGATTCTTGAAGGCTAAGTTCAACAAATGGATTATCGCTGACTTCAAGCCGCAGCGAAACCCGCTCAAATCGCTATGCACTTCGATTGCCCAACAGACCGGTTTAGAGTCCGGCTACCTCATTGACGAACTCGGATACGGCTTTACGTCAATCATTGAAGTATATAAACAAAGCGGACTTTATGCCGAGGGGCAAAACGCTGTCAATCAAGGCAAAAACCTTCTGATAATCGCCGACCAGTTTGAGGAAATGTTCACCAACAAGGACAATTTCGACAATGGAACGCCGAGCATTGAGAGTTACACTACGGTCAATTTGCTTTTGGAAACTGTCAGGTTCGCCGTAACGGAAAATCTGCCGGTTTACGTGGTTTTCACGATGCGCAGCGACTTCATCTCGCAATGCACCGTATTCAAAAACCTGCCAGAGTTCATCGCGTATTCGCAGTTTTTTGTGCCGCAACTCAAACGCGCCGAAATCACGCAGGTAATCACCCAGCCCGCATTGCTCGCCGGCGGAAGCGTGTCGAGCCGCCTTGCCGACTACCTCGTCAACAACCTCGGAAGCGGATTCGACCAACTGCCTGTATTGCAGCACACTATGAACCTTCTTTGGAAAACCGCCGATGACGGGAAACAACAGTTGGACCTGATTCACCTCGCCAAAATCGCCGGTATTTCGCCGAATGTACTCAACAAGGACGACCGCGACGAATTTGGAAAATTTTTCGCCAATTTGCCCGATTTCAAGAAAAAATATTACGACAAGCCCGCGCTCAACAACGTCCTCAACGCACACGCCGGAATCCTTTTTGATTCGGCTTTCGACTATTACCAAAGCCATGCCAATTGGGCGCAGAAAAACATCTCGAAGGACGACGCCGCGCTGATTGTTGAAACGGCGTTCAAGTCCCTCGTCAAAATCGACAACGCCCGCCCCGTCAGAAACCGCTGCACCGTGGACGAAATCACCGGCAGCGTCAACCGCGAAAACGTAACAAACGCCGTGGTCTGTGGCTGCCTCAACATCTACCGCGACCAAGACAACTCGCTGTTGAGGCCGTTCATAGAAAACGAAACTATTGAAAACCAATATCTTGACGGTAACGCCGTTTTAGACATAACACACGAGGCGTTGGTCCGAAATTGGAAAATGCTTGCGCAATGGAACGCCCAAGAAGAAATTTTCGTCAAGGATTATTACGACTTCAAGTCGCAGATGAACAGGTGGATAGCCAACGACCGCGCAAAAAATTTCCTCTTGCCCGAAGGCAGCCTTGTGTATTTTGAAAAATGGATTCAGGACTGCAACCTCACGCCTTATTGGATTGCGAAATACGACGCCCAAAAAATTCCGCAGCACGAAAAAATCCTCTACGCCGACAGCGAATACCACGATTCGCTCGAATACCTGCGCGAGAGCCGCAACGCCGTGGAAGCCGCCCGCAACCGCAAAAACCGCCGCCGGAAGATAATAGCCGCCGCAGCGGTTGCAGTGATTGCGCTGATGGCGGGATTTACGTTCTGGGCGTTGGCAGAGAGGAACTTGGCCCAATCGGAAACCAACCGCGCCAACAAAAAATCCGCAGAACTCAATTTGCAGATGCAGGCCAACGACCACGAGAAACAACGCGCCCTCGAAGCCGAAAAAACTGCCGACAAAGAACGTCAAAAGGCTTATAAAGAGGCTGTTAAGGCACGTCAGGCTCAAGAAGACGCCGCAAAAGCCTACAAAGCCGCCAACTCTGCCCGAATCCTCGCCGACAGCATGAAAAACGTCGCCCTCGAAAACCTGCGCTCTGCCGAGGACGCCCGCAAGAAAACCGAAGATGCGCTCGCGAGGGCAGAGCGTGAGAACGTCCGCGCCAACCAAGCCACCGACAGCGCGACACGCCTTTATTATACCGCCGTGTCGAGTGCATTGGCGTTGAAGGCTCAAAACCGCTACGAGGACAAGTCGCTGAACCTCAGGCTCGCGTGGTCGTCGTTCCTGATGTGCAGGGAATGTGGCGTTACCATGAACACCGCCGACCTCTATCAGGCGATGCTTTTTTCAATGACGGAAAACGGATTCGACTGCCGCCTTGAAGTAACCTCAGACCCGATTGCCGACTTCCACGTATCCGCCGGCAACAACATCTACGTCCTTACCGACAAGCCCGAAATCATCGGCTACAAAATCGCGGGCAGCAATCCGCAGGAATTTTTGCGCTTCGGCTGCGACGTTTCCTCGCCAGTCGAGAAGGCGGTGTTTGTGTCCGACGACAAAGTTTTGTTTTCCACCAAAGACAAACTCTCGTTCATCACCGACCTCAAAACCCAAAAGACCACCCCTCTGCCCCGCAACGGCTACCTGACGGCGGCGTGTCAGATGGGCGAAAACCTTTTTGCGACCTCTACCGCCGACGGAATCCTCGACGTGTGGACAATTACCCCCCCCCAACTGTAACTTATTAAAAACCAATAAGTTACAATCTAAGATTTCTGACATCAAGGCTTCTGCGGACGGGCAGTCTGTCTACATTCTTCTTCACGACGGCGAACTTTTGGAATACGACATCTATGCCGACAAAATGACGGTGCTATTGGACAAAAAGCCGCTCAACGGATATTCCATGTCTGTTTTGAGCGACACGACGCTGATTGCCGCAAGTTTTTCGGACGGCAAAATCCGTTATGTAAACACCTATGACAAAACCACTTACGAAGTTTTGGCATCCAACGCCAAGACCGACAGGATTGTCTATGATGCCAATACCGGCCGCCTTGCACGTTCAAGCGCGGACAAGAGGATTATGATTGTTGACCGCAAAAACTTCATGCAGCAACCCTGCACGATCGAGGAATACAACCTTGGCGGTGGCAAGGTCAAAGCCTTGAAATTCAACAAGAAAGGCGTACTCTTTGTTCTCACCGACCTCAACGAACTCAGATATTTTGACACCGACATACAGCAATACGCACGCTCGATTGGCACGCTCAACTTGCAGCCGCTCAACGACATGGAAAAACGAATGATTCTCGGCAACGAATTTATAAGCGATTATTAATGAACTGGACATTATGCTGAAAAAGATTTATATATTGATATTTTTGCTCACCACTCTCGCCGCCGCCTACGCCCAAGACAACGGCAAGGGCATACCTTTGTTTGACAATATTCAGTCCGACGACAAAAACGGCGTTAAAACCGAATACGACACCGAACTCAAAGTTGCTGTGCCTCAGTCGCTTGATGCTGTCAAAGTATCCGAAACCGTCAATACGATGAAGTCGCTCTACAATGCGGGCAAGGTAGCCGAGGTAATCCAACTTGCCGAACTCAGAAAACAATTTTTCCGCCACAAGGACAAGGAAATGTGCGAATTTATGATTTACCGCCTGTCCGCGCTCAAAGACGGCGGATTCGACCGCAAGGCGGATTCGCTGACGATAAGTTTCAGGAAGAAATTCCCGTTTTACAAAATCGCCAAGTCCGACCCGAAAGTGTTCCGCGACCTGATGCAGAATTACTACACGCGCCCCGTTTTCGCATTCGGCGCGGCTGTCTCTAAACTCTATCCGATGATAAAGATCGACACGGTTTTCAACATCGCCCAAGACGACACCGCAAAGCGCATCAAATATTCCGACATGAAATACAGAATGTCGGAAGTGTTTTTGCAGTGGTACATCACGCAAAACTTTTCGATGACGGTTTCGGCGGCGTTTTCCACACTCGAATACACACGCCGCTCTGGCAATACGGCATACACCGACAAGACAAGTTTTTTTTACATACCGGCAAGGTTTAGTTACGCCTTCCGCCCGATATTCACCGATGGTCTTGTGCCTGAAATTTTCCTCGGCGCAAAAAACGGTTTTGTCCGCAAAAAGGAATATCAGGCGGAAGTGTCCGTTGTGGAAGAGCGTGGCGACGAAAAGACCACATCCCTCTTCCAATCCGCGTACCGCCCGTGTCAGGACGGCAAGTATTTCAACTGCACTATATTTGGCGGTGCGCGGCTCAACTACAATTTCAACCGCTTTTGCGTGTTCATTGAGGGCAGTTACGGCAGCGCGTTGAAGCCCCTTGCCGGCCACCGTCAGCGCAACGACGACGGCGGAATGTCGTTGGCGACCGGCATCGTCCCCGACGTAGTCCGTGTCAGGGAATCCGGCATCTCGGCTGGCGTAAAAGTGAATTTCCTTTACAGGACGTTTACAAGACATGATTACGGGTATTGAAAAAAAATTACACGATGTTACGAAAAATATACATATTGATTCTTTTGACAGTCCTTGCCTCATGCGAGAAGGTGGTGGACGGGGACGCGGTTTATGTTTTTGACGGCAACACGGCGGTCAAAATCGTGGACTGCAACTACCTTGTGATGCCGACACCGTGCGGCGGCGACATCGTTACAATCGAAAAGGCAGATCCGCTGGCTTCCGACAAGTACAATTTCGTGAAAATCAGTCCCTCGGGCAACAAGACCGTCAAGGAATTTTCATACGTCTGGACGCTCAACCTCATCTATGACGAAGACCGCCTCGACGATGAGGAATACAAAAACACCATCGACTTTGTAACCGAATATGTGTCAGACCATAACGGCTATCCGATAATGTCGTCCGGAATGTACAACCACGTGAAATTCTGCCGCACGGAATCCGGGGATTTTGTCCTGACGATTATCGACAACGAGACCGAGGGCAATTACAACGGTTCGCGGATTGGCATCATAAAATTCAACGCCGACGGCGACGTGGTTTCCAAAAAATTGGATTATAATGTCGATTTGACGTGCCAAAAGCACCTCGTAGAGGCGTGCTGCCCGTTGGACGACGGCGGCTACATATTTTTTTACCGTCCTGTAATTGGCGACGACGACGAGCCTGACGACGAGCCAGACCTCTTCATGTCGCGTTTTGACAACTCGGGCAACGAGATTTCAAAAGCCGTCCTCGACATCAACGACGTGCTCAACAATTGTTTCGCAGGCGGCGGCTCTGTCTTGATTCAGGCGGGCAACACATTGCAAATCATCGACTTGGACGGCAACATCAAGAACCCTTCGGTATTGGAAGATGTCAATGTTTCCAACGTGTTTTTCACCGGCGGCAATTTTTACGTTTCGTATTCCGACTATGACGAGCGGTATGTCTTTGCGGCGTTCGACACGGACGGCGACGAGGTTTTCAGCCATCCATTCGGTGACAAGAACCTTTCGGCGGTGATTGTCAATGCCTTCGACCTCGGCGGCGGCAAATGGTTTTCGGGCTTTGCGCTACACGCATCGCGCTGGGCGTCAGAGCCTTTCGACTTCACCAACAATAGCCGCTGCGACGCGCTTGTAGTCAGGCTGCAAGGCGGCGGCGCAGAGTGCGACATCATAGAGACCGCCAACGCCGCAGTTGCTTTTTCCATCGTGGAAAATTCCGACGGCACATTCACCGTTTTTTACGAAACAATCGAATCGTCAAATACTTGGATGTCAAAGATATACATCTACCGCGCCACCGACTTGTCCGCGCTTTACCTTGCCGACAAAGGCTTTTTGTACGAAGACAAACCCGTAGAAGATTCTAATTCCGACAACGATTATGACAACTGAAACCATCATAACAACGCTTTCCGTCCTCTTGGCTCTGACGGCTGCGATTGCGGCGACATATTTCGCAAAATACCGCAAGAGCAAAAAGTACGTGCTTTCCACAAGCGAATTGCGGCTTCAACGCGAACTTCGCAAGGCCGAAAATTCGCTCGAGCGTTACAAGACACTGTACGAAAATGTCCGTCCGTCAGACAACGCCTCTCAAAAAACCGACGACCGCAAAAAAGAAGTTTACCGCAAGATAGTCTCTGAGGCAGAGGCGGTTATGATGGAACGCAAAGAGTTGGAAAACGAAAAAGCCGAAATCGAAGAGCGCAACAAGAAACTTTGGGACATGAGCTTGACTATACAAAAAGAGAAAGAGCGCATCGACTTTTTGAAAAAAGACATCGAGGCCAAGCACACTTCCGTTACCGACAGCATCCATTACGCGCGTTACATACAGTTGGCGATTTTGCCGTCGCCCGAAACTCTAAGCAAGTGGTTTTCAGACCATTTCATATTTTGGCGGCCGTTAGAGATAGTCTCGGGCGATTTTTATTGGATGAAACAATCGGGCGACATCGTGGTCTTCACCGTCGCCGACTGCACGGGACACGGCGTTCCGGGCGCGTTCATGAGCCTTTTGGGCGTAACGTTCCTCGACGACATCTGCATCAACCTCGACGACAGCACGCGGCCGTCAGAGATTTTGGAAGCCCTGCGCGCCAACATAATCGCCGCCGTGAGCCGCAACCTCGACGGCCGCCCTATGGACGACGGAATGGACATCGCGCTATGCATTATGAACCTGAAAACCAAGAAGTTGTATTTTTCGGGCGCAAACAATCCGATGTACCTTGTCCGTGGCGGCGAACTCACCGAATACAAGCCGGTCCGCAACCCGATTGGCAAATATCCGCGCATCATACCGTTTGAAACGCATGAGGTTGATGTCCAGCCGGGCGACTGGATTTATATGTTTTCTGACGGTTACATCGACCAGTTCGGCGAGAAAACCGGCCGCAAACTCATGCAGAAAAACTTTCGCAACATGATTTCCACGCTTTCGACGGGCGGCGCCGACGGCAAGGCGCAAGAGGATTTCCTTGGCGAGTTTCTCACCACTTGGCGCGGCAACGTTGCGCAGATGGACGACATTTTGGTAGGCGGTTACAGGATTTAAAATAACACAACGTAATGAATATCAGTTTTTTCACACAGAAGATAAGAGTTTTTGTAGCCGGTGTAACTTCCGGGGTAGAGGCGCATAGGCAGAGGCTTGTCAAAGTGTTTTCACGTGCAATGATTGAAACGGTTTTTGCAGAAGAAACCGCCACAGAGGACGATTTGGCGGCTCTGATTCGCACCTGCAACGGTTCGGTGCATATCCTCGGTGAAGACGATTTTTATAACCCTGACGGCGGCGCGTACACTTCTTCGGCGGGCGTCCAATATCGTGTTGCTCAAAAAATCACGGACAAGGATTTCAAGGTTTTCCTTTGGAACCCTGACGGCGATGCTCTCGATAATTGTCAGTATATAAACGACATACGCCACGACATTGTTGAAAACACGATATATTCATCAACTCTCTCGCCGATTAATTTTGTAGAGGAATTGCGCAGTATGGCAACGCAAAAAAACACCGTCAAAGGCGACGTTGAAAAAAAGGACATCTTCTTCATTTACAATTACTTGGACAACGATACCGCGACCTCAATCGCCGGCATGACCGAGGACGTGCTGTCGCTCTCGAAACTTGCCGTTACGATGGACACCGACACGGATTATGCCGAGTACATTCACAAGCAACTTCTTGGCTGCAAGGCGTGTGTGATTTACTATGATTTTGCGGGTGATTGGGCGTTGTCGTTTGCGCGTCAGATTTGGAAAGACAACGGCGGGCAATCCGGCAGAACGCCGATTTTTGTCATCGGCAACAAAGACCACGCCGACGAAGCCGCCCACAAGATTTTCGACGGTGTACTCGCCGCCAAAATCTGCGAAACGGCCGTAATTCCGCTGGAAATCAAGGTGTTCTTCGACAAGACGACAGGGCTAAGTTAAAAATAGCCGTCTAATAATTGCCGAATTTCCGACATCAAAAAATTTTTTTTCAAAAATTTTTCATTATCTTTGCCGAAAACATTTTCGCTATGAGCAATGAAGTAAAACTTTTGCCGCAGGGCATCAACGATTTCGGGCGGATACGGCGTGAGGGGTATTATTACGTCGATAAGACCATGTATATCGACACGATTGAACGTGACAGTAGTTATATGCTTATCGTCCGTCCGAGGCGGTTTGGTAAAAGCCTGTTCCTCAGTATGTTGGAATATTATTACGACATCAAGGAAAAGGACAATTTCGACACGCTTTTCTCGGGGCTTTATGTCCACGAGCATCCGACAAAATGGCGGAATTATTACCAAGTGCTGACACTTGATTTTTCGCAAGTGCAGGGCGAGTCGGAACACCTTGAACAAAAGTTTTATAAGTATTGCGGCAACCGCCTTGACGAATTTGCCGTCAAATACGAGGATATGTATTATCCGGGCTTTGCTGACGATATTAAAAATGAGGACGTTGTGTCGGAAAAAATCAACAAAATCGCCGTCCGCGCCAAAGCCTGTGGCAACCACCTCTACCTCATCCTCGACGAGTACGACAATTTCACCAACACGGTTTGGTCGTTGAAGGGTGAAAACGTCTATAAATCAATCACTCACGGCGAGGAAAAAGTTCAAGGGAAATTTTGAGAGGATCTTCATCACCGGCGTGTCGCCCGTAACGCTCGACGACCTGACAAGCGGCTTCAACATCGCCGAATATGCGTCAAACAAAAGTCAGTACAACCAAATGTTCGGCTTTTCGGAAACTGATGTGCGCGAGATGATAAGTTATTATGTTTCAAACGGTTTGATAAAGGGCGACGTTGACAGGATTGTTGAGATTTTGAAACCGTGGTGCGACAATTATTGTTTTTCGCTTGGCAGTTTGACCAAGGGCGAGCCGAAAATGTTCAACGGAATGATGACGTTGAAGTACATCGCCGTCTATATCGAAGAAGGCTGTTTCCCCGACGAGATGTTTGTGCCGAACGCGATGATTGACTACAACAAACTCGACCACCTCATCCGCTTGGAAAAGGACAATCATTTCCGAGATTCGATTATCAAAAAAATCATTGAACAAGGCTACGTTTATGAGCGAATCAACACGCATTTCCCCGCGTCGTCGGTGGTAAAGGCCGAGAATTTTGTAAGTTTGCTGTATTATTACGGAATGTTGACGATTTCGGGGACGAGGGGCCTGAGCCTGAAACTTTCAATCCCCAACAACAACGTCAGGTCGCACTATTACAGGTACCTGCAAGAGGAATACGACAAATATCTGCCCGTCAACATCAGCGAACTTCAAGCCACCTTCGACAATGCAGCACTCGACGGCAATTATACCGAAATGTTCACATACATCGCCCAAGCGTACAAAAATGCGTCTGTCAACCGCAATGCAATTGAGGGTGAGCGGACAATTCAGGGCTTTTACATGGCGTATTTGGACATGAATCCGTACTACTTGATGAAGCCCGAAATCGAACTCAACCATGGCTACGGCGACATTTTCCTGTTGCCAGACACGCGGTTTGATTTTGTGCAGCATTGTTACCTCGCCGAGTTCAAATACCTCACCACCGACAGCAAACCGCAAGCCGAAACCGATGCCTTCAACGCCGCAAAAAATCAGTTGGACCCTACTCGACGTTGCACAAGATTGTGATGATTTTCAAGGGCGGCGACTTGGTGAGGATGGAAGAGGTGTAGGATACCGTCTGTTAACATACCTGCCGGGATTGTTGTAATTCAAGACCTTGGCTGGCACGCCTGCGACAGTGGCATTGGCTGGCACGTCCTTTGTAACGATTGCGCCCGCACCAATCGTTGCGTTGTCGTGGATTTTGATTGATAATGTGGACTTTACCTTGCCTGTCAGACGGAATTGGTCGCTCTTTATCAAAGTGAAACAATCCTTGTAACTTTCCGCGACAGGGATTTGCAAAACGTTTCCGTCAATTTTGTATTTTTCTAACCTCATTTGGTTGCGAATAAATTTCCCCAATACCCGAAGGAAGTTAGACATAAAAAAGAAAGCGGGGT
Organism: uncultured Bacteroidales bacterium; assembly: GCA_905234655.1. GTDB lineage: Bacteria > Bacteroidota > Bacteroidia > Bacteroidales > UBA3824 > UBA3824. Next base: position 13,139 of record CAJOJG010000091.1, read on the forward strand.
ATTTTTGCTCTGAATGTTCCGCTTTTGAGGCCTACCACAGCCCAACCTTGAAAAACAAACAGAGATACCCGCGCCTTTTGGTGTATATACTTTGCCGCGCGCAATGTGTGAAAAGGGCGCATAACAATACACCCCCCCACACAAAGGCGCGGGTCGCATAAACCCAACCCGCAAGCATCTGTTTCCGTTGTGTCTTTGTCAAGGATTTTCAAAAGTGGTAGTTTCAAAAAAGCCAAAAACAAACGATAAGCAAACGCATTTCCAATATGTTATTTGTCAGAAATCCAACGGTGCAAAATTACTTCGTTTTTCGCTAACAAAAAACTTTTTTCAAAAATTTTTCATTATCTTTGCCGAAAACTTAAAACCGCATCAATCATGGGAATCTACGTAAATCCGGGCAACGGCCTTTTTCAAGATGCTCTCAATTCAAAGATTTATGTTGACAAATCTTTGATTGTAAGAGAGTTGAATGAAGTGATAAATACAAAAAGCAAATACGTCTGCGTGTCGCGGCCGAGGCGTTTTGGCAAGTCGATGGCCAAGGCGTTGCTGATGGCCTACTATTCCCGTGGCTGCAAGTCGCACAAGCAATTCAAAAACCTGAAAATCTCAAAAGACCCGAGTTACAGGAAATACCTCAACAAATTGAACGTCATTGCGATAGACTGCGTTGGTTTTTATCAGAATCTTTTGCTAAAAGGCGAGGACAGTTTTGTAAATGCAATGACGAGCGACATACGGGCAGATATGATCAATGAATTTCCTGACATTGATTTTTCAAACTGCAAAACAATTGCCAACTGTATCAAACTTGTTTATAATCAGACCGGTGTCAAATTCGTTATTCTTATCGACGAATACGATTTGCCCATCCGCACCGAACAGCCTGAATCGCTATTTCAAGAATACCTCGGTCTTTTGCTCTCGTTGTTTAAGGACGAATCCACAAGCGAAGCGACGGCGTTGGCGTACATCACCGGCATTTTGCCAATCGTCCGCGACAAGGTTGAGAGCAAACTCAATAATTTCAGGGAAATAACATTTCTTAAACCTCATAATTTCGCCGAGTTTACGGGGTTCACCGAAGATGAGGTGAAGGAACTTTGCGACAAATTCGACATCAACTATCAGGAATGTCTGAATTGGTACGACGGCTATATTGTCAACGGCATAAGGATCTGCAACCCC
>CAJOJG010000092.1:0-8558 GCA_905234655.1 uncultured Bacteroidales bacterium
AGGAATATTTCCACGCCTTCGACTACTACAACGGCAAAGTGCTTTTCGTCGGCATCAATTACGACAAAGACACCAAAAAACACGAGTGCAAGATTGAGGTGTGGGAGAAATAAAATTAATTCATACAATAATATCTCTTAATGTGCGTTTTTGTACATAAAAGATACGATAATATGCCTTTACTCTATACATACGAAACGGAAACTGTCGAAGATTTGCTGACGATTTTGGCGGCGAACCTTCAGAAAAGACGCCTTGAAAAAGGACTTTCACGCGAGGCTCTTTTTATGATGAGCGGCGTCCCTGCACCCACAATAGCAAAATTTGAGCGCAAACATACAATATCGCTCGCTTCATTCGTGGCAATGGCGAAAGCGTTGGGTTACGGAGACGACATCAAGACATTGATTTCCAAGCCGTTGTTCTCCACAATGGACGAACTCGAGACCATCAACAAAAACCAAAAACGAAAACGTGGACGAAATGAATTCGATAAGTAAATTGAAAGTGATGATTGACTCGAAGAAAGTCGGGACGCTAACAATGGCTCCCGGCTCTCGGGTCTGCGCCTTTGAGTACGACAAACAATGGTTGAGTACGGGTTTTTCGATTTCGCCGTTGGAACTGCCTTTGAAACAGCAAGTTTTCATCGCAAAAGAATCCCCGTTCTGGGGAAATTTTGGAATTTTTGAAGACAGCCTACCTGATGGTTACGGACGTTATTTGCTTAATCGAATGCTCAAAAAGCAAAACATCGACGAAAGCAAACTATCTCCACTTCAACGACTTAGCATTGTAGGGAACACTGGAATGGGGGCGTTGTGTTACGAACCTGAAACGGTGATTGTTAAAGATTCGACGCCGCCGTCCCTCGACCAACTTCAACAAATGGCTCTCGACGTACTTTCAGAGAAGTCAGACAAGGATGAGGATGTTTTATATTTCAACAGCGGCAATTCAGGCGGATGTCGTCCAAAATGCCTTATGAAAGATTCTGATGGACAATGGCTTGTAAAATTCCGCCACACCTACGACCCGGCGGATTCAGGGCAATTGGAGTACAATTACAACATTGCCGCCAGGCGGTGTGGAATAATAGTCCCTGAGTTCAAACTCATTGACGGCAAATATTTTGCGTCCAAACGGTTTGACATTGAAAAAGGCAGACGCCTCCATGTCGCCACGGCGGGCGCATTACTTTGCGTATCAATACAGATGCCCACCCTTGACTACAATAATTTGCTCAGACTCACTGGCTTTCTCACCCAAAATCCCAAAGAGGTGGAAGATATGTTCAGAAGGATGGTTTTCAACGTCGCCGCCGAAAACAAGGACGACCATCCCAAAAACTTTGCGTTCATCTGTCGCAGCGGCAAGTGGAATCTTGCACCTGCATACGATTTAACACATTGTTCATCAGGTTATAACGGTGAACATGCCACTTCTGTAAACAACAACGGCAACCCGACAATTGATGATTTGATAAAAGTGGGCACCGCAATCAGGATTCCAAGAATCAAGTGCCAAAAAATTATTGATGAAGTGAGAACTGTTGTGAACGAAGAACTTGGAATCAATGTCCCTTAACATTTCTTAACATATTTCCCTGTAACATTTTCCCCATTTCTCTGTCAAATAGATGTAACTTGTAAAAAAACTTTACACCCACTGTAAAATTTTTTTACACTTTTACATTGTGCCAAAACAGCAATAATCAATAAACCAGTTAGTTGACTGCATTGGCACGTAAAATGCTTGTTGATTGGAAAAACACTAATTAAAAACAATAATAAAATGAAACTCATCAGCATCGAAACACTTCCGGGGCAGAATTATGAAGTCCTCGGATTGGTAAAAGGAAACATCGTGCAGTCCAAGCACATCGGCCGCGACATATTGGCGGTGTTCAAGACAATCGTCGGCGGCGAAATCAAGGGCTACACCGACATGCTCTCGCAGGCCCGCGAAAAGGCGACTCAGCGCATGGTAGCCGAGGCGGAAAAACTCGGCGCAGACGCAATAATCGGCGTCCGCTACTCGACTTCCGCAGTGATGGAAGGCGCGGCAGAAATCATCGCCTTCGGAACCGCAGTAAAAATTAGTAACTAACCACGGAAACCACAGAAAACACAGAAAAAAATTCCGTGTTTTTCGTGTTTTCCGTGGTTAATATCCAAAAAAATGATTCACCTCGAAAACATCAACAAGACTTACTTCGGTGCGCAGCCGCTGCACGTTTTGAAGGGCATCAGCCTCGACATCAACGAGGGCGAGTTTGTGTCGATAATGGGCGCGTCGGGTTCTGGAAAATCCACATTGCTCAATATTTTGGGCATATTGGATAATTATGACTCAGGACTTTACACACTCGCCGGCGTGCCAATCAAAGACCTCTCGGAATCGAAGGCGGCGGAATACCGAAACAAGATGATTGGTTTCATTTTCCAGTCTTTCAACCTCATCAACTTCAAGACCGCCGTCGAGAATGTGGAACTGCCGCTGTATTATCAAGGCGTCGGCAAACGCAAACGCAACACCCTCGCGATGGAATACCTTGACCAACTTGGACTTAAAGACTGGTCGCACCATTATCCCAACGAACTTTCGGGCGGTCAGCGGCAGCGCGTCGCCATCGCCCGCGCACTCATCACAAAGCCGCAGATAATCCTCGCCGACGAGCCGACGGGCGCATTGGATTCCAAAACGTCCGTCGAGGTGATGCAACTTCTTAAAAGCCTCAACGCCGACCAGGGCATGACAATCGTGGTAGTTACCCACGAAAGCGGCGTGGCGAATGAAACCAACAAGATTATCCACATCAAGGACGGCGTAATCGGCAAAATCGAGGAAAACCTCGACCACAACGCATCGCCGTTTGGCATTAACGGAATGATGAAATGAGGGACATTTTTGCAGAAATCTGGGCGACGGCGCGCAACAACAAACTGCGAACCACGCTCACAGGATTTGCCGTGGCGTGGGGAATTTTTATGCTCATCACGCTTCTTGGCGCGGGCAACGGCCTGATTAACGGGCTGATGCAGCAAAACGAGGGACGTTTCACCAATTCGATGGTAGTCTATGGCGGCAGCACGTCGATTCCGTACAACGGTCTTAAAGAGGGGCGTTGGATTCGCCTGAAAAACAGCGACATAGACATCACGTCAAAGGAATTTGGCGGCGTGGTTGACGAGGTGGGCGCGATGTTTTACCAAAACGCGACCATCAGCAACGGCGCAAACTACATCTCGACCTACATCGCGGGCGTATGGCCAAACCACAACAAAATCAACAAAGTGGATATTCTCATGGGGCGTTTCATCAACAAAATCGACCTCGAAGAACAACGCAAAGTGCTCGTCATCAGCAACAAACAGGCCGAGGAACTCGACCCTAAGGACTGGCGCGGAATGTTGGGCAAATATGTCAAGGTAGGCTCGTTTGCGTTCAGGATTGTGGGGATTTTCAAGGACGACGAGAACGGCCGCGCCGACGCATTTTCCTCATACTCAACGATTCAGACAATTTTCAACCACACCGACGACGCGGGGCGCATAGAGTTCACGTTCCACGGCCTGCCCGACGAGGCAAGCAACGACGCCTTCGAAAACCTCTACCGCACCCGCCTCAACGCCAACCACCAGGCCGCGCCCGAAGACCGCAGCACATTGTGGCTCTGGAACCGTTTTACCGAAAACCTGCAAATGGAAAAAGGCATGTCGTACATCAGGACGTTCCTGTGGATTGTGGGGCTTTTCACGCTGTTGAGCGGCATCGTCGGCGTTGGCAACATCATGCTCATCACCGTCAAGGAACGCACCCGCGAATTTGGAATCCGCAAGGCAATCGGCGCAAAGCCATGGACGATTCTCAGGATGATTATCATTGAAAGTGTGATAATTACGACGATATTTGGCTACATCGGGATGGTTCTCGGCGTCATCGGCACGGAAGTGATGGACGCAAAATTCGGACATTCTGACTACGACATGGGCTGGGGCAGCGAATCCATTTTCGTCAATCCGTCTGTCGGCATCGACATCTGCATCGAGGCGACCCTGGTCCTCGTCGTCGCCGGCACAATCGCGGGGCTGATTCCGTCGATAAAGGCGGCGAGGATACGACCGATAATGGCTCTAAATGCTTAAAACAATTAATCAAATGATTGAATTAGATTCATTAACACGAAACAAAAGTAGAACATTCCTCACTGGCTTTGGCGTGTTTTGGGGCGTGTTTATGTTGGTGGGGCTGTTGGGCGGCGGCAAGGGGCTGCAACAGATGCTCGCGGGCAATTTTGCGGGATTCGCCACCAACTCGGCTATGATGTTCTCGTCCAACACCACCAAACCCTACAAGGGATTCCGCAAAGGGCGTTGGTGGTCGATGGAACTCGATGACATTCAACGTCTTAAAAGCAACGTCCGCGAACTCGACGTGGTAACGCCAATGCTCTTTTCGGGCGGCGGAAACGCCATCTTCAACGACCGGAAGGCTGAAGTCGGCATCACCGGCAACACCCCAGACTACCGCTTTATCAACGGGCCAAAATTGCGTTTCGGACGTTACATCAACGACGTTGACATCGTCCAAAAGCGCAAAGTCTGCGTCATCGGCAAGAAGACATATCAGGAACTTTTCCCGACCGGCGACGACCCTTGCGGCAAGAGGATTTTGGTCAACGGCATTTATTATCAGATAGTTGGCGTTGATTGGAACGTATCTGGCGGCATATCCTTCGGCGCGGCGCCAGGCACCAACATGATTGTGCCGATTACCGTGATGCAGCAAATCAACAACCGTGGCAACCGCGTCGATATGATAGCCGTAACGTGCAAAGATGGTGTCGTAATGAGCGAAATAATCCCCAAAATGCGCGAGACGATGGCACGCGCCCACGCCTTCGACCCCACTGACAATCAGGCCATTGACGTGATGAACACCGAAGTCCTGTTCCAAATGATTGAGAACATGTTTTCGGGTGTCAACATCCTGATTGTGATGGTCGGCATCGGCACGTTGCTCGCTGGCGCGATTGGCGTCAGCAACATCATGATGGTAACTGTCAAAGAGCGCACCACCGAGATTGGCATCCGCCGCGCAATAGGCGCAACGCCGCGAATGGTATTGTCGCAGATAATCGGCGAAAGCATTGTCCTGACGCTCGTTGCGGGAATGTGCGGGATAATTTTTGCGGTCTTGATACTGTCGGGACTCGAAAGCATCCCCACCGAAAACCCTGTCCACTACCAAGTGGGATTTTGGACGGCTGTCGCGGCGGCGGTCGGCATCTGCATCGTCGGCATCGTCGCCGGCCTCGCCCCCGCCCTTCGCGCAATGGCAATCAAGCCCGTCGATGCAATGCGCGACGAGTAGTTTTTTCAATCACGGAAAACACGGAATGCACTGAAAAAGAATGAAAATAATAATTTATTTTTGCATAAATATTTACGGAAATCACGGAACCTAAATTCCGTATTTTCCGTCAAAATTTTAAAGAATTTAAAATTTATTTTATTAAAAGATTCTGTGATTTCAGTGTTTTCCGTGTTCCAAAAATGCAAACAATTAAAACATTATACAAAATGAAAAAATTTCTTATTATTGGTTTATTAGTTGTGATTTTCCTCGGCACATTCATTTATCTCTGGGGGAAGTCGCAGCCGGAAGTAATTGAATATGAGGAAGTACGACCCTCCATCGGCACTATCAGCAAATCGACTATCGTTACCGGCAAAATCGAGCCGCGCAACGAGGTCAACGTCAAGCCGCAGATTTCGGGCATCATCACCGAAATCCTCAAAGAACCCGGCCACAAGGTCAATCAGGGCGACGTAATCGCAAAAATCAAGGTAATCCCCGACATGGCTCAACTTTCGAGCGCAGAGAGCCGCGTCCGCCTTGCCGAAATCAACCTCAAACAGGCCGAGACCGACTACAAGCGCGACGAAAACCTTTATAACCAGCAACTTATCTCTGCCAACGAGTTCGACAAAATCTCGCAACAGTTGAAACAGGCCATTGAAGAAAAAGCCGCCGCCGAAGACGCTTTGCAGGTGGTCAGGGACGGCGTTTCCAAGTCAAACGCCAGCGCGTCGAGCACGTTGATAAGGGCGACTGTGGCGGGCGTAATCCTCGACATCCCCGTCAAGGTTGGCAATTCGGTCATCAATTCCAATTCCTTCAACGACGGCACAACGATTGCCACAATCGCTAATATGAACGACCTGATTTTCAGGGGAAACATCGACGAGACCGAAGTCGGGCAAATCACCGAAGGCATGCCGATGAAGATAACGATAGGCGCGTTGCAGGACATGAAATTCGACGCGGTTTTGGAATACATTTCGCCCAAAGCCACCGAAAACAACGGCGCAAACCAGTTTGAAATCAAGGCTGCGGTTCGTGTCGCCGACGACAGCAAAATCCGCGCAGGATACAGCGCAAACGCCGAAATCGTCCTTTCCGAGGCCAAAAACGTCGTAACCGTCCCCGAAAGCGTCCTCGAATTTTCTGGCGACAGCACCTTTGTCCTCGTCCCCGACGGCACCGAGACCGACGGCACCAAAAACTACGCCCGCCACAGCGTAACCACCGGCCTTTCCGACGGTGTCAACATCGAAATAAAATCCGGCATCGACACCACGCAAGTCCTTCGCGGTCAACAAATTATAAAAGAATAAATAATTAATCTTTTAGTCACGGAACACACGGAATACACAGAATAGAATTTGAAAACAAATTTTTTTTAGCAAAAATTTTGACTGAACCCACGGAAACCAAATTCCGTTTTTTCCGTCAAAAATTTTAAAGAATTTAAAATTTTTTTCCCGAAAAAGATTCTGTGATTTCAGTGTTTTCCGTGACCCAAAAAAAGAAAAGAATATAATGAAGACATCAGTATCCACCATCATATTTTCGGTGTTTTTCGCCGTCAACGCAGCCGCGCAGACCCGCGAGTGGACGCTTCAGGAATGTACCGACTACGCCGTTGAAAACAACCTTTCAATCAAGCGCAACGAGGACAACCTGCACCGCCAGGAACTGCAACTGAACACCGCCCGCAACGCCTACCTGCCGTCCGTCAACGCCAGCGCGGACCAGAATTTTTCGTTTGGACGCGGACTTACAGCCGACAATACTTATTCAAACACCAACACCCGCTCTACGTCCTTCAACGTCGGTGCGAGCGTCAATCTTTTCAATGGTTTTCAGACAAAAAACAACGTGAGCCTTCAACGCCTAAACCTCGACGCCGCCACCGCCGACCTGGAAAAGGCTAAAAACGACATACGTATTCAAGTTGCGCAGTCATACGTGCAAATCCTTTACGATATGGAAATTGAGGACGTTGCCCGCCGTCAAATTTCGATTGATTCGGCGCAAGTGGCACGTTTGGAGGCATTTGTAAACAACGGCAAGGCGTCCGAGGCTGAACTTTCGCAGCAACGCGCATCACTTGCCAACAGCTCGCTGACACTCACGCAAGCCATCAACAACAAGAAACTCGCACTCCTCAGCCTCGCCCAAATTTTAGAACTGCCCAACGCCGACGATTTTGCAATCGTGCGCCCCGACACTTCTTCGATGCGCACCGAACCAATCGTAATGCCCAACGACTCAGTAAGTTCCATCAATTACCAAAGGCCTGAGATTTTGGCGGAGGAAATCCGTCTTGAAGCCACTGAATACAACCTGAAAATTGCCAAAGGTCAAGCATTGCCGACGCTGAATTTGAGCGCGGGAATGGGTACGAATTATTACAATTCGAGCAACGGTTTTAAGGTGGAATCGTTTGGCAAGCAACTCGACAACAATTTCAGTCAATATGTCGGTCTCAATCTTAACATCCCGATTTTCAACAAGTTTCAAGTCCGCAACAACATCCGCGATGTCCGTATTCAGCAATATTCTCAACAGCACAACCTCGACCTTGCCCGCAAAAACTTGTACAAGGAAATCCAGCAAGTGACCCTCAACGCGGCAAACGCCACTGCGAAAGTTGCCGCCGCCCGCGAAGCCGTCCGCAACTCCGAAACAGCCTTCCGCCTCGCCCAAGCGAAGTATGAAAACGGCAAGTCAACAATCACCGAGTTCAACGAATCCAAAAACTCCTTCCTAAAATCCCAGTCCGACCTCGCCCAAGCCATCTACGAAAATATGTACAACACAATGTTGCTCAGATGGTATCAAGGCGAAGAAATGGGGTGGTAGATTAGAATTAAAAATTAAAAATTAAAAATTGAAAATTGAAAATTGAAAGTTGAAATTTTTTTTCAAAAAAGTTGAAAAAAATTTTGGTAACATAAAAACTTGTTGTACCTTTGCAGCACTAGACTCCGCCGCGCTTCCCGTAGAACAGCGTACCAGGGCGGACCTTTTTTATATACACTATTATGGAATACACGAAAAACGCCCTCAGTATATCAGATCAGATAACCGCCTTGCAACAGCGTGGTTTGGTTGTCAATGATTTATCTGCCATTGAACAGTTCCTCAACAATGTAACTTATTTCCGTTTTGATGCATATCTTCATATTTTTGAACAGCCTGATGGC
>CAJOJG010000092.1:8568-9108 GCA_905234655.1 uncultured Bacteroidales bacterium
CACTATATGCCTTTGATGTTGAGTTACGTAAATTGATTTTTGGAGCGGTTCAAAAAATTGAAATCGCACTGCGTTCAAGAATTATTCATTACTTTTCGTCGGCACACGGGCCGTTTTGGTTTATTGATGCATCATTGGCGATTGACAAATTGAGGTTTGCGGAAAATCTTGCAACGCTTCAACGTGAATTAGAACGAACAAAAGAGGAATTTATCAAAGAACATACTGCAAAGTATGGTAATACGTCTTTCCCTCCATCTTGGAAACTTTTAGAATTAGTTCCATTTGGTTGTCTAACAAAACTTTATCGTAATTTTTCTGACACACTTGTTCGCAAAAACATTGCTCGTAGTTTTGATGTTACAAAAGCCGAAGCATTAGAAAGTTGGATGATTGCAATCAACGTTTTACGTAATCACTGCGCCCATCACGCACGTGTGTGGAATAGAATTTTTACTCAAATGCCTCAGTTGCCGCCTATTATGCGCAATGCTTGGGTAAATGTTAATGGCATAGCACCAACAAGTCTCTATGCCATTT
>CAJOJG010000093.1 GCA_905234655.1 uncultured Bacteroidales bacterium
AGAAAACAATTTTGTAGAAATGCTAATGTATTTCACTATCAGACATATTATCCCTGCTGATTGGCTCAATGACCGAGACCAGTTTCTATTCCCCAACGACGGTTGGAAAAAAGATATGGAATTTCAACTTAATTGCTTGATTTTTGCGTTGTTCCACAATCAAAACCGCATTTCTTGTGCACACGGTGTCAACCATTTTATTCCGTACACAGAGAGTGAAGTGGATGCGAAAGAAGAATTTGCCTCGCATTTCTTGTCTGATTTCCTTTCGGGGAAAGCAAAAGCGAAAAAAATGGAAAACGGAATCTTTACCACGGATGCGTCGGCGGTAGAGACGTTGCGCACAACGTCTCTACAATTCGGTGAAACTGCAAAATCGGTATTAAACGCAGGAAAAGAATTATGGAAATATTACCACACGATGGAAGACGCCAACCCCAACGCCTCGCTTTACGACATCAAAGAATTTTTCCAAGGCCGCAACGACAAGGGCAAGATGAACGCCACGAGCGACGACCCTGTTTATACCGGCTTGCTCAATGAATTGAAAACGGCATTGCGGGCATTGTGCGAGGAGATAAAGCCGAAAGTGTATGAGTATGGGTTTTTGAAATAAGAGAAGTTATGCCCACAAAAATATCCATACGATTCTTCAACGACCGCGAGGTGCGGGCCATTTGGGACGAGGAAAAGTCCCAATGGTGGTTTTCGGTGCTTGACATTGTCGGGGCTATTACAGATAGCCCGAACCCTCGCAAATACTGGAGCGTACTTAAAACAAGGCTGAAGAAAAATGGCAGTGAGTTGACTACACGTTGTAGTCAACTGAAAATGATGGCCGCCGACGGGAAAAAATACGCAACCGATTGCCTTGCACAAAACGATATTAAAGAGTTGGCAAAAGCGATACCTAATAAAAATAGTCAGGCTTTCCTCGATTGGCTTACTTACAGCGACAATTCCATCGACGGCCAGAGCCGCAAAAAGGCATACACTTTTATAGAATGCAACCTCGTGGACGACAGCGACATAGGCACGGTGAAAGCGTTGCAGCAAATCCACGCATACATCTTTGGCGGATTGTACGATTTCGCGGGCAAAACCAGAACCAAGACGATTTCAAAAGGCGGAACGATGTTTTGCCTTGCGGAATATCTGAAAGACAACCTCGCAAAAATCGAGCGCATGCCGCAAGGGACTTTCGACGAAATTGTCAGCAAATACGTTGAAATGAATGTCGCTCATCCTTTCATGGAAGGCAACGGCCGCAGCACAAGGATTTGGCTTGACATGATTCTAAAACATTCTTTGAAAAAATGCGTTGACTGGAGCAAAATCGACAAAAATGAATATTTGGACGCAATGCGCAAAAGTGTTGTTGACGACTCAAAAATCCGATTGTTGCTCAAACACGCCCTCACCGACCGAATCGACGACCGAGAACTTTTTATGAAAGGTATTGACTATTCATATTATTACGAGCAAAACAATTAAAAAATTTTCCCACATTCATACGTCCCCTTTCAAAAAATATCCCTAACTTTGCGGCGCGATGGCGGACGGCCATCGGAACAAGAACGGATTTTATAAATTATCATGATAACATTAGCAATATTATTTGGTGGGGTTTCGGTGGAACACGAAATTTCCGTAATCTCTGCGGTGCAGACCATCAACGCATTTCCAGAGTACAAGTACAACATAGTTCCGATATACATCTCTAAGGAAGGCGAATGGTACACCGGCCCGGGCCTTACCGTCATGTCCAACTACCGCAATATGAAGAAGTTGCTCTCATGGTGCGAAAAAGTCTATATGACCCCCACACGCGGCGACTTCAACCTCTACCGCTCGAAGACCAACATGTTTAAGGGCAGGGTTGTAACCAAAATCGACGTCGCCTTCCCGATACTGCACGGCAGCTACGGCGAAGACGGCTCGTTGCAGGGATTCTTTGAGATGATAGGCCTGCCGTATGTTGGCAGCAACCTTCGCGCCTGCAACCTCGCCATGGACAAGATAGCCACCAAGTACCTTTGCAAGGCCAACGACATCCCGTGCGTCGATTACGTGTGGACCACCGACCGCGAATGGTTTGAGCAACACGACGCGCAGAAAGCCCGCGCCGAAAAGATTGGCTACCCGCTCATCGTCAAGCCCGCCGGACTTGGCTCGTCGGTCGGCATCTCAAAAGCCGCCAACGCCGAGGAACTCGACCGCGCCGTGGACCTCGCCGCAAAGTTCACCGACAAGATAATCATCGAAAAGATGGTGCAAAACCTTCAGGAAATCAACTGTTCGGTATATGGAAGCTACCACGACTGCCATGCGTCAGTGCTTGAAGAGCCGTTGCGCAGCGGCGACATCCTCTCGTACCAGGACAAATACATGGGCTCAGGCTCGTCGAAGGGCAGCAAGGGAATGAAGGCAGGCGGCAAACTCGGCGCAAAGGCCGCCGCCGGCAGCAAAGGAATGTCGGGCTCTCAGCGCAAATGCCCCGCCGACCTGCCTGAAGACGTTACCAAACGTATCCAGAGCCTTGCCATCAAGACCTTCAAAGAGATGAACGCCTCGGGCATCATCCGCATCGACTTCATGCGCGACTCGGTGAGCGGCGACGTCTATGTCAACGAAATCAACGCCATCCCCGGCTCGCTGTCGTTTTACCTGTGGGAAGCCACGGGCAAGAAGTTTGTTGACGTTCTCGACGAGATAATCGCCGTCGCCATCAAGGAATCCGACAACAAGCACAAGCTTCTCTCAAGTTTCGACCAAAACATCTTCGCGATGGGCGGCGGCTTCGGCACCGGCGCAAAGGGCGCGAAAAGATAGTTACTTTTTCGGGGGGCACGATGACCATAGCCGTTGTCAGCCCCTTTTTTCATTTCTCGTAATCGTGGGCAGGTTGATTATGAAAACATTTTCTTCCATACTAATCCTTTTGACGTTCTTTGCCGCCGCCACTACCGCGCAAAACGTTGAAACACAGATAAAAGACGTTACCGTATATCGCAACGGCGCACTCGTCGGGCGAGAGGGCAAAATCAGCCTTCCGAAGGGCAACACCACGCTCTTCCTCGACAATCTCAGCACCGAACTCGACCCAAACACGCTGCGGATTGGTATCGCCGACAACGCCGTCAAAATCCTGTCTGTCAAGCACGAAATAGTCGTCATTGACAACGAAAACGCCCAAAAGAAGGACATCGATGGCGAAAAACGCATCGCCGCCCTCAAAGATTCGATTTCGTACCTCGTCGCCCAAATGTCGGTTTTCACAAGCGAGGAAGCACTCATCAAGGCCAACCAAAACATCGGCGGTCAGCAAAACGGCGTTTCGGCGGCGGAACTCAAAGCGATGACGGATTTTTACAAAAAGGAACTCTCGGACATCGCCGTCAGGAAAATCACCGTCAACAAACAAATCCAAAAATACAAGGACGAGGTGGTGCGCCTGATAAATGGAAGAAGTTGTTGTAATCGGCTACGGCAGGGCGTATGAAGACGGCGACTATTCACGCACGGCATCCGTCGCAAACAGCGCGCCGCGAAAGATTAAATACGACGAACCCGACAAGAATATTCCGCTCGAACTCTCTCAGACACAGAGTGCTACGGAATTTAAGATTGACGTACCATACACCGTCCCCGCCGACGGCAAGGTCTATGACATCACGATGCTCACTTACCACATCGACGCCGATTACAGGTTCAGCACGTTGCCGAGGCAGTCGAAAGACGTGTTTCTGTTGGCGGATTTGAAGGATTTTTCGCAATACCCATTGCTCAAAGGCAGCGCGTATGTCTATCTCGACAATGTTTATCAAGGCGAATGTGAGATTGCGCCCGACTTTGCCGCCGACACGATGACGGTTTCTGTCGGCAGGGACAAGGACATCGCCGTCAGCCGTCAGGAAGTCAAAGGTTTCACGTCAAAGAAGATAATCGGCTCTACGATAAAAGTCCAAAAATGTTTTGAAATCGCAATCAAAAACAACAAGCCCGCCGCCGTGCAACTCTCTGTGATTGACCAATATCCGTTGCCAAAATATTCCGACATCAAGGTTGACCCCACCGACAATGGCGGCGCGGAAGTCGATACCGAAAAAGGCAAACTTTCGTGGCACCTGACACTCAACCCGCAAGAAAGGAAAGTCCTGCGTTTCAGTTACGAGGTCAAATATCCAAAAAGTTACGGATTCACGGTGGAATAAATGGAATTTTTTTTGTAGATTTGCAGCAAATAAACACCTTACATTATGCAACAGAAACCACGCCATCTGCCCTCGGACAAGTCAAAGAGCATTTTGCAGCGACTGACATACTTGAAGACGAGAATTTTATCTCGTTGATGTACTATTGCGGAATGTTGACAATCTGCGGAAGATTTGGCTTCAGGTTCAAACTGACCATCCCCAACAACAACATTCGCAAGCAATACTACCAATACCTCATCAACCAGTACAACGAGTCCGCCAAAATTGACATCATCCATCTACAGGACACGTTTGACAGCGCGGCGATATTCGGTAAATGGAAAGATACGCTCGGCTACATCGCCGAACGATACTATGTATGCTCGTCAAACCGCAACTCAATCGAGGGCGAGCGCAACATTCAGGGGTATTACATGGCGTATCTGTCGCTGTGTCCGTATTATGTGCTGTGTCCCGAAGTGGAAATGAACCACGGCTACTGCGACATTTTCCTTATGCCCGACCACCGTTTCAAAGATGTAAAACACAGTTATATCGTAGAGTTGAAGCACGTCAAAACCACCGACAAGCCCGAAGAAACCGAAAAAAAAATTCGCCGAGGCAGCCGCGCAGTTGAAAGTCTATACAGCGGACGAAAAGGTCAAGAACATGACCGCCGAGACAACGCTGCACAAGATTGTGATGGTGTTCAGGGGACTGGAATTGGAAAAGATGGAGGAAGTGTAAAAAATGGCAACATATATTTGGATACATTTAGAATATAAAGACAGCAAAACGAAGAAATATCAATACGTCGGCGAATTTTGTGGCGATAAAATATATGGCGTTTTTGGAATACTTGCCGGTGCAAGAAGTTCTATTGAGCCTATTTATCCGCCACGTGGATTGCCGGAAGATGTTTGCAGGGATATTAAGTTTGAATATGACACTTTTGAAGAAGATGCGCATACACCAAGTTATCTATATTCTCACGAATTACGAGAGTGTTTGGATGCCGTGGACAAGATATTTCGACAGTGTTACAAAGAAGAGTATAGTCCCGAGGGTTTAAAAAATTACGAGTATATTTACAAATGTATGCGAGTATTTGATGACGCAGGCGAACCGGCAAGAATGGTGTTTTGGTTTGATAATTGAAAAAATTATTTCACCTTTCCCAAATTTTCCTTTTGCTTTTTCCGCAAAAATATTTTATCTTTGACCCCCAACTAAATAACATTAGATTTATATCATTAAAGACAAATTTATGGAATTCGGACATTTTGACGACCAAAACAGGGAATATGTGATTACCAACCCTGCAACCCCGTGGCCTTGGATCAACTACCTGGGCAACGAGGACTTCTTTTCGCTAATTTCCAACACCGCAGGCGGCTACTCGTTCTACAAGGACGCAAAGTTCCGCCGCATCACCCGCTACCGATACAACGGCGTGCCGATGGACAACGGCGGGCGGTATTTCTACATCAACGACAACGGAACCGTCTGGAACCCAGGATGGAAGCCAAGCAAGACACCGCTCGACTTCTACGAGTGCCGCCACGGCATGAACTACACCAAAATCAAGGGCGCAAAAAACGGCGTCGAGGCTGAGGTGCTGTTTTTCGTGCCGCTGAAGACGTGGGCTGAGGTTCAGAAAGTTACCCTCAAAAACACCACCAACGCCGCCAAGAAGATAAAACTCTTCTCATTCGCCGAGTGGTGCCTCTGGAACGCCGCCACCGACATGGAAAACTTCCAGCGCAACTTCTCTACCGGCGAGGTCGAGATTGACGGCCCGGTCATCTACCACAAGACCGAGTACAAGGAACGCCGCAACCATTTCGCCTATTATTCCGTCAACGTCCCCATACAGGGCTTCGACACCGACAGGGAAAGTTTCATCGGGCTGTACAACGGCTTCGACGCGCCGCAGTGCGTAGTCGCCGGCAAGCCTTCCAACAGCGTCGCCCACGGCTGGAGTCCGATTGCGTCCCACTACATCGAGGTCGAATTGAAGCCCGGCGAGAGCAAGGATTTCGTGTTCTTGCTTGGCTACGTCGAGAACGAGCAAAACGAAAAATTCGACGACCTCGAACTCGCCCGCAAACAATCCGGCGCACTCATCACCTCGCAGGCGTCCGACCGCACACTTATTAATAAGAAGAAGGCGCAGGCCACAATCCAAAAATTCGCCACCGCAGAGGCCGTTGACAAGGCGTTTGCCGAACTACGCGCATCTTGGGACGAACTCCTGGACAAGTACAACGTACAGTCGTCGGACGAAAGGCTCAACCGCATGGTCAACATCTGGAACCAGTACCAGTGCATGATTACCTTCAACTTCTCGCGCTCGGCATCGTTCTTCGAGAGCGGCATCGGCCGTGGAATGGGATTCCGCGACAGCAACCAGGATCTCGTCGGATTCGTTCATCAAGTGCCGAGCCGCGCACGTCAGAGGATCATCGACATCGCATCGACGCAGTTCCCCGACGGGGGATGTTACCATCAATACCAGCCGCTCACAAAGCGCGGCAACAACGACATCGGCGGCGGCTTCAACGACGACCCGATGTGGCTCATATTCGGCACGGTCGCCTACATCAAGGAAACCGGCGACTTCTCAATCCTCGACGAGCCCGTGCCGTGGGACAACAAGCCCGGTTCGGAAGTTTCACTCTTTGAACACCTGAAAATATCTTTCAACCACGTCGTCGAAAACCTCGGCCCCCACATGCTTCCGCTCATCGGACGCGCCGACTGGAACGACTGCCTCAACCTCAACTGTTTCTCTTGGGACCCCAACGAATCCTTCCAGACCACCGAAAACCAGACCGAGGGCAGCAAGGCCGAATCGCTGATGATTGCCGGCCTCTTCGTACTCGTCGGCAAGGATTATGTCGCTCTTTGTCAGCAACTTGGCAAGAACGACGAAGCCGCACGCGCCCAAAAGTGCATCGACTCGATGGTGGATGCCGTCAAGAAGCACGGTTGGGACGGAGAGTGGTATCTCCGCGCCTACGATTTCTATGGCAACAAGATTGGCAGCAAGGAAAACGAGGAAGGCAAGATTTTCATCGAAAGCCAGGGATTCTGCACGATGGCTGGCATCGGTCTCGAAGAAGGTATGGTGGACAAGGCCCTCGATTCTTGCAAGAAGTACCTCGACTGCGAACACGGCATGGTGCTCAACAACCCCGCCTACACTACTTACCACGTCGAGATGGGCGAGATTTCGTCGTACCCCGCAGGCTACAAGGAAAACGCCGGCATATTCTGCCACAACAACCCGTGGGTAATCATCGGCGAGACCGTGGCAGGGCGCGGCAACGACGCTTGGGACCACTACACCAAAATCTGCCCCGCCTACATCAAGGACCAGCAACTTCACAAGGTAGAGCCATACGTGTATTCGCAGATGGTGGCCGGCAAGGACGCCGCAAAACCGGGCGAGGGCAAAAACTCTTGGCTCACCGGCACGGCTGCGTGGAACTGGTACACAATCACGCAGTTCATCCTCGGCGTAAAGCCCGACTACAAGGGCATCGTCATCGACCCGTGCATCCCCTCGACAGCCAAGGGCTACAAGGTAACGCGCAAGTTCCGCGACGCCACCTACAACATCGAGGTCGTCAACCCCAACGGTGCGCAGAAGGGCATCCGCGAACTCTACATCAACGGCAAAAAGGCCGACGGCAACCTCGTTCCGATGGCAAAATCGGGCGAAACCGTCGAAATCAAGGCCGTAATGTGATTTTTTTGCACATTTTTTTGCAAAAAAGTTGATAAAAATTTTGGTTATCAACTAATTTGCGTATATTTGCAGCGCAATCTCAATTATAAACTTTAATTAACATCAAAAAAATGGAAGAATTGACAAAAATCGTAGCCGACATCAAGGCTCAGTTCGACGCATTCAGCAAGGATGCCGATGCCCGCGTCAACGGCAACAAGGCTGCCGGTGCCCGAGCCCGCAAGGTTTCCCTCGAAATCGAGAAACTCACCAAGCAATTCCGCAAGGCATCCATCGAGGCCGACAAGGCACCCGCAAAGTAATTGCGCTCAACGCATCCGATTTGCGATTCGCAAAATGAAAAAGACGGCCAGTCCCGAAATGGATTGGTCGTTTTTTTATTGAATCCTAATACTCAATCCTCTCAATCACACACTCGTGCTCGTGGGTGTTCGGATGGTACTTAATCCCCACCAAAACCATGTTGCCGCTGTAATTGCGAAGGATTTGCTTGTAGTTTTTCTTCTTGATTTGGTCGATTGCGCCCTGAGCCGTCGAAGTGCTACTTTTGAGTTCAATCAAAAGC
>CAJOJG010000094.1 GCA_905234655.1 uncultured Bacteroidales bacterium
AGGGGCTACAAAGGTACAAAATTTTCCATCAAGCGGAAAGGGGCTTCGGCCTCTTTCTCTTGAAAAAAATTGTTGCTTTTTTAAGTTGAATTTAAGAATTATTCTCGGCTGAGGTGCGCATAATGTGCAACACCTCAAAATATGTAAAACGCTGCAGAAGTACAAAATTAGAATTGGACAAACAAAATATTTTTGATGTTTTTTAGCAAATAAAATGAAGTATATTAAAAATCAATAAGTTACAATAAGATACCGCTCGTGTAAATCCAAACTTGCCGCGCGCATCATGCAGCCATGAAAATAAATTCTGCCAAAATCGTTTCGCATACCGAAAAAAATAACTACCTTTGCGGTCGCATTTAGTGTACATAGCGCGACGTGCATATTGTTTAACGATATAAAAAATGAAACCGCTGACAAAATACAACGCAGTATTGATTTTAGCCATGGCAAGCGCATGCAACCACGGGGTCAACGCCCCGGTCGCCGACATCCAGCCCACTGAGTTCACCGAGTTTGGAAACACGCGCGTGGACAATTATTATTGGATGAAGGATCGAAAAGACCCGAAAGTGATGAGTTACCTTAAGGAGGAAAACGACTACACCGCCAGCCAACTCACCAAACCCACTGCCGTACTGTGCAGCAAGATTGTAGCCGAAATCAAGAGCCGCGTGGCAGAGGAGGACAGCACTGCACCATACTTCGAGAACGGGTACTACTACTACCAGCGTTACGAAAAAGGCAAGGACTACGAAATCCACTGCCGCAAAAAACAGAGCCTCGACTCTGCCGAAGAAGTAGTCCTCGATGTCAATATGCTCGCGGAGGGACGCGACTACTGCGATGTCGACGATATTATTGTCAGCCCTAATAACCAGATACTTGCGTTTGGCATAGACACAGTGTCACGCAGGCGGTACGAACTAAGGTTCTGGAACTTCAAGACCGAAAAGTACATGTCTGAAGTAATCCCGAACACCGACGGCGAGTGTGTGTTCGCCAACGACTCGCGCACCCTGTTCTACGTCGGAAAAGAGAACACGACACTGCGCGCCTCCAAAATATTCCGCCATGTAATCGGCACGGATTGCAGCTCCGACAAGGAGATTTTCTACGAGGACGACCCGACATACGACCTCGAACTCTCGCGCAGCCAGTCCGACGAGTGGATTATAATCACGCACAACAGCACTTCTTCGTCTGAAGTAAGGCTAATCCCCACTAAATCACCGTACAAGAACCCTGTCATATTCCGCAAACGCGAGAAAGACCTCGAATATTCCGTCGACCACTGTAACGGCACGTTCTACATCCTCACAAACGAGAACGCAAAAAACTTCTGCATAATGACATGCGACTCAACCGGTTACGACAACAACTGGAAAGTCCTCGTGCCACATGACGAAAAGGTTTTGATTAAGGATTTCACAGTATTCGACAAGTTCCTCGTCATGGAGCAGATGCGCAACGGGCTCGTGTGCTTTGAGGTTATGAATCTCGAGACCAAGGAACGCTACCTCGTAGACTTTGGGCAGGAGGCATATTCGGCATGGACAATGTACAACCCCGAACACGACGCGACGACATTCAGATACGGCTACTCAAGCTTCACGACTCCATATTCTGTCATCGAGTACGACCTCGCTAACCGCACTAAAAAAGTCCTCAAGGAGCAGACCGTGCCGGGCTACGACAAGTCCAAGTACGATGTCAAGAGGCTCATGGTCTCTGCCCGCGACGGAGTTGAAGTGCCGGTTACACTGCTGTATAGCAAAAGCATTGACCTTCAGGGCGATAACAATCTTCTCCAATACGGTTACGGCTCGTATGGCTCGTCGGAGGACGATGGATTCTTCCCGTCTATTTTCAGCCTTGTTGACCGTGGGTTCATATTCGCACTCGCACATATTCGCGGCGGCAGCGAAATGGGTCGCCAGTGGTACGAGGACGGCAAATTGTTGAAAAAAATGAACACTTTCAACGATTTCATCGACGTTACCAAGTACCTCATCGACAACCACTACACCTCGCCCGAAAAGATGTACGCCATGGGCGGCTCGGCGGGCGGGTTGCTGATGGGCGCAGTGGCAAACATGGCGCCCGAGCTCTACCATGGAATCATCGCGCAAGTGCCTTTTGTTGACGTTGTTACGACGATGATGGACGAATCCATACCGCTCACCACGGGCGAATACGACGAGTGGGGCAACCCCAACGACGAGACTTATTATAAATACATGCTCTCATACTCGCCATACGACAACGTCAAAGAACAGGACTACCCCGCGATGCTCGTTACCACCGGCCTGCACGATTCGCAGGTACAGTATTGGGAACCGGCCAAATGGGTGGCAAAACTTCGCGCCACCAAGACCGACGACAATCCGCTCTTCCTGCATACCAACATGAAGGCTGGACATTCGGGCGACTCGGGAAGGTTTGGATACGTAAAGGAGACCGGCATGGAATACACGTTCCTGCTTTGGCTCGCCGGAATTAAGGAATAACATAAAATAACACAGCGATTATAAACGTGCATTTTAACGAGAACATAACAAAAGAGGAACTGCTTAGGCTGCCGCTGAAAGCCTTTCAGGGACGGATAGAGGTCATCGACTCGCCGGGAAAGGTAGCCTCGTGCGTCGATTACCTGTCCAAGCAGACTGCCCTCGGATTTGACACTGAGACTAAGCCTTGCTTTAACAAAGGCATTAAGAACAAGGTCGCGCTCCTCCAGCTTTCGACCGAGAGCCGCGCGTACCTTATCCGCACATGCAAAATCGGTCTCCCGAAAGCCATCGCCGCCATACTCGCAAATCCTGACATCGTGAAGGCCGGCGTGGCAATAAACGACGACATTAACGGCCTCCAAAAGTGGATGAAATTCCAGCCCGGCGGCTTTGTGGACATCTCCAAATACAGCAATCAATTTGGCATCGAGGCGTGCGCGCTAAAAAAGCTAAGCGGCATCGTCCTCGGTTTCCGAATCTCAAAGGCGCAGCAACTCAGCAACTGGGAGGACGACAAGTTGAGGACCAGCCAACGAATCTACGGCGCGACCGATGCGTGGGTCGGCCTTTTGATATACAAACAATTAAGAAAAATAGAAAAAACAATGAACAACAAATTACTCAAAGACATCGTTTCCAAATACCAGGAACTCTACGGCGGTTCAGAGCCGTTGCAAGTGCGCGCGCCCGGCCGCATCAACCTCATCGGCGAACACACCGACTACAACGACGGTTTCGTACTTCCATGCGCCGTAAGCCCCGCGATATATTTTGCGATGGGCAAGCGCGACGACGGCAAGGTGTGCCTCAATTCATACGACTTCAATTCGTACTGCGAATTTGACGTCATGCAAAAGGACGCGCCCAAAGAGCAATGGGCGTCGTACCTCTACGGCATCACGCAGATTTTGCAACAGAAGGGGCACAAGATTGGCGGCTTCAACTGCGTCTTTGGCGGCGACGTGCCGGTGGGCGCGGGAATGTCGAGTTCGGCGGCGTTGGAAAGCGGACTCTGCCTCGGCATATCGACGCTCTACCGCCTCAACCTCGACAAGATGGAAATGGCGCGTATCGGCCAACAGTCCGAACACGAGTACGTCGGCGTCAAGTGCGGCATCATGGACCAGTTCGCGAGCATTTTTGGCAAGGAAGGACAGGCCGTGCGCCTCGACTGCCGCTCGCTCGACTACGAGTACATCAACCTTCAGCTCGGCAAGTACCTCATCGTCCTCACCGACACCAAGGTAAAGCACTCGCTCGCGTCGTCGGAATACAACACACGACGCGAGGAATCCGCCACGGGCATCCGCGCCATCCAGACCAAATATCCCGAAGTGAAGGCTCTGCGCGACGTTACGATTGAGATGCTGGATTCCGTCAAGGACCAGATTTCGGAAGTGGTTTACCGCCGTTGCAAGTACGTCATCGAGGAAGACGCCCGCGTAATCGAATCCTGCAAGCTTCTCAACGCCAACAATCTCGCCGATTTTGGCAAAATTCTCTACGACGGACACGAGGGCCTGAGCAAGATGTACGAGGTAAGTTGCAAGGAACTGGATTTTCTCGTTGACCTGACGCGCGGCATGGACTACGTGCTTGGTTCGAGGATGATGGGCGGCGGCTTTGGCGGCTGCACTCTCTCAATCATCCAGGCCGACCGCCTCGACGACTACAAGGCCGCCGTCGCCCCCAAATACCGCGAAGCTTTCGGCCACGACTGCGCATTCTACACCGCCACCGCCGAGGACGGAACAGCGGTGATCAATGCATAATTCATAATCGCCGTCCGGGGGGAAGATAATTAATGCTTAGTCCATTAATCGAAATTTGCTTAATGGGTTAAGCATTTTTTATTAGAATATTTAAGCAAAAAAAGGTTTACGGCTTAAATTCGTTGAACATTGCGACTTCCTCGTCGTAACGCTTTATGATACTGGCGAGATTTGGATTGCTGCGCTGAACAATCATTGCAATATATTCGTCTCTGCCATCTTCGCCACGCACTTCCATAGCGCGGATATATTTTTTTACAAAATCCATTCTCGTATATCCCCAAAATAGGCTGCCTAAAACATCTTTTAGACAGCCTTATTCTTCTTAATTTGTACGCCGTTGTTTACTTCATTAGTCGAACTCGCCGTTGTCGTTGTACGGACCGTATGGACTGTCAACGAGCATGAGCGGCGTTGCGTCAAGTTCGATTACTTCGATTGTGGGCTGTTCGTAGGGCTTTTTGGGCTGGGGTGCGCCCTGGATGTTTGTGTTATTCATAATATGTTGAGTTTTAGTACATTACTTTGAAACTTTTGCCAGCGACCCTGACAATCATTATGCCGGTGGGGTTGCCGTTGAGGTGGATTTCCTCGCGGTCGGATTTTGTGGTGGTATGCATTATGCGGCGGCCGCCGATGTCAACTATGCTGTACTGCATCCCCTCGCGTCCTTCGATGAAAATGGTCTTTTCATACGACCAGACTTTAACGCCCGCGTTGGGTGCGGCTTCCGATATTGGCGTGAGGAAATCGCCGTCGTTTTCCGCAACGGGGATTTCGATTTCGTCGCCGTCCGAAGCGTCGGGGAAGAGGACGATAATCTTGTCGGGCAGCGTGGTTGTGGATTTCGACAGCGTTTTGCTTTCGTCGTATGTGAGGTAGGCGCGGGTGGGCTTCATCTTTGAATTTTCGCCTGCGCGGACAAACTGACCCGCCTCGATTTCAATGCCGTCGTTGTTGGTGTTGTCGGCGGCGGCAAAACCATAGTCGGTGGGTGTCCGCTGCGCCCATTCCTTCAGCGTGTAAACGCCCTGGAATTTCCATTCGCCCTTGCCGCCAAACGTCGTGTAGCCGTCAGCCGTCGCCACCAAATCGACGTTCTCAAACACCATTTCCGCAATGTCTTCCGACGGCTTGAACAGGTACGGCGTGTTTGCCGACAATTTGCTCGGCGCGTCGGCGGTGGATATTGTCCAAATATTTGATTCATCGGGCGTTATGTTCGTCAATGTGTAAAAACTTCCTTTGATTCCCGCCGTCGATACTTCAAACGGCAGCATCACGGTAGCGGTAATCCCAGCCTTGAAATTACGCTTGTAAGTAACTGTGTTTGCGGTGATTGGCGCACCGATGCTGACGGATTCCGCGCTGTTGCCGTCGATGATGATTGATGTGCCGTCCTGGTCGGTGGTGGTGGTAATTGCGCCAATGGTCTCGACGGCGGGGGTGATGGTAAATGTCTTTTTGACAGTGCCGCCATAATTGCCTTTGCCAGTGATTGTTACGGTGTAGTCGCCAGTATTGATGCGTCCGTCGGGTAGGGTAGTGGTGTAGTCGGTGTTGGCGGTGAGGGTTTTGGTTCCGATTTTTACGGAAACGGTTGGATTATGTTCGCTTCCATCGAAATTGAAAGTTTCACTTGACAATGCAACGTTTTCATTTTCAATAGATAACGGAAGGATTTTTCCTGTGTAGTTTTTCCGCGTTTCGATGGCGTACTTGTCCTTGTCAGTTCCCGTGAGTTCAAAAGTTACCGTGATGGTTTTTGCGTCGGTGTTGACGGAATTATAGACCGCCGAAACAACCCTTACGGACACGTCGTCGCCGTCGGCTATTACGTCTTGGCTTGTAATCACAGCGTCGGCAGTGTAGGAAGCCAAATTGTTGCCGTCGTATGTTTTTGACGCAACCAACGACGGCAAATCGACAGTGAGAATGCGACCGTTGAAGGCATTGTCGAGCCAAACGTAACGCTCTGAAAGCCAATTCCTCATATAGTCGATTTCGCTTTGATAAGTCTTTCGGTTGGCGTATCCGGCGGCGTTTGGCCAGACATATTTGCCGAGGATTTGCCACTTCATAAAATTGAGTTCGCACGAAACGGCGTTTGCATCCGCCAGATTTTGGATTAGCCCGTCGTCTGCCAACGTCTGCAACAGCGCGTCTTTCGTGGCGTTCCAACGGTTCTTGACGTTTTCGGCAAACGTCGGGTCTTGGAACATGCGCTTAATCCACGCGGCGTTTTTAATCCGATACCCGTCGGTTTTGTCGCAGTTGTTGTAATTGATGTTGCCGCACGAAATGTCAAAATCCCAATTCGGACCCATGTACAGTTTGCCGTCGGCGGGATTGTAACGGATATAGACCGACGAATAAAACACAGCGTCATTGTTTTTGGTGAACTCGTTCATTATATACCAGTCGATTGCCGCGTCCTCGTCGAAATAGTTGCGCCAGTTGTCGCTGCCAGTGAAATTGTTGGAATACAAAGCGTTTTCGGCGGCTTGGACGATGTTTTTGACGTGCTGTTGAGCCGTTTCGTCAACCTCGTCAGGCTCTTTGAGCGTTACCTTCACGCCCCTCGTAGTCGTGAAATAAAAGTCAGCGTCCAATCGTGCGTCCACTTCAAGCACAAACCCGCCGTCGTACAGGTCAACATTTCCATCGCCGTTTTGGTCTGTGTATGAGCCTTTTGTGATTTTTGCCTCGGTACAATCCGAAATATCCTGATACGCGACCCTGCCGTCTTCCAAAGAGATTTTCTCGCAGAAAGTGTAATTGCCCATATAAACGCCGTTCATAATCCAATCGACAGATGTCAAAGTCGGATTCCATTGCGAATTGTATAAGGTATGTCCCAAAACAGAAGCGTATTTGTTGCGCAAAAGAGTTTTGTCGGAATGATTAGCGACCAAGCACCATTTTTTTGACGCGGGAAGTTCAAAGAATACTTGTTTTTTGTCAAATTTGAGATTGTACCCCTTTTTAGGCTGCGACCAACTTGAATTTCCACGGCCTTTGATGCCTTCTTTGTTTTCGCCGTCAATTACTTTTTTAAATTCGTATTCTATCGCGTCCGCGCCGTCAGCTACCAATTTGAAATCGCCCAAAACGTATTCCGCCTTTGTGATGCTTGCGGTAGGCACGTCGCCGGTATTCACATATACCGTCGGCAGCCCCGTGTACGCCGCCACGGCGACGTTCGACGTTACGCTCTCTGTGCCGACGGTCGCCACGCAATAATAGTAGCGGATTTCCTTGACGGTGAACGGGTCTGTGGTGTAGCCGGCGGCGGTCGCATCGGGGATTGCGGTGCCGCCGGTGTTCTTGTTGTCGGTGTTCTTGAACCACTGGTAGGCGATGGCCGCGTCGCCCTTCACGGCGGTACAGGTGAGTGTTACGGACTGATCCTTTTGGGCGATGCTGACTGCAAGGGGCTGTGAGGTGATTGCGAGCGTCGGGTCCGTGTCCTGCGCAAACGCCACATTGATGCCCATCAGCAAGAAAACCACGCCCATTAAAATGTGTGTTTTCATCTGATAAACAGAGCCTTTTGCAGTCCGGAAAGGGTTCGATTTTTTTGAGTTTGACAAAAAAGAAAGCGCAGACCGCATACACTTCTAATTATACCCGAAACTGAGGCCCTGAGATTGCCCGAACACAAGGATATAACTATAGCGATCCACGCCTATATAGATAGGCGAAACCGCTATGCTATCTCTTGTGTTCTTTGAAATTTCTCAGGTTTCAGTTTACAAGATTCGCATAACGCTTTCGTTGTTAATGTTTTACACGTGCCAAAATATGTATGTCAGGCACGCCACAAAATTATATAGTTTTTCATTTTTTAACAAATATTTTTTTGTGAATTTTGTGAAAAAATATCATATTTGCAAAAAGTTTATTGCAGACAATGGCGATTGAAGACACAGACATAGCTGCAAAGACGACATCGACAAATGGATTTTTAACCTTACAAACATGCCAGAGATGAAGACGCAATTAGCATTCAAAAAGGACGAACCGCTTTTTATGCGGCTTGAACGGATTGCCTCGTACTCGCAGCTCAGCCCAAAGCAACAGATGCAGTACGACGACAGTTTCAACAACTACCTCGCCGTCTTGGGCAACGAGGCATACAACAAGCGTGTCGGCTTTGAACAGGGAATGGAACAAGGAATCGCCGAAGGTGCAAAAAAA
>CAJOJG010000095.1 GCA_905234655.1 uncultured Bacteroidales bacterium
AATTCGAGGATAAAGAAATTGAACTCGTATTGGTTTTTGTTTTTCCAAACAATACAAATACCCTCTTCAACCCCGCCGTCAAAAATGCTTGCAAAAATAGCAAGAATGTTGAATTTTTCGCCTCGATGTAATTGCTTACAAAATTTACAAACTGTTTGTTCTTCCACAATTCAATCAGAGTATTTCGTATTGTCAGACATTAACTGTTAATCAATAATTTTATCAAAACCTAAATGTCATATTTACAAGAATAAAATATTTATCTCATATTTCTTAAAATCCCAAAATTTTCTATTTTTGCAATCGGAATCAAACCCGTTTTCAATTATGTCAAAAGAATTCAACACGGAAGTTACCTGCGACCCCGAGTTGCACTATATGGTCGATACGACGAAGAAGATGCAAGTCTTTGAGCGGCTTATCGACAAGAGGAAGTATTTCACCATCACACGCGCGCGTCAGTTCGGAAAGAGTACGTCGCTCAATTGGATTTTGCACAATTTGTCGGACAGATACTTGGTGATACCGGCAAGTTTTGAGATGTATTCGGCTGACGACTGGGCTGACGACAACTCCTTCTGTAAATACTTTTGTACGAAAGTAATAGAAACGTTAGACCAAGTATCCGATTATAATTCGTTCTGGCTTGAAGTTAGCAAAATCGAAAAATTAAATTTCGATATTTTGTCCAACAAAATCACCGAATTTTGCAAAAGCACCGGCAAAAAAATTGTACTGACCATTGACGAGGTTGACAAGGCGAGCAACAACGAGGTTTTTGTGCGTTTCCTCGGAATGTTGCGCAATATGTACATCTTCCGCGAAAAATTCAAAGACCACGACTACACTTTTTGGTCGGTAATCCTCGCGGGCGTTTACGATGTCAAAAACCTGAAACTTAAAATCCGTCCCGAAGACGAACACCAATTCAATTCGCCGTGGAACGTGGCCGCCGACTATGACCTCGATATGACTTTCAACCCGCAGGAAATCAGCACAATGCTTGTCGATTACGAAAACGAAAACCACATCGGTTTCGACATCAAGGAAATTTCCGAAGAAATCTACAAATACACGTCCGGCTATCCCGTCTTGGTGAGCCGTGTCTGCAAGGAAATCGACGAAAAGTTTGACCGCGACTGGACGAAGAATGGCGTTTTGACGGCTGTCAATTCCATCATCAAGGACAACAGGCTTACATTGTTCAGCGACATTACAAAAAACATCGAGACGTACCC
Organism: uncultured Bacteroidales bacterium; assembly: GCA_905234655.1. Lineage (GTDB taxonomy): Bacteria > Bacteroidota > Bacteroidia > Bacteroidales > UBA3824 > UBA3824. The sequence goes on from CAJOJG010000095.1 coordinate 1,239, forward strand.
TGACCTGAAAAAAATGTTGAGGGCGATTTCCATGGAAAACTTCAAGATAAACTACTACGCCGACATTTTCCCCGTGGAAATGGCGAGGTCTTTTGCATACATAAGACCCGACAAAAATTCGGGCGCGGTAATTCACAACCTCATTTTCCAACAGCGAATCAACAATTATTTCATTGCCGAAAGCCAATTAAACTCAATTACGAGCAATGCCGGACCGAGTGTCTATACCGACAGACAGGGCGACTTGAATATGCAACTGATTATCAATCGTTTTGCCGACATTATGAAACGCCGCAAGGAAACAAAGCAAAAAGCCGAAGACGGTCAGATGACGTTCATTGAACGCGAGGGGCGTTTTATGTTTCTCTGTTTCTTGAAGCCAATCATCAACGGCTCGGGCTTTTACTATTCCGAACCAGAAAACGATGACGGCTCGCGTATGGACTTGGTAATCACCTACAACTGCAAGGAATACGTTGTGGAACTCAAAATTTGGCATGGCACGGAATACGAACTTTCCGGTCGCGACCAACTTTCGGAATACCTTGACACCCGCAACCACTCGGAAGGCTACCTCATAACATTCTCATTCCTAAAAGAAAAGACCGTCCAAGAAAAGCCCGAATGGATTGATTACAACGGCAAGAGGATTTACGAGGCGGTGATTGAGTGCGGGAAATAACCATTTTTAGGTAATCCCGCCCACAAAATTACCTAAAAATAGGTATTGCCAATTTGCCATAAAAATGTAACTTTGCACTTTTGAAAATAATGTCCTAACGGACATATTATGGGATGTCCTATCGGACAGAAATAATTCAAATCAACACAAATCTTTCAAATCCCCCCCAAAAAAAAATTGTAAGATTTGAAAAGATTTGAAAGATTTCTAGCGAAGCGACCACCATATAAATCGCGAAGCAAATGAAACTTAGTGAATTGGCAATCGACGACCGCGCCGTCATAACCAAAATCTTGGGGCGAGGGACGTTTCGGAAAAGGATAATGGAAATGGGATTTGTGAAAGGCAAGCAAGTGCACGCCATCAAGCAAGCCCCGCTCAACGACCCCATCGAGTACGAAATCATGGGCTACCACGTCTCGCTGCGCCGCCAGGAAGCGTCGATGGTGGAAGTAGTGGACATGAAGCACGTCGCCAAAGATTCGGAACTACCCGAAAACCAAGGCCTTACATTCGCCCAACTCATCGAAAACCAAATCTCTGACCACGGCAAGACCATCAACGTCGCCCTTGTCGGCAACCCGAACTGCGGCAAGACAACATTCTACAACTACGCCTCGGGCAGCAAGGAACACGTCGGCAACTACGCCGGCGTTACAGTCGATGCCCGCACGGCTCACTTCGAGTACGGCGGCTACAAGTTTGAAATCACCGACCTGCCAGGCACTTACTCGCTCACGGCATATACTGCCGAGGAAATCTACGTCCGCAAGTACATCACCGAGCAAACCCCCGACGTGGTCATCAATATGCTCGACGCGTCAAACCTCGAGCGCAACCTCTACCTGACCACCCAACTCATCGACATGGACGTCAAGACCGTCTGCGCCCTCAACATGTACGACGAACTCGAAGCGCGGGGCGACCGTCTCGACCACATCACCCTCGGCCAATTGCTCGGCATCCCGTTCGTGCCGGTCGTCAGTAGCAAAGGCAAAGGGTTCGCCCAACTATTCGACACAATCATAAAGGCTTACGAGGACAAGAGCCCCCAAATCCGCCACATCCACATCAACTACGGCGCCAACATCGAGCCGTGCATCAAGGCTGTCCAACAAGCCATCAAAGGCGACGTCCACAACCCCCTGCCGTCGCCAACATCGACAAGATTCCTGGCGATTAAGATGCTCGAAAAAGACAGCGACATCATCGCCCAAATCCACAACGAGAAGGCCGTCAAAGAGGCCGAGCGTCAGTCCAAAATCCTCGAAGACGAGTACAAAAACGATTCTGAGAGCGTCATCACCGACATACGATACGGCTTCATCAACGGCGCATTGAAAGAGACCTACCAGCCCGGCGCGGTCAATACCCGCAAACTTACTGACCGCATAGACAACATCGTAACACACAAATACTTAGGACTTCCCATCTTCATCATTGCCATATGGCTTATGTTTCAGACCACATTCACCATCGGTCAGTACCCGATGGACTGGATAGACGCGCTCGTGGGCTGGATAGGCGGCATCGTCCAAGACTACATGCCCGAAGGAATGTTGAAGGATTTGGTAGTTGACGGCATCATAGGCGGCGTAGGCGGCGTTATAGTCTTCCTGCCAAACATCGTGTTGCTCTTCATGTTCATATCGCTGATGGAAGACACCGGCTACATGGCGCGTGTGGCGTTCCTGATGGACAAGATAATGCACACAATCGGGCTGCACGGCAAGTCGTTCATACCGTTGATAATGGGTTTTGGCTGCAACGTCCCCGCCGTGATGGCTACACGCACCCTCGAAAACCGTTCCGACCGCATCCTGACGATGCTCATCAACCCCTACATGAGTTGCTCGGCGCGGCTGCCGCTCTACACGGTGATGACGGCGGCGTTTTTTGCCGACAACCAGGCCACAATCACCCTCAGCATATACCTGTTGGGGATTTTGATGGCTGCGCTGACGGCCATCCTTCTGCGCAAGACAAGTTTCAAGAGTGCCGACGCGCCCTTTGTAATGGAACTTCCGCCCTACCGTATCCCCACCCTGCGCAGCGTCCTCAAACACATGTGGGAAAAGGCCGCGCAATACCTTCAGAAAATGGGCGGCATCATCCTGATAGCGTCGATTTTGGTGTGGGCGTTGGGCTATTTTCCACAATACGAACCTACCGCCGCCCAATCGGACCTCACAGAATCGGAACTCGCAAGCCTTCAACAAGAAAACAGCTACATCGGCCGCCTTGGACACTTCATCGAGCCGGTCATCAAACCATTGGGCTTCGACTGGAAGATGGGCATATCGATATTCACGGGCGTCGCCGCCAAAGAAATCGTCGTAAGCACGATGGGCGTACTCTACCACAGCGACAGCGAAGAGACCGAGAGCCTCGCCGCCAAACTTCAACAATCCACCCCGCCCATCGACCCCGGCACGGCGTATGCGTTCATGGCGTTTGTGTTGCTGTACTTCCCCTGCATCGCCACCGCCGTCGCCATCCAAAAAGAATCCAGCCGCAAGTGGATGCTCATATCCATCGGCTATTCCCTCGTCTTGGCGTGGGTAGTGGCGTTTGTGATAAACCTGATTGTTTAGGCAATGCACAATGCACAATTCATAATGCATAATTACCATTCGGACTGCGACTTTAAAATGGCTACTTTAATCTTTACTCTAATATGACATGTGGCAAGAGATAGTTACATTTTTGATAATCATCGCGGCGGCGACCTATACCATCGTCAAGTTCATCAACAACCTTCGCAACGGCGACTGCGGCTGCGGCTGCGGCAAGGGGAAGAAGTGTGGGAATAGGTCGAGGAAAATGTGAGGAATGTAAAAGTAATCACCTACAATTCCCTCATTTCCAAGAACTTTTGAAGATGGACGTGTATGATGCCTTCTTCGGAAACATTGGCGAAATTAGGCGACATGGAAACCACATATTTTGGGAAATTGTCTTTAATCATTTTCAAGTTGCCAAATTCGCGTTTGATAGTCTCGTCCGAAAACAACAGATAGGTCGCCTGAATGTAAATAGGATTGGAATTCTTGACAGCGACAAAATCTATTTCCGAATTATACAACTGTCCGACAAAAACGTTGAACCCCAAGTTTTTAAGATGAAGATAAACCGCGTTTTCAATGAGTTTCTCGATGTCTTTTGCATGGTTGTGTCCCGTGAGGATATTGCGCAAACCAAGGTCTTCAAAATAAAACTTGTCGTTGTTTTCAAATATTTGCTTGCCTCTTATGTCAAAACGATTTACTCGGTTGATTATAAATGCGTTGCAAAGATATTCAAGATAACTGGACATACCGCTTGCTGATGCGGATGGGAATGTCTGACGGACTGATTTAGTGATTGAATTTGTGGAAACAAGTTTGCCTATGTTGTTGGCAATGAACGTAATAAGATTGTTCAATACCGTAACGTTCCTTATATCCTGACGCTCTACAATGTCTTTGAGTACGATTGTATTGAAAACATCGTGCAAGTAGCTGTATATCAATTCGTCATTGGAAATGTTGAGCGCGGCAAGTTGTGGCAATCCGCCAAAATCCAAGTATTTCAACAAAGACTCTTCCCCATGAGACAATCCGTGGAAATCCAAAAATTCCTGATAACTAAGGCTTTGTATGTGAAATTCAATATAACGACCCGACAAGTAAGTAGCCAATTCGCTCGAAAACATCTTCGCGTTGCTTCCCGTAATCATTATGTGGCACTCGTCGTCGGCTTGAAGACTTCGCAAGGTGAGTTCAAAATTTTTAATGTTTTGTACTTCGTCAACGAAAAGATAATTATCCTTTTCGGAATTTAAATTATTCTTTACATATTTTCCGAACTCAACATTGGACACGATGTTGTCAAAATCGCTTTTTTCCTTGTTGATATATATGACATTGTTGCGCGGATTATCTTTCAATATATTGATAATCAATTTTATAATGCAACTTTTACCAACTCTTCGTTGTCCCGTGAGCGCGATTATCAACCCCTTCGTTATATATTGAAGAAGTTTTTCCGTATATTGTTTCCTGTCGTGAAGTTCCATTTTTCGCAAATTTGAAGTTTATAGACTAAAAACAATGCAAATATACGAAAAGTTTAGTTTATAAACTACAAATCCGAAAATTTTTTCAAAATTTAGTTTATAAAAACGAGGCTGCCCAAGTACCACCGTTGGACAGCCTCAATTCTTATCCTTACTCTATTTCATACTGATAGCGGTATAGAGGGCTCTCGACCAACAATGAAGGAGTGGTTTCGAGTTCAATTACCTCGATTTCAGGAGTTTCGTATGGTTTCTTTGTTGTTTCCATGGTTGTTAGTATTTAATTTTATACGATTGGTTAGCAATTCTTACGATGGCGATGCCGGCGGCTGTGCGACCGATGGAAATTTCGTCACGGTCTGAAACTGTCGTTGCATGAGCCAACATACGCCCGCTGATGTCGTAGATTTGGTAATCGAGGCCGGCGGATGCGGCAATGAAGATTGTCTTTTCATACGACCACACTTTAATGCCGCCGCCAGGGATGACTTCGGCGGTTGGCGTCAAGAAATCATCATCACCATCATTGAAGTCAAACGGATCCTCTACAGACGCAACAGTGTTGTTGACACGGACTTCGATGCTATTTGGCATTTCCGTAGCCGACTTGCTCAACGAGCCATCATTGTATGCAAGGTAGCAACGGAACGGCTTTGCACTCGCACCAGTTCCCAACAGAACAAAATCACCGATATGCACATCGTCATCCTCCACATCTCGACCAGCAAATCCGTAGTCGAAACCATCATTGCTATTCCAAGTCTTTGCGTCATAAAGTCCAATGAAAGTCCATTCTCCATCCTCTACAACAGCATCTGTGGTCGCTTTGAGCGTAACGCCATTTTTGATTGTGAGAGTTTCGGCTGACGGAACGAAGATATACGGCTTGTTGGCATCAATAGAAGAAACCGGCGTAGTAGGCGCAACCCATTTGCCATCAACTATATCGACGCCCTCAAATTCATAGAAACTTCCGCCTTCATAGTCGCCTTCCTCCATCGAGAACGGCAACACGAGCGTCGAAGTCTTTCCAATATTGAATGTACGGTCAAGGTTTACGGAATTGACTGCGATGTCATGGTCGAGGACAGTGGGCTCTGTACCAGTGTAATTGCCGTCAAGGACGGCGGCACCATCAGTAATCGTGATTGCACCATAAATGCTGATTTGAGGCAAAGTATTGGTTATGTATGAGTCAACAATGCCTTCTTTTTTTTCGACTTCTGTTTTTAAAAAGTCAACATAATCGTCGAAATCGCCCTTGCTGACAGTTTGTGTTGGGTCGTTATGAACGCCCCACCTTACTCTGTCAACAGCAGCCGCCACATCAAGAATATTTCTCATTCTTTCGATTTCGCCTTCAATATCAATGTATGATGAATATTTGTCCCACACCTTTTCAACTTCCGCCACAAATGTTGGCGATTTGAAAAGCGCATTGTAGTAAATGGTGTTTTTTAATCCAACCGATGTACGAGTTGTAAGCGTTGACCAGTCAAAATCCCAAACTGGGCCAGCCTTGAAAATGTCTTTTTCGCTTTCAAATGTAAAATAACAACTCTTTGGATGACCCAATTCTCCATTGTGCATAATCTCGTTGACCAACCAAAATTTTGCCCAAGAGGTTACGTCAATCACATTAGCATACGCCTCATCCGGTGCAGAGCAATTATTCGTATTCACGCCTTCGACGAAATCTGGATACAAAAGTGTTTCAAGCTCATTTATCCTTTCTTGCAACCGCTCCAACCGTGCCGTTCCGCCAGTGGTAATCTCGCTTGTTTCCTCGTCAATCATATAATCATCATTCTTAATCATGTACGGAAGTTGACGAATCGCAGTCTTGAACTTCACAGGCTCGTCGTAATACACATCCATTTCTATAAGATAATCCTTGTCATCGTCGTCGGTCATATCGTCGTCTCCGTCATAGATGTTAACACGGTTTTTGTCTACCTTGATTGCTTCGCCAAACCAATACATTCCCCTGTAAACTCCATTGAAAACCAAATCGATAAATTTTCCCCTTATTGTGTAATCCATTTCAAGTTGGTTGCTGAGGTAAAAAGCGAGGTGATTTTTGAGGTAACTATTATCCAAATAGTTGGCAATCAAAACCCAACGTTTGTGTTTCGGCATACCCATTATTTCTTGTTTCTTGTCGAGTTTTAAGGCGTATGGTTTCTTTTTCTGACTCCAAGTAGTATTTCCTCTGCCGCGCATGCTTGTGGATAAATCTTCGAAATTCCATGATTCTTCTTCCGCATTTTTCAGCGTCAATTTTGTACCCTCCGTCCATATTTCTTTTGACGTAATTTCAACACGTTCGGGAGTTTCCACATACAGCACCGGCAGCCCCGTATGTGCCACGACCGCCACATTGCTTGTCGTGCTCGTCGGCTGTCGCGGTGCAGTAATAGTAGCGGATTTCCTTTTCGGTGAAAGGTTCGGTGGTGTACTCGGCGGAGGTTGCGCCGGAGATTGCAGAGCCTGCGGTGTTGTCGTCGGTTGCAGACTGATACCATTGGTAGGAGATTTCACTGCCGGACTTTTCGGCGGCGAAAGAAATTGTTACCACCTCGCCGCTTGCGGAAAGGCTGATTGCCGTGGGCTGCGCTGTGATGGTAGGCGGCGTGTCGTCCTGCGCAAACGCAGTCCCGACGGCCGTCAACCAAAACAGCAGAACAAAAATTACTTTGTTTCTCATAATTGGCTCGTTGTCTCA
>CAJOJG010000096.1 GCA_905234655.1 uncultured Bacteroidales bacterium
TGCGGTTTTGAATGAGATTGAAAGTTTTGTAGCGGATTTACAGCGAGATTTTTCCAATGTTGAGTTTTTTGATTTCACGGCGGATAAGGATTTTCTGCCTGAGGATTTCAACGACGCCAGCCATCTGACCGATTCCGGCGCGGAAAAATTTTCGTGGAAATTGAGGGAAATTGTTGAAAAATAATTTGCAGAAATCAAAATTGTTTTTTATTACATTTGCAGTGTCAAGTCGTTGGCTTGGCTATCCGGGCAGAATCCCGAGAGGGCAGGACTATATCGCCACCGCCCATTTTATAAAGTCATCTCGTAAGAGGTGGCTTTAATTTGTAATGAAGGCATTTTCCGCATCATTCAATCCATTCCGTCCAAAAAAGCCGAGCCGGTAAAACAGTGGCTTGCAGAGGTTGGAAGCAAACGCATCGACCAAATGATTGACCCCGAACTGGCGTTCCAGCGTCAGTCCAACCCTCAGACCTTGGAAGAAAGCAAACAGATTGCTCAGGAAGGCGGCGATGTTGCCCGCGACGCCCGCGAGACTATGGAAAAACGCCTCGGACGGTCGGTGATTTCGCACGAAAAAGCGTCTGACTACATCAAACCAATTGAGAACGATGAAGATAACGCCCTGCCGCAGTAAATAAAAACACCTCATTTTTTCCACCGTTTGACATTTTTTTTCTCTTTCTGCAAAATTAATTCCGTATATTTGCATTGTCAATCAGATAATAATTATGGAAGAACCAATTATAAATGTCGGAATCGGCGAGTTCGGCGAACTGAATTTCCGTGGCGATGCGGACGGCAACATAACAATCGACGACGTGGAAATCGGCAAACAGTTCCATTGGAACAAGCGCGAGCGGCAGAAGTTCAACGGCACGTTCACTGCGAAGGCCGTCGATGGCAAAGTGCTATTAATCAACCATATACCGCTCGAAAAATACATCACGAGCGTCATAAGTTCAGAGATGAGCGGCGAGTGTCCGGCGGAACTGTTGAAAGCCCACGCCATCATTTCGCGCAGTTGGCTCATGGCGCAGATTCAGGGCAAAAAGCCTGACGGTCAGCCCGTTATTACCGAACAGGAAGTCTGCACGTGGTACGACCGCGAGGCGCACACGCTTTTTGACGTATGCGCCGACGACCACTGCCAACGCTATCAGGGCATCACGAAAACTTACAACCCGACGGTCGCCAAAGCCATCGAAGCCACTCGCGGAATGTTCCTGACGCACAACGGCGAAGTGTGCGACGCGAGGTTTTCCAAAAGTTGCGGCGGACGGACTGAAACGTTTGAAAATTGCTGGCAACCAGTGCATTACGATTACCTTGAAAGCGTCGATTGTCCATATTGCAACACGACGGACGAGGCACTTTTGCGCACAATCCTGAACGACTACGACCGCCAGTCGAAGGATTTTTATCGTTGGGACGTAACGCTCAACCGCACGACGCTGCCCGAACTTCTCAAAACCAAGACCGACAATGATTTCGGCGAAATCGTTGACATCGAGCCACTTGAACGCGGCGCGTCGGGACGAATCACAAGGCTGAAAATCGTCGGGACAAAGAAGACGAAAATTTTTGGCAAAGAGTTGGAAATCAGGCGGATATTGAGCCAGACGCATTTGTACAGTTCGTGGTTTGACGTCGAGAAAAACGAGAAAGGAGACTTCATCCTTCACGGACGCGGCTGGGGACACGGCGTCGGCATGTGCCAAATCGGCGCGGCAGTGATGGCGACCAAGGGTTTCAAGTACGACGAAATCCTGCGTTTCTATTATAAAAAAGCAGAATTGACAAAAATGTATTAATTATGAAAGCAAACAAACCCGCACTTTGGATTCCGACGCTGTACCTCGCCGAGGGAATACCATATACGGCGGTGATGATTTTGAGCCTGATATTTTACAAAGTGGAAGGCGTAAGCAACACCGACATAGCACTTTACACGGGATGGTTTTACCTGCCGTGGCTCATCAAGCCGCTCTGGAGTCCCGTGGTGGAAATGCTGCGCACGTCCAAATTTTGGATTGTCGTATGCCAACTCTTGCTCGGCGCGGCACTTGGCTCGGTGGGATTGGCGTTGCCGTTCAGCAACTGGCTGACATACACCATAATACTATTTTGGCTGGCGGCGTTCATGTCGGCTACACACGACATCGCGGCAGACGGATTCTACATCGAGGCCCTCGACGACAAGCAACAGGCGGCGTGGGTCGGCGTGCGAAGTACATTTTACAAAATTGCAATGATGCTTTGCCAAGGCGGACTGGTGATTTTGGCGGGAATTTTAGAACAAAAATACAACGTCAACACCGCCTGGACCATCACATTCGGCATTTTGGGGGCGATGATGGCATTGTTTGGAATCTACCACGCCTTCATTTTGCCACGGACGCAAAAAGCGTCGGAACAGAAATCCCGGACCGACTTCCTCGGCAGCATCGTCAAGCAAATCAAGACCTTCGCCCAAAAAGACGACATACTTTTGGTGCTTGGATTCTTGCTGATATACCGGCTCGGCGAGGCGCAACTCTCAAAAATGGCGTTGCCCTTCCTGATGGACAGCCCCGAAAATGGCGGCCTCAACCTCAGCACCGAAGCCGTCGGCACCATCAGCGGCACGTTTGGGCTGATTGCGATGACGGCGGGCGGCATATTGGGCGGCATTGCGATTGCGGCAAAAGGATTGAAAAAATGGCTCATTCCGATGATACTTTGCCTCAACATTCCCGACATACTCTACGCCGTGCTTGCCGCCACGCAATGTGCTGATTTTTGGGCTGTTGCGGCGACCACGTGCGTCGAACAATTCGGCTACGGGTTCGGGTTTGCGGCGTATTCGGTGTTTATGCTGAGGGTGTCGAAAGGCGGATACTCAACGTCGCACTACGCCATCTGCACGGCATTCATGGCGGCGGGGATGATGCTGCCCGGAATGGCGAGCGGATGGCTGCAAAGCCAAATGGGATACACGATGTTTTTCGTTTGGGTAACGGTTTGCGCAATTCCATCGGTGATTTTGGCGTTATATGCAAAGCGGACAAGATATTTGACTGATGAGCGATGAAGGCAAGGACATAGAAAAACCTCAACCGCCCCGCAAACGTCGGCGCGTCGTCAAGACCCTGATTAAGATTATGTTACCAATAATAATCTTAGTCGGGGCGATGCAGTATGTGTGCTACTATTACGCCCTGCCGATTGCCAAAAACCACATCTGCGACGCCGTGCGCCGTGGCAGCCGTGGAATGTACACGATGGACTTCACAGGGCTGCGTATCAACCTGATTGGCAAGACGATAGAGGTCGAAGGATTTTCGCTCGAGCCCGACACCGCCGTCTATATCCGCCGCATCAACGTCGAACAATACAACAAGGCCATCTACAATATCGCCGCCGACTACCTCAAAATCGAGAACATCGGCCTGAAATCGTTTTTCTCAAAGAACGAACTGTATATCAAGCAAATAGAAGCCCGACGACCGATGGTGCGGCTTGCCGGCAAACCCAACAAATCCGCCGACGAAAAACCAAAATACGACGCAGTCCACACCGACCTCTACCCATTAATCAGCCAGTATTTCAAGGCGTTGAACATCAGGCATATAGACATTACTGACGGCTACTTTGACTTCCATACCAAAATCGACTCGCAACGGCGTTTTGGCATCGCAAACATCGACATCAGCCTGACAAATTTCTTCCTGGACGAAGATCGGTTCAAGGCTCGCGACAAGTTTTATTATTCTGACGTAATCGAAATAAAATCAAGGAATTACAACATCGAACTCGCCGACGGTATCCACCACATCACAGCCGCCGACCTGACGATTAGCACCGCAGATTCCACAATCAACGCCACCGACGTCCGCCTATCGCCAAACGCAAAAGCCTCTAACAGAAACCGTTACGATGTCGCCCTCGACGCAATCGAAATCACCGGCCTCGACATCAGCCGCGCATATTTCCAAAAGGACGTTGCGCTGACGGACGTTTGGATTAAGAAACCCACAATCAAATTCTACAACGCAGGCAAGGTCAACCCCAAGAGCAAACAATTCGAGCCGTCCCGCGCCGACCTCTACGCGCTCATCAAAGGCACTCTCAACAGCCTGTCAGTCAACACTATCGGTATCACCGACGCTTCGATGCGCATCACAAAGCCGACGTCAAAAATCCCCGCCTTCGACATCGGCAAGATAGACATTTTGCTCAAAAATTTTGCCCTCGACTCGCTCTCGCACCGCAACCGCGACAAAATCCTCTATTCCGACGACCTCGAAATCGGCATCAGCAACTACCGTATGCTACTGCCCGACCTCAGGCACACGTTACAGGCTGACGCTCTGATAGTTTCCACCGCCAAGAGCCTCGTCAAAGCCGACAAAATCGCCATCCGCCCCACCCGCAGCCAGCGCGATTCCACCGAAAAGACCATCAATATTTCCGTGCCTTCGCTCACTGTTGACGGCATCGACTTCAAGAAAGCCTACAACACGCAATGCTTTGACATCAAGGCACTTAAAATCTCACTGCCCGACATCCGCACGAGAAGTTTCATCGACAGCGACGACACCACAAAATCCGCCGCGCCTGGCAAAGGAAAATTGCTCACGGCGATGTCAAACGAATATTTCCGCTCGCTCAGAATCTGCACCACGCAGATTTACAAGGGCAAAATCGACATCACTTCCCGTGCCTCAATCGAGGAAGACAGCCTGACTATTTCGGGCAAACTGTCCATCATAATCGGCAACCTGACCCTCAACCGCAGCATCATCAAGGACGAACTCATACCATTCCACAGCAACAGCCTAAAACTCGACATTTCCGACGTCGTCATCAAGCCGTCCAAGAGCCTTCACACCATGCGCTGCGCCAACCTCACCGTCGATACCCGCAAAGACCGCGTCGTGGTGAGCGACTTTTCGTTTTCGTCAGACCACGACACCGCGCTCATCAGTTCGCTCAAACGCCTTCACAAACACTCGCTGATGGACATCAAAATCGACCGCGCCGATTTTTCAAAGACCAACCTCATCGACTTCCTCTACCACGGTCAGGTCGCCGTCGAGAACCTCAGCATCCGCCACCCGCAATTCGCCATCAACCTCTACCCCGAACTTCGCCATCAGGACCACGAGCGCGGCTTCCGTCCCGAGATGGATTCCATGCGCATGGCGATGGAACGCGAACTCGATTCCGCCCTCGCCAAATACCACCTTGGCGACCGCGTACTCGCCCGCCTAATCCCGCGCCAACTCTCACTAATCCAAATAGATACGCTCGCCGCCGACAGTAGCGTGTTCAGCGTCAACATCCGCGACACCGCCAACAACATCACCGCCGGCACGTCGTCCGATTTCAGGCTCAGCATCGATGGATTCTATTACAACAAAGACAGCGTCTCGCCCGAGACCAACTTCATGCTCGCCAAGGGCTACGGCCTCGACCTCGACAATTTCCAGTTCCTACTGCCCGACAAGACCCACATCGTCAAGACCGACAACATCAAGATAAGCACCGCCGACGGCATCGTAAACGTCAATGGCATAGCACTTTGCCCCGAAAATATGATGGAAGCCGACACCAAGAGCCAGATTAACGCGCTCTGCCCCGGCATCAGGCTCGAAGGCGTTGATTTTGCGGCATTTGACAGCACGGGCATCTTCCCGGTGAGCGTCTGCACGTTCGACAGCACCTTGTTGACCATAATGCGCACCCAAGATTCCGTCCGCCAAAAGCCGCCCCGCCACGGCCGCCCACGCCGCGAAAACATCTTCCACGGCGTCCACATCGACAGCGTGAGGACTTTTGGAAGCCGTTTTAGCGTAACGGACCAAAACGCCGACCCGCTCGTCAACGTCCACATCGACGCCTCGTGCCGGGATTTTAGCCTCGACAGCGCAAACGTCGCCAATTCCCAAAACCTCATCACGTTCGCCAATCCATACCTCGACCTCACCGACATCTTCGTCCGCGTCAAGGACAAGAACATCACCGCCGACCTTCTTCACCACGAGGGCGACACGACGCAAGTATCTGATTTTCTTTTTGTTAATCCCAACGACACCACACGTGCCGGAATCGCCGCGCCGGGCATACGTTTCACGGGTTTGGACCTTCAACAACTTGCCTTCAACAAGAAAATCGCCGCCCACACCCTCTACCTCGACGCCCCCGCCGTCCGCATCACCCAAAAGCCAAAGCCCCATACCAACCAACGCCGCCACTTGCAGTTCACGATGCCCGAACTCAAATGGAACGCATTGATAGACAGCGTGTATGGCGACGGCGTTAGCGTCCACCTGACGCGCCCCACCAAGCACGACCTCGACTGGCAAAAAGCCGACTTCCTCATCGAAAACCTCGACACCGAGGGCGAACACGAATCCGCCTACCCCGCCGACAAATTCCTCGTGGGCATCACCGACTATACTTTCCACTTCCGCGACAGCCTATACCGCATCAACTTTGGCCGCGCCGTCATCGACCCGATACACCGCTCTGCCGTCATCGACCAGATAGACTACCGCCCAAAAGTGCCGCGATACGAGCTTCACAACCTCTTCGACTACCGCAAGAGCGCGTTGTACTTCAACTGTGAGCGTGTCATCGCCCACGACTTCGACGTGCCGCAGATTTTCGCCCAAAAAATCGACATCGGCACCCTCGACGTAGAGCGTTTTTCGATGCAAAGTTATGAAAACCAGACCAAACCCAACGACATGGTAACGCCCAAGCCAAACCTTCACGCCTTCATCAAGGAAAAAATCCCCGTACAAGTAACCGTTGACACCGCCTACGTCCACAATTCCTACGTCGGCGTAGAGCAACAAAGTCCCGAGGCGGCTGTGCCGGGCATCCTGACTGTCAACGACATAGACGGCGTGGTATATAATTTCACCAACGATTCCGACGACATCGCCCGCAACCCCGTAATCCTCATGAAAGCCGACGGACGCCTGATGAACCTCTCGCACGTCAACGCCAAAATCAAGTACGTGATGGATTCGCCGACGGACGAGTTTGTGTGCAATTTCAAGGCCGACACGGTGTCGCTGCCCGACCTCAACCCCTTCATCGAGAACGCCATTTTTGCCAAAATCAACGACGGCGTACTCGAAGGCGCGCAGGTCAATTTCAAGTCCGACAACAAGGAATCTCGCGGCGAATCCCACTTCATCTACCACGACCTCAAACTTCAAGTCAACAAGAAAGACAGCGTCCAGCAACGCCGCCGAGGCCTCTTGTCCCTACTCGCCAACACCGTGGTCCGCACCAAAAACACCCGCAAAATCGGCTACATCTACGCCAAATGCGACCCTGCCCGCAGTTTTGCCGGCTACTGGGTCCAGTCGATCCTCTCAGGCGTCAAGGCCACCGCCGGCTTCACCACCAAGGAACAAAAAGGCGAAAAACGCTTCGCCAAAAAAGTCGTCGATGTAGTGATGAGAAGAAAGATGCGGCAAGAGTATATCATTAATGAGTGAAGATTGCGGGCACGTCAATTTCATTTGACAGAAAATAAATACAAAAATACCCCTACCCGCCAACAAATAGTTAACGAGTTATATCAATGCGCTATAAATATAGAAAATAGCTGTTTTTAGCCTATCTCAATGTTAAAACTTTTTTAACATAAGTAAAATTATTGCGACATTTTCTAATTAGTTCGGCGATGCCACGCTGCCGGTCTTCAATTTTTTTTCTGTTGGCGCGCCAGAGGAAGAGCAGGTTCAGGCACAGACGCTGAATGGTGTCGAGGTATAGGGCGGATGACCTTGAA
>CAJOJG010000097.1 GCA_905234655.1 uncultured Bacteroidales bacterium
AGACTTAAATCCATAATCGCGCAAACAAAAAATTGAATATACTACAAAGTCTGAAAAAGTAAAAACGCTGTAAGTGATTGATGTTTACAGCGTTATAGACATTTTGCATACTATAAAGTGTCAAAGATGGGAAAGTTAAGGATAAAGATTGGAACAGCAAAATTATTTTTGAAGATTTTTTTCCACAATCCCATCAAAAAAAGGCTGCAATCGCTTGCAGCCCTTTATTATTAATAGAACATTCGTCAGCGTGATTATCCGCCGAAGTTGTCGAACCGGATCATCTCGTCTTCTACGCCGAGAGAGTGAAGAAGGTCGAGGACGGTCTTGGCCATCATGGGCGGGCCGCAGAGGTAGTACTCGATGTCTTCGGGGGCTTCGTGCGCCTTGAGGTAGGTGTCGCCCATCACTGGGGCGATGAAGCCTGGGGTGTACTTGACACCGAGGCTGTCGGCCTTCGGGTCGGGACGGTCGAGGGCGAGGTGGAAGTGGAAGTTCGGGAACTCTTTTTCGAGAGCCAAGAAGTCGTCCATGAAGAACACCTCGTCGATGGCACGCGCGCCGTAGAAATAGTGCATCTCGCGGTCGCGGCACTGGCGGGTCTTGAGCATGTGCATAATCTGGGCGCGAAGGGGTGCCATGCCGGCGCCGCCGCCTACCCAAATCATCTCGCGCTTGGAGTCATATACGGGACGGAACTCGCCGTAAGGACCCGACATCGTTACCTTGTCGCCCGGTTTGAGCGAGAAGATGTACGTGGATGCGATACCACAGGGAACATCTTGGAACTCAGGGCCGTTTGGGCACTGATCCTTCGGCTTGAAAGGCGGGGTAGCGATGCGGACGGTCAGGGTGATGATGTCGCCCTCGTCAGGATAGTTGGCCATGGAGTAGGCGCGGATGGTCTCCTCGGTGTTTTTCTGTTTGAGGGTGAAGAGTCCAAACTTCTGCCATGCGGGGATGTAGAGGTCGCCGATGAGCGACTTGTCCATATCACGGTCGTAATCGATGTCGTACTTCGGGATGCGGATTTGTGCGTAAGAACCCGGCTCGAAGTGCATGTGCTCGCCTGCGGGAAGTTTTACCTTAAACTCCTTGATGAACGTTGCAACGTTCTTGTTGGAGATTACCTCACATTCCCATTCCTTGACGCCGAGGATAGATTCGTCCATCTTCATCTCCATGTCGCCCTTGACCTTGGCCTGGCAACCGAGCCTCCAATGGTCCTTAATCTGCTTCCTCGAAAAATGCGGAACCTCCGACGGGAGAATGTCGCCGCCGCCGGCA
Organism: uncultured Bacteroidales bacterium; assembly: GCA_905234655.1. Taxonomy (GTDB): domain Bacteria; phylum Bacteroidota; class Bacteroidia; order Bacteroidales; family UBA3824; genus UBA3824. The sequence continues at coordinate 1,288 of CAJOJG010000097.1, forward strand.
ATAATCTGGCATTTGCACTGTCCACACGAACCCTTGCCGCCACAGGCCGAGGGAAGGTGGATTTTCTCGTTGGCAAGGGTCTGCAATACGGAACTTCCTTGCTCAACCTCCACAACTTTGTCGCCGTTGATGGTAATCTTCACCTTGCCCGAGGGAAGAAGTTTGGCCTTTGCGAAGAGCAAAAGAGCCACGAGCACCAGCACTACCACGAAGAAAACTCCAACAGCCGGGCCCAAAGTTGACATTACATCTAACAAAATCATTTTTGTCGATATTTTTTAATTAGTTTAACTTCTGTGTGATTAAAGTTTGATGCCCATGAACGACATGAATGCCATTGCCATAAGGCCGCAGACTATGAACGCGATGCCCACGCCTTTGAGCGGCGCAGGGACGTTGGAATAAGAGATTTTTTCCCTGATGGCCGCCATCAGCACGATTGCCAAGAACCAGCCGATGCCCGCGCCGAGGGCGTAAACCGTCGCATAGCCGATGTTGGGGAACGCCTTTTGCTGCATGAACAGCGAGGCGCCCATGATGGCGCAGTTGACGGCAATCAGAGGCAAAAAGATGCCAAGCTGGCCGTACAACGCGGGGGCGAACTTTTCCACCACCATTTCCACCAGCTGCACGATGGCGGCGATGACGGCGATGAACATTATGAACGAGAGGAATCCGAGGTCAACGCCTTCCACGAGGGCGTCGGCTTTGAGGATGAAGTTTTCCAAGAGGTAGTTGACCGGCACCGTTACCAGCAACACGAAAACCACTGCCAAACCCAAACCGACAGAAGTCTTGACGGTCTTGGACACTGCAAGATATGAGCACATTCCGAGGAACGAGGCAAATATCATGTTGTCGATGAAAATCGACCTTATGAATAGACTTAATGCTTCCATTTTGTATTGTGATGTCTTATTAGGGTTCAACGATTATTTTTCCTGCAATTCCTTCATCTTCGACCTCTGGATCCATATAACGACACCTATTAATATAAGCGCCATCGGGGGATTGAGCATGAAGCCGCAATTTTCGTAGCCGAGGTCGTAGCAAGCCTGCGGGATTATCTGGAATCCAAACAACTGTCCCGAGCCGAAAAGTTCCCTTACGAAGGCGACGATAACGAGAATGAGGCCGTAGCCGAGGCCGTTGCCGATGCCGTCGAGAAGCGCGGGAAGGGGCTTGTTGCCGAGCGCGAAGGCTTCGAGGCGGCCCATCACGATACAGTTGGTGATGATAAGGCCGATATACACCGAGAGAGCCTTGTCGAGCTCGTACATGAAGGCTTTCAATACTTGGTCAACCAAGATTACGAGGAACGACACCACCATCAGCTGCACGATGATGCGGATGCGCGAGGGGATGGTGTTGCGGATGAGCGAGATGATGAGGTTTGACAACGCCGTGACCACGGTAACGGAAATCGCCATGACGATGGCCGGTTCCAACTTGACCGTTACGGCAAGAGCCGAACAGATGCCCAACACCTGCACGGTGATAGGGTTGTTGAGGTTCAGCGGATTCTTGATGAGTTCTGAATTTTTAGTCTGTGCCATGATGATTATTCGTTAACTTTTGTACAACAATCGGCGGCGGCAACAGGCGCACTTGCGGCGGAAGTCTGCGACAGTTTCTGTTTGAAACCGTTGTATTTTTCCAAGCAATTGTTCACCATGTTTTCCACGCCGTTGGAAGTCATTGTGGAACCAGAGATAGCGTCGATGCCGTGCAGGGGGTCGCTCGAAGCGTTGCCCTTGTAAATCTTGACGCCCTTGAACTGGCCGTTCTCAGCCATTTGCTTGCCGGCAAATTGCTTGGTCCAGTTGGGGTTTGTCATTTCTGCGCCGAGGCCCGGGGTCTCGCCGGCGTGGTCGAACACTACGCCGTCTATCGTGTTGAAGTCTGCCTTCAACGATGCAAATCCCCAAATCCTGTCCCAAAGTCCCGCACCGTCGAGAGGCACGATGTACTTGGTCTCGCCGTCCTTGTTGAGGACGAGCACGGGGAACTTTTCGGCGTTTTCAAACTTGCCGGTCTTGGATGCCAAAGCCGACGCAGCCTTGAACGCCTCGTCGAGGTTGCCCGACTTGTTGCCGTCCTTATCGACTACAAAACCGTCGGTAACATATTTCTGGAAGTCTGCCGGGACGTCCTCGCCGGGCTGTATTCCGGCAGATTTGAGGATGCTCGCGCGGTTGGCGTTTTCCTCGTTGGCCACCTGGCGGGATTTCAAGCCCTGTGAAACCAACGTGAGCGCAGCGGCCACTACAACAACCATTATTGCAGAATAGACCACTGTGTAACCGTTACTTTGTGTATTCATCTTTATTCTTTTGTTAATGGTTATCAATTATTTAGAAGCGACTGCCGCCTTTGCGCGGTTGAGCCTGCGGTTAACATTCTGACGGACAACGATATGGTCGATGAGCGGCGCACATACGTTCATAAGAAGTATCGCCAGCATCACGCCCTCGGGGAACGCGGGGTTGACTACGCGGACGAGTATCGCCACAACGCCAATCAGGAATCCGTAAATCCATTTGCCGGTCTCGGTCTGTGCCGCTGTAACGGGGTCTGTCGCCATGAAGACGATGCCGAATGCAAAGCCGCCGAGCAACAAGTGCGACCAGAAGGGTATCTGGGTGTAAGCCTCTGTGCCGAACACGTTGAGAAGTGCGCCCATTGCCAAAACTCCCAAAACGCCGGAAAACATTATCTTCCACGATGCCACGCCTGTGCAGATGAGGAAAATTGCGCCAATCAAGATGCAGAGCGTCGAAGTCTCGCCGATAGAGCCGGGCATGTAGCCGAGGAACATGTCGAGTACAGAAAGTTGCTCGTTGCCGGCCGTCAAAGCGTCGAAAGCCGTGCCGTGTGCGAGTTCGCCGAGGGGTGTCGCGCCAGAGAAACCGTCGACAACCTTGTCTGCGTCGCCGTAGCCAGCCACCCAAACCTTGTCGCCCGACATCTTGCCGGGATATGCGAAGAAGAGGAACGCACGTGCGAGAAGGGCGGGGTTGACGATGTTCATGCCCGTGCCGCCGAACACTTCCTTGCCAATCAAAACCGCAAACATTGTAGCCACGGCAACCATCCACAGCGGGCAGTCAACGGGTACAATCATCGGGATAAGCAAGCCAGTGGCGAGGAAGCCCTCGTTGACCTGTTCCTTGCGGATCTGCGCAAACATAAATTCGAGGAAAAGACCCGAAATGTAGCTTACCGCGATTATGGGCAGCACCTGTCCGAGTCCGTAAAACAGGTTGCTGAAAAATCCGGCTTCCTCGCCGGTCATCGCGTGATGCCAGTAGCCCACGTTCCACATTCCGAAAAACAGCGCGGGCAGCAACGCGATGATTACCATCGTGATGGTGCGCTTGAGGTCCACAGCGTCGCGGATGTGCGCACCTTTTGCGCCAGTCGTCTCGTTGGGGACAAAGAGGAACGACTCAAACGCCTCGAAAGTGGATTTGAGTTTGGGATGCTTGCCACCCTCCTCAAAATTAGGCTTTATCTTGTCTAAATACTTTCTTAAAGATTCCATTTTTAATAATTTCGATTTTTGATTTTCGATTTTCGATTGCAAATTGTCAACTGTCAATTGTCAATTGTCAATTGTGAATTTACATCGTTTCCTGCACCATCAAATCCAAGCCTTTCCTGATGATTGCCTGAATGTCGGTCTTGGAAGTGTCGGCAAATTCGCAGAGGGCGAAGTCTTCTTCCGCCACCTCGTAGATGCCAAGTTCTTCCATCAGCTCGATGTTTTCGGCGAGGATTGCCTTGATGAGTTGAAGCGGGTAGATGTCCATCGGGACGAGTTTCTCGAATGTACCCGTAACGACGTATGCGCGTTTTTCGCCGTGAGTGTTGGTGTCGAGGTCGTACTTCCTCTTGGGGCTGAGCCACGAGAAGAAAGTGTGCGAAAAGCTGTATTTTTTCAATCCCGGCAACGCCCAGCCGAAGAAGTCGTAGTAGTTGCCCTCGGGGATTATGGTGATTTCGTTGTCGTAGAATCCGACGTAGCCCTTGTCGTCCAACTTAGTGCCGGTCAGCACGTTGCCGCCGATGATTCGTGCGTCGGTGGCGTCGTAGTTGCCGGCGATGATGCCGCTGATGCTTGCGTTGGCGACGGTGCTGACGTATGCGGGGCTCTTGACCTTGCTGCCAGCGACGGCGATGGTCTTCTTGGCGTCGTAGATTCCGTCTTTGGCGAGGCGGCCTATTATCGCGACGTCCTGAGGATTGACCACAATCACTTGCTCGCCCTTGTTGACGGGGCATACGTGGTTGATCTGCACGCCGGCGTTTCCTGCGGGGTGCGGGCCTTCAAAACCTGTGATTGTTGCGTTCTTGACGTTAGCGAAGATGTTGCCGCTGATTTTTGCGTCGTAGCCCACATATACGGGGGCGATTTTTGAGAGAAGGTCGATGCCGGCCTGGAAGTCTGCCAACCTGTCTTTGAGGACGAACTGGTAGTCGGCGGCCAATGGCGCGGAATCGAATGTAGAGATGTAAACCGCCTTAGCGTCCTGCGACGGGTCGGCGACGATGTTGAAGGGGCGTTGGCGCAGGTATGGCCAAAGGCCCGACTGCAACAAGAGGGCTTTTGCGCCGTCTTTGGAAGAAGCCTTAGAGGTGTCGAACTTCTCGAAGTCGTTTTGGCCGTCAGCCTTGACGACGACATCGGTGATGCGCCTCCTCTCGGCGCGCCTTACTTCCGTCACCTCGCCGCTTACGGGCGAACAGAAACGGACTTCCGGGCGGTTCTTGTCGGTGAAAAGCACCGAGCCTGCCTTCACCTTGTCGCCCACCTTGACTTCCAAGTGGGGCTTCAGGCAAGCGAAGTCTGCCGGCTTGAGCGACACCTCCGTGGCGGCAACAGTCTGACCGACAGACCTTTGCGCCTCACCCACGAGGTTGATGTCCAAGCCTTGTTTTAGTTTTATGATTTTTGACATAATCAATATATAAAGTTTGTTGATTTTCCGAGTGCAAAAGTAAAGATTTTTTCAAACTTTTTAAATAATTTTCTGTGAAAAAAATGTGAAAAAAACAATCCTCCAAACCGTCAAACAAAATCTCGCCAAACTGCCAAGCAAAATCTCGCCAAACTGCCAAGCAAAAGTCCGCCAAACTGCCAAGCAAAAATCCGCCATTTGGCAAAATTGTTGTTAAAAAATTTTGGTGGAACAAAAAGAAATACATATATTTGCAATCGGAAAAGTAAATATTGAAAACATAATGGAAAATCAATATAAAAACCGCATTGCAGACCGACAATTACAAGACCTTTTGGAAGCGGTAGGCGCGGTACTGATAGAAGGTCCCAAAGGCTGCGGCAAAACCACCACGGCGGAACATCACGCAAAGAGCATACTGTATATGGACAATCCCGAAAAAACGCGTCAATACCACCAAATGGTGCAGACCAACATACGGTACTTGCTGCAGGGCGACAATCCACGCCTAATCGACGAGTGGCAGACCGCGCCTGAACTTTGGGACGCAATCCGCTTTGAGGTTGACCACAGAAACTGCGAAGGCCTTTTTATGCTGACCGGGTCTGCCGTGCCAGCCGACATCACAAAAATCAGACATTCGGGCGCCGGACGTTTCGGATGGCTGACAATGCGACCAATGAGCCTTTGGGAATCTGGCGAATCGACGGGCGACGTAAGCCTTGAAAAGATGTTTTCCCAAAACTACCAAATACCTAAATTCCGAAAGTCCTTTTTTTTCTGTTAACCCAAATTATTTGTAAATTGCAGTTTTGTCCCGAAGAGGCCAGATGTAAAGTATGCGTTACTTA
>CAJOJG010000098.1 GCA_905234655.1 uncultured Bacteroidales bacterium
GTTACAACCACCAACGAACCCTTCCTGATGGCGCGGTTGATGTACTCGCGGCTCTTCTTGTCGGATTGGTTGGTGATTGTGCAGGTGTTGATTACAAAAATCTCTGCGTCAGAATTTTCAAAATCCCCATCGGTTACAAATCCCCTTTCACGAAACTTCGACGCCAAAGCATCCGTTTCGTAAAGGTTCAATCTGCAACCGAGGGTCTTGAAGGATATGGTTTTCATCGTTTCAAAAAAATTTTCTGCAAAAGTAGCAAAAAAATTTCAGACGACAAAAATGAAGAATATTCATTCAAAATCACATACGGTCGAGCAACGACGCCACACCACCAGTGACTGCAACGAGCACATATTTTTTGGGGCTGTGGAATGATACATCCCAATAATCTATTTCGCCATTGCTGAGGTTTATGCATCCTTGGTCACGATATACCCCAAGTTTTTGATTGCTTTCGTTAATCCAATACAATTCGTCTTTAATAAGCGGGCCTTCGCCAGCCTCGTCAAAACAAGCCTTGAAAAACTCGAAATCACAACGTATGACGTCAGAAATCGTTTTTGACATGGAAAGATTGGGACACATTGTGCTGGTAATTAATCCACGCGCCGATGTGCTAAATGCAGAAACTGCAAGATACTGCTCTTTCGTGATTGCAACGAAAATAGGCTGAGTGCCGTTGCCGGATTCGCGTATGCAAACAAACGAAACCGCATAATCGCCGTTAAAGGGCCACGATCCAACATTGATATTCTTTGTGAAAAAGTCGCCCAGACGGTATTTGCCTTTTGCAGAATTGTGAGGCCATGCAGAGTTTGAGATGAAAGTCACCTTGTTAAAAAACTTGAGCGACTTGGCGTCGGTGGTGATTTCAGCAATTGCGCCGCCCTCGCCGCCCGGGGTGAATGTTACAGTGCCCTGCGGCTCGCCGTCGGCGTTTGAGAGGTTGTAGGTGTAGTTGAGGCTCGTCGAAGTGGTGAGCGTGATGTCGGGGGCGATGCTGCTCTCAAAATATTCGAGGGCTTCCTCAATGGTTTCAACACCGATGTAGAGGTGCGCGGTGTCGTCCTTGTAGAGCGGCTCTCCAAGTGTGTGCGAAACGAAGTTGCCGAGCGAGTCGGTGGTTACAAACGTGCCCTGGAAGAATGCGAGGTCGTCGAATGAGGTTGCAACGGTCATTTCCGGCACGTCTTTCTCTTCGTCATCGTCCTTGTTACAGGCGATGAAAGTCAGAGCCACAATCGCAGTTGCAAGGGTGCAAAATGCTGTTTTGGATATTACGTTCATTTTCATGTTGTTTTGATTATTATTAAAAAAAAGTTATTTGCCTTTGAGTTTTTCCAAGACTTTCAATGTCTTTTCTAACAGACGTCCGCCGTCGGGGTTGAAAACATTGACATCGGAGGCGTTTGCAAGCATGGAGGTCGGCTTCTCGCTGTCGCATTTTTCGGCGTATGCCTTCAGGCGGTCATAGTGTTTGAGAGCCGTTGCGCGGTCAATCATCTCAATTTTTGGCAGGAAGCATTTTGAATATACAAACGTGCTGCCACAAGCCTCAAATACAATGTTCACAGTCACCACAAAGTCAGGCGCTTTTGGATTGTTGATGAAGAAAGCACCATCTTTTTTCTCATACGGCACATAGACCTGGGGCTCTACCATGATTTTTTTGCCGAACTCCTCAACCTGGCGTCCGTAAAAACGAATATTGCCGTTTTGTTGGGTGACGAGAGTGCAGTTTGAAGTGTTTTCAAATGCCTCGGCATCCTTAGAGACGAAATCTGTCGGCTCACACTGTATGAGTTTTACAGCCGAAGCGTTGTTGAGCGTTACCATCTGTCCGACGTTTTTGCCGTTTGAAATGTCGAACGTGGGACGGTCGCCGAGTTTCATGAACTGGCGGTAGATGTCGGTGTTGCCTTCCTGACGCGCCGGATAAACGCCGCAAGTGGTCGTTACATACACGTTTTTCACGTCGGGGAAAAGTTTGCGGTTGATGTTTACCTTGACGCTCGTGGGGTCGAAGAAATATACAAGACGGAGATTGTATGTGTCGAAATTGGTCTGAGAATATACGCCGGAGCCACGGTTTACCATGCGGCAGCGATCGTCTGAACAGAACAGGTCTTGTTTGTCAACATACACCACGGGATCTTCTGCAAGTCCCCATATTCCAGTACCCAAATGTCCGTCGATGCCGTTTGCGCTTACCATGGCTTCGCTTGCAACGTTTACCATTCCGATGTTATTAAAACCTGCGCTCTCAATCGTTCCCGCAAGTTCGAGGGTTGCGTCGAGGGTGAGGTCTATTTTGCCCGGGACAGTGTCATAATCCACAGGGTCTTCCATCAGTTCGCCCAATTTGCCGAGCGCGCATGAGGCAATGCTGCATCCAAAACCGCCCCAATATTTTAGCGGTGTAAGCCAAGTGGACATTCCCGTCGCACTTTGCATGGCGCATGCGTAGTCGTTGCCGCTCGAAATGCTCGACGATGCTATTCCGCTGAGCGACGAAAGTCCGCTGCAAAAGCCGCTCAAAGCGTTGACGCCGCCCTTCTGGATGACTTGTTCATTGCGGAAAGTGCCAGAAAGTTGTCCTGTGAGCGAGCCTCTCAAGGAAATGTTTGAGGTACTGTTTGTTACGGGAAGGATTTTGAGTTTTGTCTCGCTGTTGTCAGCCTTCCAGTCGCCTACAGATTCAGGCACAAAACCCGACATGTCAATGTCAAAACAGTTCCAACCCTCGGTAACGGCAGTGCTTGCGAGTATGCCCACGTATGGAGAATACCACGATTCAAAACTCTGCGACTGCCTTGTTGTGCCGCTGAAATTTGTGTATTGCATGAGCGAGGAGCCAGGCTTATGGCATGAAGGAACGGCATATTCCAAGGAGTGGTAGAACGGGTATTTGTTCATTTTTGTTGCCGCGCCCATCTGCACTTGGTAGATGTACTCATTGCCGGTCGTGGAGACATCGGTCACATAGTTGAACACGCGCAAGATGCCTGTCCATTTGTTGTAAAGTGCAAAATAGCGCACTTTTTCAAGCGAGGAGACGTTGAGGTAACTGAACGCCATCTCCCATCCTTGGCTTTTCTTGTAGTTGGCGCGGATGTCGTCGGGAATGATGGTCTTTGCATCGCTGACCCACGGCAATTTCTGCGGGTTGGGAATGCCTTCGAGTTGGATTTCGGTCATGTTTTCCCAGTCGGTGACGAAATTGGAATTTGCACCCTCGTAGGTGTCGCCGAGGCTGTAAGTGCCGGCGGCGATTTTGACGGTTATCATGTCGCCGCCAACAGTCGTGATTTTCGCCACAGCGTCAGAAGCATCGGAGGTTTTTGTCGTGGAGACCACAATCACCGGACGTCCATTCTTTGATTCGCCTTGCGTCACCTTGATCCAATCTGACGAGATGTCGATGTTGGCTATCTCAGATGAAAGGCTGTCAAGCACAATTTCACGCTTGTCGTCCGAATTATCAACGACGATGGAGTACGTGAACTCTTTTGAATCCGTCTCCGGCGTTTCATTCGAAGGCTGATTGTCGGGTTCGCTTGGCGAATCGTCCTTGTTGCACGACCAAAACGCCGTGAGCGCAACAGCCATCAAGACTAACAAATTACGTTTCATAAACATTTTCATATTAATTTAAATGGTTGTTAATTAATGAATTATCAATATCTAAAAAATTCATCGGGGCTTTCCATGTAAAGGCTTCCGAAGTTTGCAGCGTTTACAATCTTGACATGAGAGCCGAGAGTGTGCTGCGAGCAGTAAATGTAAAGTTCGTTATAACTTACGCTCGGATTGCCCGCCAAGCATGCCAACAATGTTTTTGTGAACCTGTCCGACATCCAAAATAGGCTTTCCTCGTTCCAATTGTCCGCCCAAGACTGTTCGTTTTGAGCCGCGCCGGAGATTGCAAGCACGCCCCGGCAACCGTCGAGGGCTTTGATGACGCTCTCTGAATAGCACGGCTCGGCAATGACAAGCATTTTCCTGAAAACAAGGCTGTTGACGGTCTCCCTGAGCATTTCATCCGAAAAACCGCCGCCCAAACTTTTGCCTCTCCATGTAAACTCTCCATTACTGCCGTGTCCGCTCCAATACAACAGGACGTTTGTATTTGGAGATTTTGGGACGTTGGTTTTTATCAAATCCTCGACATCATTGGCGGAAAGCGTAGAGGCGTCATAGTCAACCACAACGTTTTTCATGAGGTCTGCGCCAGTTTTTGTGGATCGAACAACGCCGGGTTCAGGGTTGTGGCTGTCATTTGCAATCGACGGATCAGCAATGAGCAAAATGTGTTCATCATCAAAACCGGCAGACTTCAAAGCCTGATAGACCGAAAGTGCGTCCGCAAGGTGCCTGTAGTTGACGAAGCCCTCGCTTGCGTGCACAATGACGGCGTATTTGTCGCCGAGGCTTGGATATGAAGACCCGGTGTATTCCTCCGCCATTTCATCAAACATTTGCCTGAGACGCGATTCATCATAATAAATCTGCCATGCGGCGGTGGTTTTTGCATTATACGTGCCTTCGCCTCCGAAATATGTGTTGTGGACAATGCGGCCGTTTTTAATCTGCCAATTTACGTATGTAGAGCCGATATTGACCAAAAAGTTTTCCTTGTCGAAACACACCCTGCCGGACGCTCCAGTAAAATTATAGACCTCGCCCTCCAACAATCCATGTAAATAACGTTCCAGAACGCATCCGTCCCAGCATGGAGACGACAAAGCCCCGTCATGTTCAACCGTGATAGTCTTCACAGCCGAATTAAAATTCTGTTCGCCGGTATGTTCCATGTAAAATGCGCAAATTCCGGTGAGCAAAAGCGCGTCGTATAATTTGCACTCGGCGAAAGCGGGTTTTGTGCCGAACCGCGTTTGATAACTCAACTCGAAGCCCGTGGAAGGGTCGGCGTAAGGCGAATAGCCCTGATACTGTTGTAAAATGCCCTGAGCCCTTGTGTCCATGGTCTCCACATACTCGTCGCAGATGTCGTCGATCACGAAATATGTGGGGCAAACTTGGGAAAAAGTGCCGTTGTCGTCATATTGGGCGTCGAAAGCGTCGCCGTCAAAAAACAGGGGATCCTCATTAAAATATTTGCGGCGTGCATACGCCACTTTATAGATGTCTTCCACGTCCTCAACAACGCAGAAAGACGCCACTGTAACCCAGTTCTTGCCGTAAGTCTTTAACCACCTGTAAATTTTGTCCGCAAGCTGGTCGCCGTTGTCGTAATGGGAATTTTCAGCGACAGACATCTCGTAATTCGTTGCGAAAAACGGAATCCAATCGAAAAAAGTCTTGCCATAAACATTGTCAGGCGAATAGACCATGCCTTGCGGGAGGGTTTCAAAAAAATCGTAATATTTGCAGAAAGTTGCAAAATAGTCGAGCACGGTCTCGCAAAGTTTGACATCGCTCGACGTGAGAGCCCACAAAAACGGCTTCACAGTACGGTTTCCGCTGTCAGTGGGCGGCGCAAAACGCCTTAGAACCTCCTCGCTCGTTGCGGTGGGCAAAATGAGAGGTTTGAGAGTCCGTTGGCAATAAGGGGCGAAAACGGCGACTTTGGCATTGTCGAAAGGTCCAATCACAGCCAAAACCTCGTCATCTTCCGACAACGATTCGCCCAAGGCTGAAAGGTCTTCGGTGTTTTCATCATACCAACTGATTTTCAGATTGATGACCACAGAATCGCTTGCCTGAGCCGAGAGGTAGTTTGAGGCGAACCATTCAGCCGTCCTTCCGAGCCTTTTTTTCATGATAGAATCCGACAATGGAGCCACAACCGCAACTTCCTTGTCAATAATCGTGTGCGAGCGCGTATAAATGATGACATCGTCCTCCTTGTGGCATGACACCGCAAAAATCATTATCAATATGAAAATCAAACATTTAGTCCTCATCGCCGACCTCCTTTTCAATTGCAGTTTTTTCGATAAGGCTCATCGTCTCATTGTCGAGTTTTTCTTCGACAACACTTTTAATGTATGAATCGGAAGGATGGAATGAAACGCCCGTAAAGCCGTCTGCAAGCCCAAATTCACTGTGCTTGGGCATTGAACCTGTCTTATACCAAGTTTCAATCGACTGTGCCACAACATTTTCAATATGTTTAACCACTGAAAATGAACAAATATCGGACGGACTTTCTCTGTCGATTCCGACCAAATTGTAATGAGAAGTCTGCGAGGCGATACGCGCCAAAACATTTGCAGAGCCGCCACAAATCGGCATGATAAGTTGCATTTCACTTTGACGATTTTCATTGAGGAAAACCACGGCGGCGGAATCTGTCATTGAAAACCCTTCATCAATTTTACTGCCGAGATATACGGTTTTGATGTTTTCCTTTGGGAAATTAGACGCCTCGAAACCGTCTTCAAACGCCTTCACAGCCTTTTTTACAGACGGATTGACGGGATTTGCAGCCACAACAAGTACATTCTTGACGAACACAGGCGAAATATATCCTGCCAAGTACATTGCGCCGTAATAATTGATGAAAAAAGTTGAGGCTTTTGATTTGAGAGGATTGCGAGTTTCAAAATACAGGATGTCCGCATTTGGATTTGTCAAAAGACCAGATTTTTCCCTCAAAAGCTGGTCATAGATTGCGCTTGTGACGATAAGAAGACGCCTGACATTGTCTGTGGAGGCGTTCATTTCGTCAATAGCCCTACTGATAAGAGCCTCACCCTCGTCGATGTCATGCGGGAATAACTGCATAGTCCTCAGATTGTTCTTCAAGGCGACTTCCTCAATTCCTTGATATATAAGGTCATTGTAAGACAAATCGCCAATGCCGTAGTAGTCGTACACGACAATCACCATCGGCATAGTATCGACCTGAATGTCGTCAGGATCGGGCTGATAAATTTTTTCGCCCTCCCTGTTGCACGCCAACAAAAAGACACAAAAAAACACGGCGAAAAATTTAATTGAATATTTCACGCCCTGATTACATGTTAATATGTTTTTCGCATATTGCATCTGTGTCTATCTTCATTCATCAATACCTGATATAACGAAAAACAGACAAAAAAGTTTCAACAAATTTCCAACGAAATTGCCAATCAAACTTTCATCGTCGGAGCGGAAACGCACTGCGATTTTGCCTTCGGTCAAGCCTGAAAGATAGCCGTCAAGACGGTCGTGACCGTTGACCAACAGGCGGTACTCCTTGCCGACCATGCTTGCCGTATAGAGAGACGAAACGGATTTCAAATCTTCCGACAAAACAGCGTAACGCCTTGATTTTTCATCCTTTGGAATATCATCAACCCACTTGGACGACACTGCGCCCGGACGCGGCGAATACATCGCAATGAACGCCATATTGTACTTAAATTCCAAAACGGCGCGTCCTAATTTTCAAAATCACCATCGGTTACGAAGCCCCTTTCGCGAAACTTCGACGCCAAAGCATCGGTTTCGTAAAGATTGAGGCGGCAGCCAAGAGTCTTGAAGGAGATGGTATTCATATTATTGCAAAATCAAATCTGTATTATTGACAATTGATGCTATAAGCGGCTGATAGATAGCATTATCTGTTACAAGCGAAATGGTAGAAACTTTTCTGCCGCCGTCCTTCGACGACGAGCCGCAATGATAAATCCGCTCTGTTTTCAAACCATAATCCGTAACAATATAACGGTCGTGGATAGTGCCGCCAAGGATTTTCAATTTGATTTTCAACGACGAATACTCATTGCAAAAATCATTAAACTCCAATTTGTGAAGACCTTTGTTGGTATTGTCGCTAAAAACAGTGATTTCTATGCTCGGCTTCACATCTTTAAACAACACTAACGTTTTGAGCGATATGTAGTTGTCAATAATAAAAATCGTTTTCTTGGCGTGAGAATATATTTCTTGATAAGCAATGTCAGACTCCACAGGCTGCCCATTGAGAATGAGCCAACCAACCTTTGTAGCCGGTTTGGAGAAATCGAGCATAATGTTAGATAGTTCAGATTTTGTAACACATTCGCCGATTTTGGTAATAGCATCCGCCACCTTGTCGTCCAAATCGGAAAGCGAACTTCTAATTTCAAGCAAATCCCGCGCATTATCGGCGGTTTGCAGCGACAAACGAAGATAATCTCTGCGGTCGATAACATTTTGATTTTCAACCACAAAATCCTTCATCTGCTTAAAAATCCTCACCAAAGCCTTGCTTTGCTTCACCGCCAATTCTCCTTTCAAAACAGTCATTAACATATAAATGCCTTGTTCGGTGAAAGCGTAAGGAAGATATTTAGAATATTTGCCTTGTTCTAAGGTCGAAAATTTCGACCTTAGAATTTTCTGATGTTCGTCTTTCGTCAACTGAAACATAAAATACTCCTCATCGAAACGCTCAATATTGTTCTTTATTTGCTCATTGAAACGTTTTGTGGAATAGCCATAAATTGCCGCCAAATCAGCGTCCAACATTACCTGAACGCCTCTTACTCGGTAAACTTTGGATTCGATATCCTCAACAGTATAGATTTTTATTTCGTTTGTCATAATCAAATTTTTTGCAAAAATAAAACATTAATTTTGAATTTCTAAGGTCAATTTTTTTGACCTCAAATCTTAAGTTTTTCCCTTACAGCATCTCTCCTTCCGCCGAAAAGTCGCTGCTTTTGACGATTTTTACATCAACGAAATTGCCAATCAAACTCTCGTCGTCGGAGCGGAAACGCACGGCGATTTTGCCCTCGGTCAAGCCTGAAAGATAGCCGTCCAAACGGTCGTGACCGTTGACCAAAAGGCGGAACTCCTTGCCGACCATACTTGCCGTATAGAGAGACGAAACGGATTTCAAATCTTCCGACAAAACCGCGTAACGCCTTGATTTTTCATCTTTTGGAATATCGTCAACCCACTTGGACGACACTGCGCCCGGACGCGGCGAATACATCGCAATGAACGCCATGTTGTACTTAAATTCCAAAACGGCGCGGCGCGTATTTTCAAACTCTTCCAAAGTCTCGCCCGTGAAACCTACAATAATGTCAGTGAAAATGGTGGCGGTGGGCAGAATCCTGCGAATGTCGGCAATCACTTCGCGGTAACGGTTGATGTCGTATTTGCGGTTCATGCGTTTAAGCATCTCTGTATCACCGCTT
>CAJOJG010000099.1 GCA_905234655.1 uncultured Bacteroidales bacterium
TGTAATTTTGGTGCAAAGGTAATGATTTTTGGCGGGATAGGGAAAAAAATTTTGCATTTCGAGCATAACTCGCCAAAACTCGTATCAGATTACGATGGAGGATTTGTTTTTGTAAAAAGGTGTCGTTCAAAGTAAGATAATTCTTTTTCCCTTTTTTGCCACCGCCATTGTCAAAACTTTCTTCGGAAAAATATTTTAATTATAGAAAACATTTCTATAATAAGCGTTATTCTTGGGTAATATTTCTATTTACGATAATTTTGCCGCAAAGAAATCATAACAAACATACCATAATGGCAAACAGAATCAATCTCAACATGACCACCGTCGAGAACCGCGAACTGAGGCTCGGGACTATCATCGGGTGGGACGGTTCCGCAAAGGAACTCATCCGGCAGTCGGCATACGACGAAAGGAGCATCAAGAAGCACGGCAGTTGCAAGGGCGCGGGCGAAGGCTGCAAACTCTGCGAACTATACAGCCCTCTTAATCAGGAAACCATGTGCAGCAACGCCATCGTGCAGTGTCAGATAGGCAACCTCACCGACTGCGTGCTAATCACTCACGCGCCGACAGGCTGCGACGGCGAGACGCCAAAATTCAACCTAACGATGCACATGGGACTCGCACGCCGTGGCAAACCGCAGCAAAACACCCTCAACATGAGCACAAACCTCGTCGAGAAGGACATGGTATTCGGCGCGAGCGGCAAACTTCGCGAGGCAATCCGCCTTGCAAAAGAGCGTTACAACCCCAAGGCAATATTCATCGCAATGGCCTGCGCCACGGCAATCATCGGTGAAGACATCGACAGCGTGGCCGAGGAACTGGAACCCGAAGTGGGCGTTCCCGTGATACCGCTTCACTGCGAGGGCTTCCGCTCAAAACACTGGAGCACAGTCTTCGACGTGTCGTTCCACGGCGTATTGCGCCAGGTGGTCAACCACCATCCGACCAAAAAACAGAAAGACCTCGTCAACATAATCGCGCTCTGGGGCATCGACTGGTTCTCTGACCTTCTTCGTCCGCTCGGCCTGAGGGTCAACTACCTCTTGGACAACGCCTCGTTTGACGAAATCCGCCAGGCGTCGGAAGCCGTGGCCACCACCACATTCTGCGAGACCCTCGGCGGCTACATGGGCGCGGCTCTCGAAGACCAGTACGGCATACCGCAGGTGGACGCGCCGCAGCCATACGGCATCAAGGGCACCGACGCATGGCTACGCGCAATCGCCAAAATCGTCGGCAAGGAAAAAGAGGCGGAAGAGTTCATCGAGAGCGAACACAAGCGCATCGAGCCCAAACTTCAGCATTACCGCGAGATTTTCAAGGGCAAGTACGGCATGGTGCTCACCGGCTCGGCATACGCCCACGGCCTGATTACGGTGCTCAACGAACTCGGCATCAAGAACGAAGGCGCGTTGGTATTCCACCACGACCCGGTCTATGACGGCGCGGGCAAGAATCAGGACACTCTCAAAGAACTCATCGACAACTACGGCGACATTCCGCACTACACAGTCAGCAAGACGCGCGCATTCCAGCTTCCACAGCTTCTCAAACGCGCCAAGACCGACTTCCTCATCATCCGCCACCCCGGCCTCGCGTCAGTAGCCGGGCACCTCGGCGTCCCGACCTTTGCGCTTGGCGACGAACACATCCCGGTAGGCTACGACGGCATACTGCGCATGGGCGAAATCCTCATCGGCGTACTCGCCCGCACGAAGTTCAACCAGACACTTCACCGCCACGTCCGCCTGCCCTACAACGACTGGTGGTTCGCGCAGGACGACCCGTTCAAACTCTCTAACGACAAGGACGTTTTCAAGGAAATCGAAACCCGCCTCGAAAAACTCAGCGCGTAATCCAAATAACTAAAAATTCTTATTCCGTCGAAAGATGGGATAAGAATTTTTTTTTGTTCGATTGTGGTTGAAGTCCGCCTTAAATGTTTTCGGCAAATGGTTGTAATTGACAAAAAAATGTAACGTCAATAACAGCGCGATATTTCGCCAAAACTTGATTTAAAAATGAGTTTTGGCGAAATATCGGATTTATTTTTCGCCAAAACTCAATTTTTTTGCGAGTTTTGGCGAAAAATATTATATTTGCACGTCAAAAACATCAAACCATGAAAGAGAAATTTATCGGGCGGAAAGACGAGTTGAAAACGCTTCACAGCATAATGGAATCGGGAAAATCTGAATTTGTGGCTGTCTATGGACGGCTGCACGACCGCACAACTCACACGATATATCTGCGGCAGTTTAATCTATTCGAGGCCGAGGAATATCTGCAATCCCAAAAAATATTTTGGCCACGACAAATCGTTGTAGAAACATACATGATGTTGGGCGGCATCCCGTTTTATCTCAGCCTACTGAACCCTGGCGAGAGTTTGGCGCAAAACATCGACCGCATCTATTTCAAAAAGAATTCCGAACTCTGCCAAGAATACCGCAGGCTGTACGGCTCGCTTTTCAAGTCGCCCGAACCTTACATCAAAATTGTGGAAGTCCTGGGCAAAAACAGGTCGGGGCTTACCCGCAACGAAATCGCCGCCGCCCTCAAAATTTCGTCGAGCGGCACGCTCAGCGAACAACTCGAAAACCTTGAATATTGCGACATCATACGCCGTTATGTCACAAAGGTGAACGACAAGCCCGAAAACAACGAGGCGTACTTTCAGTTGGTGGATTTGTTCACGCTTTTCCATCTCAATTTCGCGCCCAAACTCACCACGAGCGACTATTGGGAACAGTACGTAATGACCTCTGTAATAAACACTTGGCAGGGTCTTGCTTTTGGACACGTCTGCAATGTCCACATCACGCAAATCCGCCATGCGCTCGGGTTAGACAGGATTGCGGTAGAGTACTACTCGTGGCGCAGCAACACGCCGCCACGCGCCCAAATCGACATGATCATTGAACGCGCCGACCGCCTTATCAACATTTGTGAAATCAAATACACTTCCTCGGAATACGAAATCACTTCCGACGACGACATCAAATACCGCAACCGTGTAGCCGCCTTCCTGCGTCAAAGCAAGACCAAAATCGGCACGTTGCCCACTTGGATAACGCCTTTCGGATTACTGCCCAACAAATATTCCGCCAACATCCAGTATCAAGTAACGATGGACGACTTGTTTGCAGAGTGATTTTTCGACAAATAACAATAACAAAATCATCGCTAAATCAGTGGATAGACACCGATTGACATAGCGATGATTTTTGAAGTTCAATCAAATTGCGTGGATACTATTTGCTCTTGACAGGGCGAATGCAAAGACCTTCGTAGCGGTATATTTTATCTTTTGGTTTGATATAATCATCCCATGTGCCCCAAAAGTTGACACAATATGCTTGGTGCTTATTGTCATGCAATGAAGATGACCAATACCACCCCTCATTAGGATAATAGATTGTCTTATTGTCATATTCACCGCTATTAGGAAGAAATATGTGTGCGTCACTATTGACATCATATTTCCCTGCAATTTTTTTCTTGAATACAAGTCTTCCAGCCTTGCCTGTTTCTTTGTAATTGCTGGTGTATTGCCATGCACATTCGTCTTTCAATTCTTGCCACTCGTCGGCAGTGGGTGTGTGCCATTCCGAACCGACATATACTGTTGCAATATCATCCTCGGGGTCTAACACTGTCAAATTATCAGTTTTGTTGTATTTTGTTATCTTGGTGGACGACGTACCATGTTTGTAAGTTGACCAGCTATACTCTGTGTTCGTCTTTGTTTCGCCCCATGCGAAGTAGCCGCCGACTTCTTCGGGTTTTTCCGCGCCGACATTGCAGGTTGCCCACATAAGACCTGACGGTAGTCCGAGGTCAACATACGTGCCGTCGCCGACCCAATCGTTGTCGTTTGAAGTCCACGATGCAACAGGTAGTTGGTGACGCCGACGTCAAAAAGGTAAAACTTCGGTGCTTGTATCAACTTGCGCTTCACGGTTTTGGTGTACGCCGGCACAAAATATCCGAACAGCGTGTCCACAAGCAACTCAAAGTAGGCTTTCACAGTCACGGAACTAATGCCGCAGTCGGCGGCGATGTTGGAATACACCAGCATTTCGCCGCTCGTCAAAGCCGCCGCCTCAAGAAACCTATTGAACGACGGCAAATTGCGCACCACAGCCTCTTGCGAGATTTCGGCTTGCAGGTACAGCCCGACATAACCGCCCAACCGCCTTGTCGCATCTTGGACAAGGTAATGGCGCGGAATCATCCCGTTGTTGACAGCGCGGTCGATGTCGAACTCGTCGCCCAACTCGTCGCTCACAAGCGGATAAAAATTGTACAGCAACGCCCTGCCGCCCAGCAAGTTGACACCGCCGCGACGAAGTTTCCGCGCACTCGAACCCGTCAGGATAAAACGCAATTCGCAGTTGGTCATCAGCCAATGCACCTCGTCCAAAAGGATGGGCAATTTTTGCACTTCGTCGATGATTATAAGAGTGCCTTCCGGACAGTCCTGCAATTCCTCGCGCAACAATTTTGGCGAGCGGCTCAGACGTTCATATTCGTCGCTTTTCAAGAGGTCGTAGTATCTTGACTGTGGGAACAATTGCTTTAAAAGCGTTGTCTTCCCAGTTTGCCTCGCCCCAAAAAGAAACAAACTGTCGCCGTCAGCGTCCAAAAAATTCAACTTTCTGATTATCATAATATTATCTTTCTAAAAATCGTGATAATTTAAAGTAGTACTTTAAATTGTACGGATATTTTAAAGTGGCGGTTTAAAATATCCGCAAAAAATCATCCAATTTCTTCCAGCATCTGCGCCGGGTTGTCTGCCGCCTTGACGTTTGAGAAGGCCTTGACGATGATGCCGTTTCCGTCGATGAGGTAGGTGGTGCGCACTACGCCGAAGGATTTTTTGCCGTAGAGGGTTTTCTCTTTCCAAACGTCGTAGGCTTGGATTGCGGACTTTTCGGTGTCGGCGAGAAGTGTGAAATTGAGGTTGTACTTCTCTTGAAACTTCTTGTGAGAGGCGACGCTGTCTTTGCTGACGCCGATGATTTCCGCGCCCTGAAAACGACGGCGCGGGGGTGTTGGGGGGTAACATAATGATTATGGTTTTTAGTTTTCTTCTTCGTTATTTGGCATTTCGTCAAGACGGTCTTTTGCCACCTGTGCCATCCACAGTTTAAATGGCTCGGCCTTTGGTGAAGGAACCGACTGAATCAACCTGAACAATTGTTCCGTATTCATTACGTCAGTCTTGTACATTTTGCCGTCCGAGGATGGCATTTTCAGTTGGTTACAATTTGTAACCAACTGACTGCCCTCTTTTTTCAGTCTGTTTTTCAAGACTTTCCAATAATTGTTGGGATTAAGGCTGTCTGTCAAAACAGCAAATGCACATTTATTGAGAAAAATTTTGTAACTTTGTGAAATTTTCAATTCGGCATATAACAATTTGAAAAAATACTTATATTTGTGCGGAATATAAAATTGAGAATACCATGGGACTTTACCTCAATCCAAATAGCGCGCTCTTGAAAGAGTCGATGCAGTCAGAGATTTATGTTGACAAATCTTTGATTGTTAGAGAATTGAATAAATTCGTCGCGACAGAAAACAAATTCCTCTGCATCTCGCGTCCGAGGCGGTTCGGCAAGAGCATGGCGAGCGATTTGATTAGTTCGTATTACGGCAAGAATACGGACTCGCTGCCGCTGTTTGAAAAACTCAAAATCTTTAATGACGAGAGTTTTCCAAAACATTACGGCAAATACAATGTCATCAAGTTGGACATCAATGGCATGTACCGTGATGTCGATAAAAAAATCAACTTGGTGAAAACTTTGACCAAAAAGGTTGTATCTGAAATAAAGGAATTTTTTCCTAATGCAAAAGTATTATTGAAAGATACGTTGGCAGAGGCTATGCTCAAAGTTTTTGCCAAGACCGGCGAACAGTTTGTAATCATTATGGACGAGTACGATGTGCTTATCCGCGAAGAGGAAAGCGACGAGGTTTTCTTGCCGTATCTGGAATTTATGAATGGTCTTTTCAAAAACAGGGTGTTGAAACCGGCAATTGCAATGGCATACTTGACGGGAATTTTGCCGATTGTGCGCGACAAGGTGGAAAGTAAACTCAACGAGTTCATAGAGATTACAATTCTCAATGTGAAAATGTTTGCTGAATTTACGGGCTTTACAAAGGACGAGGTAAGAAGTTTGTGCGATAAATATGCGATGGATTACAACGAATGTCTGCGTTGGTACGATGGATATAGGCTCAACAAAGATGTGAGTGTCTGCAACCCCAAGGCTGTGGTAGAGGCTATGATGGACAAAGAATTTGCAAACCATTGGTCCAACACCGGCAGTTATGAAAACATCAAGGATTACGTCGAGTACGATTTTGACGGCACACGCAAGGATGTGGAAACGATGCTCGGCGGCGGCAGGGTCAAGGTCTATGTTTTGAGTTTTTTAAATTCCAAAAAAAGTTTCAAGGACAAGGACGACGTTTTCACTTACCTCATTCACCTTGGCTACCTGACTTACGACAAGGACACCAAGGAATGTTACATTCCAAATTTTGAGGTACGCGAACAGTGGGTCTTGGCGTTGAAAAACAACAAGAATTACGCCCAGACGTTGAAGATGATTAACGACAGCGAGAAACTTTTGGCGGAAACCATCAAAGGCAACGCCGAATACGTAGCCGCCGCGCTTAAAGAGGCACACAGCCGTCAGACCAACCCTCTGACTTACAATGACGAGGCGACGTTCCAATCGGCAATCGGCTTGGCATTTTTCCGCGCCAACGATTATTACACTGTCATCAAGGAACTTCCGACCGGCGACGGCTATGCAGACCTTGCGTTCATCCCCGCCAATCCGAAAGACCCTGCGCTTTTGATTGAACTCAAAAGTAGCACTTCGACGGCTCAGGGCGCAATCGACCAAATCAAGAAGAAAAACTACAAGCAAATCCTTCGCAATTACAGCGG
>CAJOJG010000100.1 GCA_905234655.1 uncultured Bacteroidales bacterium
TTCGCCTGTTACCTTGGACGACTTGACAAGCGGTTTCAATATTGCCGAATACGCATCGCTCGACAAGCAATTCAACCAAATGTTTGGTTTTTCGGAAAATGATGTCTATGAGATGGTAAAATATTATATTTCAGTTGGTTGGATAAAGGGAGACCCTGAAACAACATCTCGAAATATTGTTGAAACTCTCAAACCGTGGTGCGACAATTATTGTTTTTCGGTGGAAAGTTTCAAGGCAAACGAGCCGAAAATGTTCAACGGTATGATGACCTTGAAATATTTGGGAGAATATATCAAAAGTGGTGATTTTCCTGATGATATGTACGTGCCAAATGCAATGATTGATTATGCCAAACTCGACCATCTTATCCGTTTGGAAAAGGACAACAATTTCCGCGATTCGATTATCAAAAAAATCATCGAACAGGGCTTTATTTACGAAAAAATCAACACCCATTTCCCGGCGTCGTCGGTGGTGAAGTTTGAAAATTTTACAAGTTTGCTTTACTATTATGGTATGTTGACAATTTCGGGAACAAGAGGTTTGAGCGCGATACTTTCGATTCCAAATAACAATGTCAGAACGCAGTATTACAGGTATTTACAGGAAGAATACGACAAGTATTTGCCCGTCAACATCAACGAATTGAACCTTACTTTCGACAATGCCGCGCTCGATGGCGACTATAAGGAAATGTTCACGTACATTGCTCAGGCTTACAAAAATGCCTCCGTCAACCGCAATACAATCGAAGGCGAGCGGACAATCCAAGGCTTTTTTATGGCGTATTTGGCGATGAATCCGTATTACCTGATGCACCCCGAAATCGAACTCAACCACGGCTATGGCGATATTTTCCTGATGCCCGACACGAGGTTTGATTTTGTCAACCATTGCTATCTTGCTGAGTTCAAGTACCTTAAAACCAACTGCGAACCCAAGGACGAGACTGACGCTTTCGCCGCCGCCAAAGCACAGTTGGACTTCTATGCCGCTGACAGCAAGATTGTTAAGATGATTTCAAATTCAAAGTTGCACAAGATTGTGATGATATTCAAGGGCGGCGATTTGGTGAAGTTGGAGGAGGTGTAAGGAAAAGCCTCTAATACTTCTTGAACCAACTCCGCACCTTCATTTTCAAAACGCCCCAAACAGCCTCGCCGAAGATGCCGCTACTCATTTTTGACGAGCCTTTTTTGCGGTCGGTGAATATGATTGGCACTTCTTTTATCTTGAATTTCTTTTTCCACGCGGTGAATTTCATCTCGATTTGGAAGCCGTAGCCTTTCATACGGATGTCGTCGAAGTCGATGGCTTCCAATATTTTGCGAGTGTAACACTTGAATCCTGCCGTGGTGTCTTTTATCTTCATTCCCGTAACTACGCGCACGTACATTGACCCAAAATATGACATCAACACGCGCCCCAGCGGCCAGTTGACAACATTGACGCCTGAAATGTAACGACTGCCGATACTCATATCGTAACCATCTATTGCACAGGCGTTATAAAGGTTTATCAAATCTTGCGGCGGGTGCGAAAAATCGGCGTCCATCTCAAAAATATATCCGTATCCCTGTTCCAACGACCATTTGAAACCGGTGATGTACGCCGTACCGAGGCCGAGTTTGCCCGGACGTTCAATCATATAAAGCCGCCCCGCAAATTCCGGCATCAGCGAGCGCACTATGTCTGCCGTACCGTCGGGCGAATTGTCTTCAATTATAAGTACATGAAAATCACCATCCAAAGCCATCACCACGCGGATGATTGCCTCGATGTTTTCCTTTTCCTTGTAAGTAGGAATTATAACTATTTTGCTATTTTCTTTCATTATTAATAACGTTACAATTCGCTTAAATTTGTTCTAATTTTTGTTTATAAAAATGCCACCGAAGGTGGTGCGTTTCTTCACAAAATATTGCCAAATTATCGAGCCGTCCAACATTCCCGACGGCAATTTTTCGGCCGGTTTTTTTGACAATTTGCGTTGCCGCGCGAGCCGTGGCAAATTGCCGTAAAATGCAAAATGCGCCTTCACAACCGCCCAAAAATATTTTGGTTGTAGCCGCAACAAGTACACCATTGCCGACATCCCGTCCAAAACCATCCGCGCCCAAAGCCTGAATATCAGGCAACTTGTTGGCAAGTTTTTCATCATCATCCACAGCGAGTTGCGGTAGTTGAGGAACAATTTGCGCGGGCTGCCTTGGTTGAGCGTTGCGCCGCCGAGGTGAAATACTTCGGCA
Source organism: uncultured Bacteroidales bacterium (assembly GCA_905234655.1). GTDB lineage: Bacteria > Bacteroidota > Bacteroidia > Bacteroidales > UBA3824 > UBA3824. The sequence continues at coordinate 2,251 of CAJOJG010000100.1, forward strand.
TCGTGGCAGTACGCCACTTTCAAGCCGTTGTTTTTGACCCGCCAGCAAAAATCAATCTCCTCCATGTGCGCAAAAAACTTGGAGTCCAATCCGCCTAACTGCCTGTAAACCTCAGCCCTTACAACCATAAACGCTCCCGACGCCCAAAATGTTTCGCTGTCTTGGTCATATTGTCCGTCGTCGCGCTCCACGGTGTCGAGAATCCTGCCACGACAAAATGGAAATCCATATTTGTCGATGAAACCGCCCGCCGCGCCTGCGTACTCAAACATTTCGGGTTGCCGCAGCGATTTTATTTTTGGGACGGCAACTGCAATTTCTCTGTCGCCCTCCATCTTGCGCACCACCGGCGATACGGCGTCAGACCGCAGCATTATGTCGCTGTTGCACAATACGTAATAATCATAGCCGTCCAACTGCGCCAACGCCCGGTTGTAACCTTCCGCAAAGCCGTAGTTTTTGTCAAGTACAATTGTCCTGACGTATGGAAAAAAACACTTCATCCTGTGCATCGATCCATCTGTCGAGGCATTGTCGGCAACAATTACATCCGTAAAACCGTTACGGCAGTGTGCAATCACTGTCTTCAAGTATTTACGGAGAAGTTCATCACCGTTCCAATTCAATATGACGAGCGCGGTTTTCAAGTTATGTTTCTTTTTATACAAAAATAAGTTTGTCGAATTGTTTCTTTTCTTCTTCGGAAACAACGTCAAGGTTAGCCTTGACAAAATCGTCCAAAGCGTCTTCAATCACGACTTTTTTCGGTGTGTTTGTACGCTGCAAAACAAGTTCAAGCAACGCCTTGCGCTGTTTGATTACTTCTTTTTTATCATCTTTTGACATAATCGTAATGTTTTAATTATCAATTAATTGTCATTCTATCGTATCAACAATCTCTGCCTTGATGTTTGGCTTTTTCTCCACGTAACGGCTCATTTCTGCAATCTTGTCGCGGAAATGCCACGTCAGGTAGATGATGATGCCTCCTGCAATTATCAGACCCGTTGCAATCATTTGAGCCTGAGTAACTTCCATGCCGAGGACGTGGAATTTGTTGTTGACCCTGATGCTCTCTATCAACAGCCTTTCTACGCCCTGCAACGACAGGTAAATGCCAAACAACATTCCCGGCAACTTGACTTTTTTGTTGAGCCAAAAGAAACACAACGCAAAGATTGTCAGCATCATAAGCGTTTCATACAATGATGTCGGGAACACTGCCGTTGCAAGTTCGTGGCAGTGGTCGCCGCCGCAGCCTTCGATGGCGGGTCCGGCGTTGATTACATTGTTTGGGAACGTTGACGACCACGCCCACTGTGGCAAGTACGACGGACATTCAGCAACGTTTTCTATGCCCCAACATCCGTCGCCCGAAAGTTGGCAACCGATGCGCCCCATTGCGTAACCCACTGGTATTCCGCACGCTGCGCAGTCGAGGGTGTGAAAACTACTCAAATTGTTTTTCCTCAAATACCACGCGCCGGCAAAACCGCCCACAATCAGTCCGCCAAAAAACGTCAGCCCGCTGAACGAAGTCAGTTCGCCAATCGGGTCGGCGACGAAACGGTCCCAATTCTCGAGGTTGTGGAAAATCTTCGCGCCCAAAAGTCCAAAGATGCCCGTTACGACGAGCAAATTGCCAGCCATTTGGTGAGGCATCGTCCTGAGAATCACCTGTTTGGGCTTGGGAAGCGCACGTTTTTTCTTGTCGTTCCAAGTCATGTACGCCGATATTCCGCCTATCAACAGACCGCCCCACCACGAGCCGCGCCCCGACACAAGGAAATCCTGTGCGTTGGCGGCGAAGTCCCTGTAATTCAGGACGATGTCAACGAGTTTGTAGCCTATCAAAAAGGCAATCACAAAGGAAACGATGATGTCCTTTGCGGTCGGCAATTCGCCCACCGTCACCACCTTATATATAGGCCCGACTTGCCCGAGCCGTTCCTTGCGTTTGTATTCAAGATTCATTATCAACGCGCCCACGAGGAACGCCATCGCCACAAAAAAGCCATACGTCTGCACCGGCAGCGGTATATCTATCCCGAACCATTCGCGCAGTGCGTCGCTCAACGTGGCGTAACTCAATAATGTAAAACTCATTTTTCGTGTCTGTTAATATGCTTGTCGTTTTGAAGTCGTAAAATTACACATTATTTTTCACATAATTGCAAAAAAACTTTTGCCGAAAAAGTTTTTATTTCTAATTTCGCACTTAGCGTATAACGTAAATATTTTTAAGAAAATGGAAAACACGACAGCCGGATGGCTCATCCTGCACACAGAGGGCAAGGAATCAACGAGTTACGAACTTCACACCGGCAAAAACCGCATAGGGCGCGTCGCCTCGACCAACAAGCCCGACGTCCCGGTCTCTGACGACATGTACGTGAGCCGCAACCACGCCGTGCTCGTGGTCCGCATCAACGACCGCAACCAGTACGAGTACCTCATCGCCGACAATGCCGACGTTCAGGGCAAGCCGTCGATGAACGGCACATACATCAATGGCGACACCCAACGCATTGGCGACCAGCCAGTTAAGTTGAAAGACGGCGACACGATACAAGTGGGCGTTACTAAGTTTGTCTTGAAGACTGCCGACATCGCCATCACCGTCGATGACGCCGTGAAACTCACCCAAAAACTCGGCTACACCGAGACAGTGGACGTCTTCAAGCCCGGCGTGGTGCTGCGAAAAAGAGTTTAGAATGTCCTGACGGACATTTATTTACGAGTGTCCTACGGACAGAAATCATACAAATCTTTACAAATCTTTCAAATCTTTCAAATTCCCTAAATATTTGTTAGATTTGAAAAGATTTGTAAGATTTCCCGCGAAGCGGCTAAAAACAATCCGCGTAGCGGACAAAAAAAAACTTAAAAATATGAAACGATTTCTTACTATATTATTTTTGACGTTGACGCTGACGGCGGCGCAGGCGCAGACCGACATCATCACCGGCAACGCCAAGACCTACGTCGGCGACACGCTAAGGCTCTATGCCATCGACGATTACATCACGCGGCACGAGACGCTGTTGGCGACGGCGGTGGTCGATGCACAGGGCAATTTTACATTCAATGCGCCCGTCCGCGAGGTCGTGCAGGCGTACATCGACCTGTCGGTGTTCAAGTGCATGATTTACCTGCAACCCAACGCCCGTCAGCAAATCATTCTGCCTGAAAAACAGCAAATTGCGCCACAAGACGAGATTAATCCGTTTTTCAGGAAATACGAGTTTTACCCCAAACTCGTCAACGCGCCGAAGGACGACCTCAACACCCTGATTCCGGCGTTTGACCAGAATTTCAGCAACGCGCTCAACCGCCTCGTCGCCGCTAAATATGGCGTGTCGAAGGCCGTTGTTGACAGTGTAGAATCCATAATATCAGCGCGTTACAAGACCAACAATCCATACCTCAATTCCTACATCAAGTACCGTTTTGCGATGCTCGACCACATCGTCTACCACCGCAACCGCGACATCATCGTCAACGAATATTTCACCGGCAAGGACGTGTTGTACCGCAACCCCGCCTACGCCGACCTGTTTGACGAGATGTTCCCAAACGTCTTCAACAATTTCAAAAACAACTACGCCAATTCCAACGACAAACATTCCGCAATCGGCGACAAGAGTTATTTTGCGTTGAAAAAATCGCTCGCCTCGGAACCCAAAGTCGCGTCAGAGCCGTTGGCAGACTACATGATACTCAAGGGGTTGAAGGATGCGTACTACACCGACACAATCCCCAAGGAAACCCTCATCGCTCTCGCAGATTCGATGGCGGCGACGTCGAGGACGCGGGATTTCAGGGCGGTGGCATCGACGCTTTCCGCAGAATTCTCGACGCTCTTGATTGGTCGCGCCGCGCCGCAACTCGACCTTTCCGACGCAGACGGCAACCGCAAGGGTCTGTACGACTTCGCGGGAAAATTTGCATACGTAATGTTCTTCAATCCAGATAGTTACACGGCATTGAGCGACTTGGAACTCATCAGGGGCATACGGCAGGACTTCCCGCCGGGGATTTTGGACATCGTGGTGGTATGCGTCGCCGGCAGCCGCGACGACTACAAGGATTTCATCGACGAAAACCCCGACCTCGAAATCCCGGTCTACTGGTACAACGGCAACAAGGAAATGCTTCGCAAATACAATGTCCGCGCCTACCCGACGTACTACCTGATAAGCCCCGAGAGCGTCCTCAACATGAGCCCCGCACCCGCGCCCAC
>CAJOJG010000101.1 GCA_905234655.1 uncultured Bacteroidales bacterium
ACGCGCTTGCCCGATGCGGCAAACTTGGCGATTGCGCCGAGAGGTGTAGCCTTCGACGACTGACCGCCGGTGTTGGAGTAAACCTCGGTGTCGATTACGAAGATGTTGACATCCTCGCCCGAAGCGATTACGTGGTCGAGTCCGCCGTAGCCGATGTCGTAAGATGCACCGTCGCCGCCGATAATCCACTGCGAACGCTTAACGAGGTGATCCTTGTAGGTGAGGATTTGCTGGCACTTGTCGCAGCCGCAAGCCTCGCAAGCCTCTACAATCTTGGGAGCGAGAGCCTTGGTAGCGTCGGCATCTTCCTGTTTCTCAATCCATTCCTTGAAGAGAGCCTTCAAGTCGTCGCTGCACTTCTCGCAGTCCTGAGCCTCGGTCATAAGGCGGGTGAGACGTGCTTTGAGTTTCTTGTTGGCGATTGCCATACCGAGACCAAACTCGCAGAAGTCCTCGAAGAGGGAGTTTGCCCAAGCGGGACCCTGACCCTTGGCGTTCTTTGTGTAAGGTGTTGACGGTACAGAACCAGAGTAGATTGACGAACAGCCGGTAGCGTTGGCAACAATCTCGCGGTCGCCAAAGAGCTGGGAAATGAGTTTTACGTAAGGAGTTTCGCCGCAGCCTGCACACGCACCCGAGAACTCGAACAACGGAGTTGCAAACTGAGAGTTCTTGACGTTTGACTTGATGTCAACGAGGTCTTGCTTGGAAGCAACCTTCTCAATGCAGTAATCCCACTGAGCGGCTTCCTTGGCGGCGGATTCGGAGTTGTCGTCGTAGGGAACCATTGTGAGAGCCTTCTCCTTAGCCATACATACGTCGGCACAGTTGCCACACGCGAGACAGTCTTTTACGCCTACCTGGATTGTGAAGTACATGCCCTTCATAGCGGCAGGTGCTTTCATTTGGATGGTTTCGCCTGTGTAGCCAGCCTTCTCCTCCTCCGTCATCACGAACGGACGGATGCAAGCGTGAGGACAAACGTATGCACACTTGTTACATTGGATACACTTGGAAGCGTCCCATACAGGAACAAATGTTCCTACGCCGCGTTTCTCGAATTTGGCTGTGCCAGCCTTCCAAGTACCGTCCTCGATGCCCTTGAATGAAGATACGGGCAAGAGGTCGCCGTCTTGAGCGTTGATGGGGCGTACGATGTTGTTGATGAAGTCGTCGCCGTCGGAATAAGTTTTGGGTGTTGCTTCGAGGTTGGCCCATGCGGGATCAACGTCCAAAACCTTGTATTCGCCGCCACGGTCGATTGCAGCGTAGTTCATATCGACAATGTTCTGACCCTTCTTGCCGTAGGATTTGAGGGCGAAGTGCTTCATTTCCTCAACTGCCTTTTCGGTCGGGATGATGCCGGTGATGCGGAAGAATGCAGATTGGAGGATGGTGTTGGTGCGGTTGCCGAGGCCAATTTCCTGACCAATCTTTGTAGCGTTGATGTAATAAACCTTGATGTCGTTCTTTGCGAAATAAGCCTTCACCTTGTTGGGGAGGTTGCGCTTGAGGTCTTCGCCGTCCCAAATGGTGTTCAAGAGGAACGAACCGCCCTTCTGCAAGCCCCTCGTTACGTCGTACATGTTGAGGTAAGCCTGTTGGTGGCAAGCCACGAAGTTAGGTGTTGTTACCAAATATGTAGAACGAATCGGGTCGTCGCCAAAACGGAGGTGCGAGCATGTGAAGCCGCCCGATTTCTTGGAGTCATACGAGAAGTATGCCTGGCAATACTTGTCGGTGGTTTCGCCGATGATTTTCACGGAGTTTTTGTTGGCGCCCACTGTACCGTCGGAACCAAGACCGAAGAACTTAGCCTGATACAAACCTGCTGGAGCTACCGATACTTCTTCGCCAACGGGCAACGATGTGAATGTCAAATCGTCGTTGATGCCGAGGGTGAAGTGGTTTTTGGGCTCGTTGAGGGCGAGGTTTTCGTAAACGGCAATGATTTGTGCAGGTGTGGTGTCGTTGGAACCAAGGCCGTAACGTCCGCAGACAACTGTGAGATTGTCGAGCAAGCCGAGTTCGCTCAACGCCTGTACAACGTCCAAATAGAGGGGTTCGCCGTTAGAGCCGGGTTCTTTGGTGCGGTCGAGCACGCAGAGACGCTTGGCAGATGCGGGGATGGCTTCTTTGAGGTATTTCAATGAGAACGGACGGTACAAGTGAACCGAAATCAAGCCCACTTTCTCGCCATTCTTGGCCTTGTAGTCGATGACTTCCTTGATACACTCTGTAACAGAGCCCATTGCAATGATGATATTCTCGGCGTCTGGTGCGCCGTAGTAGTCGAAGGGACGGTATTTGCGGCCGGTGATTGCGCTGATTTTGTCCATGTATTCAGCAACCTTGTCGGCAACATTATTATAATAGGTGTTGCAGGACTCGCGGTGAGCGAAGAATACGTCGGGGTTTTCAGCCATACCGCGCATCTCGGGATGCTCGGGGCTCAAAGCCCTCTCGCGAAACTCTTTGAGAGCCTTTTGGTCAACGAGCGGCACGAGGTCTTCCTGTTCTACGACCTCCACTTTCTGATACTCGTGCGATGTGCGGAAACCGTCGAAGAAGTTCAGGAACGGAACACGTGTGGAGAGCGTAGCCAAGTGAGCCACGCCTGCGAGGTCCATCACTTCCTGTACAGAGCCTTCCGCCAACATTGCGAAACCGGTCTGACGGCATGCCATTACGTCCTGATGGTCGCCAAAAATACAAAGCGCGTGAGAAGCCAAAGTACGTGCCGAAACGTGGAACACGCAGGGGAGCAACTCGCCCGCAATCTTGTACATATTGGGAATCATAAGGAGCAAGCCCTGCGACGCGGTGAATGTAGTGGTCAATGCGCCTGCCTGCAACGAGCCGTGCACAGTACCCGACGCGCCGCCCTCAGATTGCATTTCCTGCACGAGAACGGTCTCGCCAAACATGTTTTTGCGTCCCTGCGCAGCCCATTCGTCCACATTCTCAGCCATCGGCGAGGAGGGCGTAATTGGGTAGATGGCAGCCACTTCCGTGAACATATACGCGATATGCGCAGCGGCGGTGTTACCATCACAAGTCATAAACTTTTTTGCCATAATATGTTTCAATTATTTGTTTGAAATTTTTGTTTTCTGATGTAGTATAATCGATACAAAGGTATGAAAAAAAGATAAATATCGGCAACTTTTTTTGAAAAAAAATATAAAATGCGACTATTGAATCAAAAAGTATCTTGCATACAAGATAGAAATGGGATGAAAGTATCTTGCATACAAGATAAAAATAGGGTGAAAGTTTCTTGCATACAAGATAAAAATAGGGCAAAAGTTTCTTGCATACAAGAAACTTTTGTATATTTGCAGAAAATTTTTGACAATGGACAAAGAGTTAGTACGAAATATAATTGTTGAAAACCAACAACTTATACAACAAGTCGAGTTGGTGGAACGTCCTTTTGAATTTGAGGACAAGGGAAATTATGTGTTTGTTGGAGTGAGGCAGGCGGGAAAATCGTATATGCTTTTCCAACGTGCGAAACAATTGCTCAAACAAGGCTACGATATAGACCAAATTCTATACATCAGTTTTGATGACGAAAGAATCAACGAAATAAAATCTAACGAGCTTGACATAATCTTGCAAGCGCATCGTCTTCTGACTGATTTGAAGCCTGTTTTGTTTTTGGACGAAATACAAAACATTGACGGTTGGGAACATTTTGCCCGCCGTCTCGCCAACGAAAAATACACAGTCTATATTACGGGCAGCAACGCCAAGATGCTGAGCCGAGACATTCAGACCATTTTAGGCGGGAGATATTGGGATGTTGCGGTATATCCGTTTTCTTTCAAAGAATTTTTGAAGGCACAGCGTGTGAAACTCGAAAAAAATTGGCAGTTTTCTAAAACTCAGGGAACAGTGGCAAGAATTTTTGAGGACTATTTTTATTTTGGAGGCTTCCCTGAATTACTGCAAATAAAAGCCAAAAGGCAATGGTTGACAAATATTTACAACAAAATATTTTTTAGCGACATTGTAGTACGCAATTCAGTACGGAGCGAAGAGGCTCTGCGCATCTGTATAAAAAGACTTGCTGACTGTGTGATGCAACCAACGTCGTACAATCGCCTGACAAACCTCATAAAATCCACTGGAATCAATATTAATGCAACCACTGTCTCTAATTATATCCAATATCTCAAAGATGCCTGCCTTTTGTTTTCAATTGACAACTATGCCGACAAATTCGTTGAGCGACAGACCACAAAAAAGCACTATTTTATTGACAATGGACTACTAAATCTTTTTCTATCCACGCCTGAAACATTGCTTTTGGAAAACATCTGCGCATTGTTTTTGTACAAGAAATACGGCGACGGACTTCATTATTACAACCGAAACATAGAAGTGGATTTCTACGTCCCCGACGAGCAACTCGCCGTACAAGTGTCATACAGCATTGACGACGATGACACAAAAAACCGTGAAACCAAGGCGTTGGTAGCGTTAAACAAATTCACGCCTCTTTCTAAGGCTTTGATTATAACCAAAAACACCGAAGATGTTTTGGAATTTGACGGACTAAGGATAGAGGTGATTCCCGTGTGGAAGTGGATACTCTAAAACCTTTTCCTGAACCAAAGCATAAAATCCTCGTGCCAAGACGCGGCGTCTTTGTTGGACGATTTGATGAGGGATGGATTGACGCCAAATCCGTGGCCGCCAGTCTCGTACAATTCGTAACTATACGGCACATTCTTGGCGTCAAGGGCGTCGGACATTCTTTCGGAGTTGTGATAGTCGACTATTGGGTCGTCTTTGCAGGCAATGAGATATATTGGCGGCATATCGCGTCGGACGTTGAGTTCCAACGACATAGAATCGCGCCGTTCCTGCGTGAAATCTGCGCCGAGAAGGTTGCGCCGAGATTTCCAGTGTCCAATGTCGGGCTGCATGGAGACAACGGGGTACATCATGATTGCGAAGAATGGTTTAGGCGGCGCGGGTCTGCCGTCATCGCTTACAAAATCTGTGTCAAAATACTCTGCCTCTGTGCCTACCAAATGTCCGCCCGCCGAAAATCCGCAAATGCCTATCTTGGCTGTATCTATGCCAAATTTTTGGGCGTGGTCGGCTACATAGCGCATCGCCTTCTGCAAATCCTGAATCTGCGACGGATAGCGGTTGCCCCTCATTCCTCGACGGTAAATGAGCACAAAGGTATTGAAACCATAATTGTCGCGGAAAAATTTGGCGGGGTCGTGTCCCTCGTTTTTCTTTGCCAAATAACAATAACTGCCACCAGGACAGAATATTATGGCGGCGTGATTGTTGGTGCTGTCGGGCGCAGGGTACGAATAGAGCCGCACGGCAGATTTGCGGTAATCATCGAGTGGCTTCTGCCACAGACGGATGTACGACTGCGCAGAGGCGGCAGTCGCAACGATGATTACCGAAATCAAAATAACAAAATATCGCAATAGTATCATAAATGCTCTGTTATATTTACACTTTGCGAAATTAGAAAAAATCTCGGTAATGGAGAAATTTTGAAAAAAAAAATCTCCGCAATTTTTTATAAATTTGCAGACATTTTTGTGCAACATGAGTATGAATATTAACGACAAAACAATAATTTATAATCTCAAATGAAAGCATCACATCTTCTTTTTGCAGCCGCAGCCATCACGTTGGCATCGTGCGGCGGCACGCAGAATAATGGCGGCAACAGCGGTTTTGAACCCGTTGCCGCACCTGCAAAAATCCAAAACGTGGAGGGTCGTGTCAATTTTGGCTCGCAGCACCCCGTAATCACTCCCGCGCCGTGCATCATGATTGCCACCTACGACGCCAACCAAAATCCCGACGTTATGATGGCGGCTTGGGGCGGTCAGTGCGGCATGAACCAAATCACCTTTGACCTCTCGCCCCACAAAACCACCGACAATCTGAGGCTCAAAAAGGTGTTTACCGTAAGTTTTGCCACAGCCGACGACGTTGCACAGAGCGACTATTTTGGCATCGTGAGCGGCAACGACGTACCCGACAAGGTAAAACGCGCCGGATTCACAGCCGTCAAGAGTCCAAATATCGACGCTCCAATCATTGAACAATACAAACTTACGCTCGAATGTCGCGTCATCGAAATGGAGGAAAAAGGCAACGGCGGCGCACGTGTTGTCGGCGAAATCATCAACTCTTTTGCCGACGAGAGCATCCTCACCGACGGCAAGGTTGACATCATGAAACTCCGCCCGATAATCTTCCACTCCGCCGACGCAAGTTACCACGTAGTTGGCGACAGCGTAGGACAGGCTTGGGGC
>CAJOJG010000102.1 GCA_905234655.1 uncultured Bacteroidales bacterium
GCTTTTGATTGAACTCAAAAGTAGCACTTCGACGGCTCAGGGCGCAATCGACCAAATCAAGAAGAAAAACTACAAGCAAATCCTTCGCAATTACAGCGGAAACATGGTTTTGGTGGGGATTAAATATCATCCCAACACGCACGAGCATGAATGTGTGATTGAGAGGATTGAGTATTAGGACGATTATAAGTACAAAATGACAATGGATTAAGTATTCATCATGATGATTGTGTTAAATTTCGTCTGTAAAAGTACAACCATTTTTTGTGACGAACTAATTTTTTCCAAGATATTTTTACGAATAATTCAACGTGTCAAATATGTGAATGTGATCTTCGCAACTGCTTTAAAAAAACATTAACCAACCGTTAAAAAAAAATTTATTTTTTTGTTTTTAATTGTAAAAAAAACACTATCTTTGCCCCAACAATAATTCATTAAACAAGGCAAGATATGTTAGAAGAATTAAAAGAAAAAGTGTTCCGCGCCAACCTCGATTTGGTCAAGAACGGACTTGTACTATTCACGTGGGGCAACGTCAGCGGCATCGACCGCGAGAAAGGCCTTGTGGTCATCAAGCCCTCGGGCGTTGACTACGACGTGATGAAAGCCTCCGACATGGTTGTCGTTGACCTCAGCAGCGGCAAAGTCGTGGAAGGCGACCTCAACCCTTCAAGCGACACCCCGACGCACCTCGTCCTGTACCGTGCGTTCAAGAACATCGGCGGCGTCGTCCACACCCACTCTCAGTACGCCACGGCTTGGGCTCAGGCGGGCAAGGACATCCCAAACATCGGCACCACACACGCCGACTATTTCTACAAGGAAATCCCCTGCACCCGCGACATGACCGAACAGGAAGTTAAGGGCGACTACGAACTCGAGACCGGCAACGTCATCGTCGAGCGTTTCAACGGCTACAACCCCGACCACACCCCGGGCGTATTGGTCAAGAACCACGGCCCATTCTCGTGGGGCACATCTCCCGCCAACGCCGTCTATAACGCAACCGTCATGGAATACGTCGCAAAAATGGCGTTCGTGTCGTATTCGGTCAATCCAAATACAACAATGAACCCGCTTCTCATCGAAAAACACTACATGAGAAAGCACGGACCTAACGCATACTACGGACAAAAAAAGAAAGGTTAATTCACAATTCACAATTCATAATTCACAATTGGCTACGCGATGAAAACTGATAATATTGTTAAAGACAAAAGTTTATCTTTTGGAATTCGCATTGTGAGAATGGCTAGACATTTGCTCAAAACTTCTTCTTATGCAGAGCATCCCATTTTTACCCAAATTCTCAAAAGTGGAACAAGTATTGGCGCAAATATCAGGGAGGCTGAACACGCGGAAAGCACAGAAGATTTTAAGCACAAGTTGAAAATCGCTCTCAAAGAAGCCAATGAGTCATTGTATTGGTTAGAAATATTATTTCAATCAAACTATATTTCAAAATCAGAATATGAAAGTATGAATTGTGATTGCAATGAGATTAACCGAATTCTTATTTCAATAGTTAATACATTAAACAAAAAAAATAAACGTTAATTTTCTTAATTCATTAATTTTCAATTCATTGTGAATTGTGAATTTTGAATTGTGAATTAAAATTCAAAAATATGAAAGACTTAGAAATTTGGTGGGTTACCGGTGCCCAGTTGCTTTACGGCGGCGAAACCGTGAAAATCGTTGACGGACACTCGAAAGAAATGGTCGATGGTCTCAACAACAGCGGAAATATTCCCGTGAAGGTGGTCTATAAGGGCACTGCAAATTCCTCTAAGGAAGTCGAGGCCGTGATGAAGGCCGCCAACAACGACGAGAAATGCGTCGGCATCATCACTTGGATGCACACCTTCTCGCCCGCAAAAATGTGGATCAAGGGCTTGCAACAGTTGGAAAAGCCGTTGCTTCACTTCCACACCCAGTACAACGCCGAGATTCCGTGGTCAACCATGGACATGGACTTCATGAACCTCAACCAGTCGGCTCACGGCGACATCGAGTTCGGACACATCTGCACACGCATGAGGGTTGCCCGCAAGGTTGTCTGCGGCTATTGGAAAAGCGAGGACGCGCAGAAGAAAATCGCTGTCTGGGCGCGTGTTGCGGCATCCGTAGCCGACGCTCACAACGTCCGCTGCCTGATGTTCGGCATGAACATGAACAACGTCGCAGTTACCGACGGCGACCGCGTTGAGTTTGAGCAAAGACTCGGCTATCACGTTGACTACTACCCCGTTTCGTCGCTGATGGACTACTTCAAGAAAGTAACCGACAAGGAAGTTGACGACCTCGTAGAGACCTACAAGAAGGAATACACAATCAAGATTGACGAATCGGGCGAGGAAGTATATTGGCAGAAAGTCCGCAACGCTGCCAAAGCCGAGATTGCCCTGCGCCGCGTTCTCAAAGACGAAGGCGCGACCGCTTTCACGACCAATTTCGACGACCTTGGCGACGCCGACATCAACGACCCGAATTTTGTGGGATTCGACCAAATCCCCGGTCTCGCATCGCAGCGTCTGATGGCGGAAGGCATCGGATTCGGCGCGGAAGGCGACTGGAAGACCGCCTGCCTCTACCGCACGTTGTGGTACATGCAGCAAGGCCTGACAAAGGGTTGCTCGTTCTTGGAAGACTACACATTGAACTTTGCCGGCGACCGCTCGTCGTGCTTGCAGAGCCACATGCTCGAAGTCTGCCCGCTCATCGCCACCGACAAGCCCAAACTCGAAGTACACTTCCTCGGCATCGGCATCCGCAAGCAACAGACCGCCCGCCTTGTCTTCACCTCAAAGACCGGCTACGGCATCAAGGCGACCGTCGTTGACCTCGGCAACCGTTTCCGCCTCATCACACAGGAAGTAGAGTGCATCGAACCCAAGCCCATGCCCAACCTTCCCGTCGCATCGGCATTGTGGGTACCCCAGCCGACATTCGAGATTGGCGCGGGCGCATGGATACTCGCCGGCGGCACACACCACAGCGCATTCTCATACGACATCAACGAAGAGTACTGGGACGACTTCGCCGAAATCCTCGGAATCGAGTACGTCAAAATCAACAAGGACACCAACATCCTCGACTTCAAACAGACCCTGAGGAACAACGAAGTGTACTACATGCTCGGCAAGGCGTTGAAGTAAACAGTATTAATAACCACGAAAAGCACGAAAAACACGAAAAAAAATGTGTTTGTTTCGTGCTTTCATGGGTTAATCTCACAAAATTATTGATACTAAAACAACGTCCATTGAATTTTTCGTGTTTTTCGTGATTTTCGTGGTTAATAATTTTTTGACACAATGACATCAAAAGAAATCATAGAACAAGGTAAAGCCGTCCTCGGCATAGAGTTCGGCTCGACGCGCATCAAGGCCGTCCTCATCGACGACAAGAACAACCCCATCGCGCAGGGCAGTTTTGGCTGGGAAAACCAGCAAGTGGACGGCCTGTGGACATATTCCATCGACCTCATCTGGAAAGGCCTTCAAGACTGTTACCAAGACCTTCGCGCCGACGTCAAGAAACAGTACGGCGTTGAAATCAAGAACCTTGCGGCCATCGGCATCTCGGCGATGATGCACGGCTACATGGCCTTCGACGACAACGACCAAATCCTCGTCCCCTTCCGCACATGGCGCAACACCAACACCGCACAGGCGGCAAAGGAACTCTCGGAACTTTTTGTCTATAACATCCCGCTCAGGTGGTCGATTTCGCACCTCTATCAGTGCATATTGAACCGTGAGAGCCACGTCAAAGACATCAAGTTCCAAACCACCCTCGCGGGCTACATCCATTGGATGCTCACCGGTCAGAAAGTGCTCGGCGTGGGCGACGCATCGGGCATGATACCCGTAGATCCCTACACCAAGACCTACGACGCAAAAATGGTAGAGAAATTCGACAAACTCATCGAGCCTTACAAATTGGGCTTCAAGTTGTTGGACATCTTCCCGAAAGTGTTGGTTGCGGGACAGGACGCAGGCTGCCTCACACAAGAAGGCGCGAAAAAACTCGACATCTCTGGCAACCTTCAAGCCGGAATCCCCTTCTGTCCGCCCGAAGGCGACGCAGGCACGGGCATGGCCGCCACCAACGCCGTAAAACAGCGCACCGGCAACGTCAGCGCGGGCACCTCGTCGTTCTCGATGATTGTCCTCGACAAGGAACTCTCAAAGCCCTACGAGGCTATCGACATGGTAACGACCCCCGACGGCTCGCTCGTCGCGATGGTACACTGCAACAACTGCACCTCGGACCTCAACGCTTGGGTAAACCTCTTCAAGGAGTTCATGGAGTTGACGGGTCAGAAAGTGGACATGCACAAACTCTACGACACCCTCTACACCAACGCCCTCAACGGCGACGCGGACTGTGGCGGCTTGCTCTCGTACAACTACATTTCGGGCGAGCCTGTAACGGGCTTGGCTGAGGGACGACCGATGTTTGTGCGCACGGCTGGCGACAAGTTCAACCTCGCCAACTTCATGCGCGTTCACCTCTACGGCTCGATTGGCGTCCTGAAAATCGGCAACGACATCCTCATCAAAGAAGAACACGTTAAAATCGACCGCATCACAGGCCACGGCGGCTTGTTCAAGACCAAAGGGGTAGGGCAGAGGTTCCTTGCCGCCGCCCTCAATTCGCCCATCTCAGTAATGGAGACCGCAGGTGAAGGAGGTGCGTGGGGCATTGCACTCTTGGCTGCCTACGTAGTCAACAACCCCTCAAAACAGTCGCTCCCCGACTGGCTCGAAACCCAAGTCTTCGCCGGCAACACCGGCACCGAAATCGCCCCGACTCCCGAAGAAGTCGAAGGCTTCAACCGCTATATCGAGGCGTACAAAAAGGGATTAGAGATTGAGAAGATGGCAGTGGAGAGGAAGAAGTAAATTGAAAGTTGAGAAATTGAAAAAATAACTGCGGCGTTTTTTTCGCCGCAGTTATTTTATTTGTGTTAAAAAATATTAATTATTGCATGTTATTTTTGCACACACAAAATAAATATATATTTTTGCAAAAGTTCTTTGATAAAGTGGATTGGTCAGCGATGCAGAAGGAAGTTTATCATAAAATATTAATAATCCCTGCCACGCTTGTCGTAGTAAGGGCAACATCCTTTAAAAGGAGACTTTTAAAGGATATAATTATGAAAAATAATTTTTTTCAAGATTGTCAACTTGACAATCGCTTAAAGAACATTAATTTTGCAAAGTTTGCAGATTATTGTGAGCCGTTTGTGGTTCATAGATGTTTGAGTGACAGATCTCAAATTGCAAGGTTAAATTCAAATACGGATTTTGCACCGAATGTTACTGTTTCAGATATTTTGCTGTTTATGAAAACGTGCAAAAGGATTCAGCAGCAGACATCAATATTGCTCATGGAAGTTGAAGACATATTAAAAGATATGATTGCAGTTCAATTTGAGCGATATTCGGGTGATAAATATTGGCATCAAAAAGCAAGATGGTTTCAACGCAACTCAAAAAAGATGCAACGGAACTTTCATAGTGAGGTGTGCAATATTATTCAAAACCAAAGTTCGCATTACATTTTGAGCGGAAATGAAACTTCCAGTGAAATTGTTTACAATATGCTTTCATTCACTGAATTATCGCAGATATATTATTATTTTGCTGGTTATCAACCAAAAGAAAAAATATCACGATATTTTGGGTGCTTGAAGCCGGACAATTTCAGCAGTGGAATTAAAATTTTGGCTAAACATGTCAGGAATTTAGATTTTCATGTCAAGTCGTCATATCGAACTATTGATAGAAATCAAATTCCAAGCAGGCAAGACAAAATTGATTCCAATCAAATGTTGTATCCTTGCGTAAATTCACCGCTTGATTTTTGTTATTTTTATGGAAGGATAAGTTTTCTTGTTTATATAACATCTAAATTTTCCGACCCTGAACTCAAAAATTCAAGAAAGGAAATTAAGCGTTTGTTGCAAGATATACCTTTAAGTGCGGTTAATTATTTGGGATTTGCTCCTAATTGGCAGACCGAACCACTTTGGAAGAACATCTAAATTTATTGCCCGATTACGAAATGTGGTCGGGCATTATTTATACTTAAATTCAACTTAAAAAAGCAACAATTTTTTTCAAGAGAAAGAGGCCGAAGCCCCCTTTCCGCTTGATGGAAAATTTTGTACCTTTGTAGCCCCTAAGTTCCCCAACAAAAAAGTTACAAAATGGCACAAATAACCGCAGGACAAAGGTAC
>CAJOJG010000103.1 GCA_905234655.1 uncultured Bacteroidales bacterium
GAACAATATTCCAAGATAAGGTTTGCTAAAAACGAAACGATAGCAAACTGTATGATGAAGGTATTCAAAAAATACAATGAGACCTTTGTAATTATTCTCGACGAGTACGACTGCCTTGTGCGCGACACATTTGGCACTCATCTGTTCGCTGATTATTTGGAGTTTTTGAACGGACTTTTCAAAAGCAACACCCTCAAACCTGCCATTTCGCTTGCATATCTCACTGGAATTTTGCCAATTGTGAGAGACAGGGTTCAGAGCAAACTCAATAATTTTAGGGAATATACAATTTTAGACGCTTTCAATCTTGCCGAATTTGTAGGGTTTACAGAACAGGAAGTAAAGCCTTTGTGCAAAAAATACAAGGTTGATTTTGCACTGTGCAAAAAAGAGTACGACGGTTATGCCCAAAACGGATTTGAAATTTACAATCCCGAATCCGTAGTTATGTGTATGGAGACCAAAAAGTTTGGCAACTTTTGGGGCAAGACTTCCACATATATGGTCATCGCCGACCGTCTGAAACACAACTACAAAGGAGCGAAAGAAGACGTAATAAAAATGCTGTCGGGCGAAGAGGTAAAGGTGGATGTTGAAATGTATCTTAACACCATGACCGATTTTGTGAGCAAGGACGATGTTTTTACATATTTGATTCATCTCGGCTATTTGGCTTACAACAACAAAAATTTTACGTGCAGGATTCCAAATCTCGAAGTTCGCAAAGAGTGGCATAGGGCTGTCTCTACCCTGCCCGACTATTCCAAAACCGACGAAATTATCAAGGATTCGGAAGAACTTTTGGAACAGACGCTTCTAAAAAACTCCGATGCCGTTGCCAAAGCCTTAGACAACACTCACTTACACGTTACTTCGAGCCGCAACTACAACAACGAGAACGCCCTCGCCTCCGCTGTGTATATCGCTTTTGTCCACGCGCTCAACTATTACAACTGTTTCAAGGAACTCTCCACGGGAAAGGGGTTTGCCGACTTGGTGTATGTCCCGGTTGTAAAATCGCCTGAGCATCCGGCAATCATCATCGAATTGAAGCACAACCAATCGACAGGCAAGGCATTGCAACAGATTCAAAACAAGCAATATTTTGACGCCCTCAACAACTATAAAGGCAACCTCCTGTTCGTCGCCATCAATTACGGCGAGGACACCAAAAAGCATGAGTGCGAGATTACGGAGTGGAAAAAATAGAATTACCTTTTACAAAAAAATAGAACGAATCAAAACGAAAAATAATTCGTTTCGATTCGTTCTATTTTGTTAAAAATTCGCGATGAAAAAATGTCTAACGGTTTCCGTACATGTTTTCGTAATATTTCTCGTAATCGCCGGAGGTGATGTTGTCCATCCACGCCTGATTGTCGAGATACCAGCGGACGGTCTTTTCGATGCCCTCCTCAAATTGCAACGACGGCTCCCAGCCGAGTTCGCGTTGGAGTTTTGACGAGTCGATGGCGTACCTCAAATCGTGTCCGGCGCGGTCGGTAACGTAGGTTATCAAATCCATGTCTTCGCCTTCCTTGCGGCCGAGGAGACGGTCAACAGTGTTGATGAGCACCTTGATGATGTCGATGTTTTTCCACTCGTTGAAGCCGCCAATATTGTAAGTGTCTGCTATTTTGCCATTGTGGAAAATAACGTCGATTGCCCTTGCGTGATCCTCCACATAGAGCCAGTCGCGCACATTCTCGCCCTTGCCATAGACGGGCAGCGGACGGCGATGACGTATGTTGTTGATAAAGAGCGGAATCAACTTCTCCGGGAATTGATACGGACCATAATTGTTGCTGCAATTGGTAACGATGGTCGGCAGGCCGTAAGTGTCGTGGAACGCCCTTACAAAATGGTCGCTCGACGCCTTGGAAGCCGAATATGGCGAATGGGGCTGATACTTCAAATCCTCCGTGAAAAACTTTTCGCCGTATGCCAAATGATGCTTGCCGCTCGACGCCTTGGTGGTGAACGGCGGCTTGATGCCTTCGGGATTGGTCATCTCCAACGCGCCGTAAACCTCGTCGGTGGAAATGTGATAGAACCTCTTGCCTTCAAATTTCTCCGGCAACGATTCCCAGTACAATTTTGCAGCCTGCAAGAGCGACAAAGTGCCCATCACGTTGGTCTTTGCAAAAGTGAACGGATCCTTGATGGAGCGGTCAACGTGGCTCTCGGCGGCGAGGTGGATGATGCCGTCGATTTGCTCGTCCTGCATCAACTTGTAGAACGCGTCAAAATCGCAGATGTCCATCTTTACAAACTTGTAGTTGGGCTTGTCCTCGATGTCTTTGAGGTTTGCGAGGTTGCCGGCGTAGGTGAGCTTGTCGAGGTTGATGATTTTGTAGTCGGGATACTTGGTTACAAAAAGCCTCACTACATGGCTTCCGATGAAACCCGCACCGCCTGTTATGACAATGTTTTTCATGGTTTTGTTATTTTTTTAGATTCTTGATACATTTTTTAAGAGAGTCGGTCCAGTACGGCACCTTCACGCCGAAGGTCTGTTTGATTTTGGTCTTGTCCAGCACAGAAAACGCAGGCCTCTTGACCGGCGAGGGGAACTCGTCCGAATGGCACGGCTGTACGTCGCACGCGGTCTGCCCGCTGTATTCGGCAATCATTTTGGTGAAATCATACCACGAGCAAACGCCCTCGTTGGAATAATGATAGATGCCGGTGTTGTTTTCGTATTTTTGGGTCTCGACGATTTCCTCGATTGCGTTTGCAAGGTCGAGCGCGTAGGTCGGCGTGCCTACTTGGTCAAATACAACCTTCAATTGCGGCTTTGTGGCGGTCAAATTGAGCATCGTCTTGCAGAAATTTTTGCCAAATTCCGAATACAGCCACGCCGTGCGGATTATCACGTATTGGCAGCCCGAGGCGATGATGTTTTGCTCGCCGTGGAGTTTTGTGAGGCCATAAATGCCTGTGGGAGTGCCTTTTTGGTCTTCGCGGCAGGGCGTGTTGTAAGGCTCTTGACCAAACACATAGTCGGTGCTGATGTGCACCAAAAGTCCGCCGCGCTCCGCCATTACGGTAGCCAAATTTTTGGGTGCGTCGGCATTGAGTTTTTCAGCGAGCGGCTCATTTGTTTCGGCGGCGTCCACGTTTGTATAAGCCGCACAATTGACAATAACATTTATGTCGTTGTCATTCACAGACTTCCTTACAGCCTCAATGTCAGTAATATCCAAGAAGACAGTCTCCTGACCCTCCACCTGATTGACATCTGTAAATACGTAACGGTCGTTGCTATTCTTCGCAACAATCCGCATTTCATTGCCAAGTTGACCGTTGGCACCGGTAATGAGAATGTTCATAGTTAGCAATTAAAAATTAAAAGTTAAAAATGAAAAAATTGGCTTTCACCGAAGGGCAATTTTTAATTTTTCATTTTTAATTTTTCATTAAAAACTAAACGGCGTTTCAAAATCCTTCAGCAGCGGGTGCTTGGTGTCCTTTTCGCTGAGGATTGCCTTGTCGGTGGGGATGCGCCAATCGATGCCGAGGGATTCATCGAGGATGGAGATTCCGCCGTCGGCCTGCGGGGCGTAGAAGTTGTCGCACTTGTACTGGAACACCGCCGTCTCGCTCAGCACCGCGAATCCGTGGGCGAAGCCTTTGGGTATGAAGAATTGGCGGTGGTTGTCCTCGGTGAGTTCCACGGCGACGTGCTGCCCGTATGTTGGGCTGCCTTTTCGGATGTCAACGGCTACGTCGAGCACCGCGCCGCGCACGCACCTGACTAATTTGCTCTGCGTGTATGGCGGCCTCTGGAAGTGCAGCCCCCTCATCACGCCGTATGACGACATCGACTCGTTGTCCTGCACAAAGTTGATTTTGCCGACTTTTTCCTCGAAGTCCCTCTGCGAAAACGACTCGAAGAAATATCCCCTCGCGTCCTTGAACACTTTCGGCTCAATGATATAGACGCCCTCGATTTTTGTCTTGATTACTTCCATATTCGATACGATTGATTTGACGCGCAAAGGTAAAAATATTTTGCGGAATATGAAAAATTATTTGCGTCAAAACTTTGGCACTTTTGCAAGGGTGCGTTTCGTCGCCAATATTATGCAATATTTCACTTTCACCGAAATCTCCATATTTTTCCAAACTAACCTCGGAAAAAAAAGAACGGGAGATTTTACAGAATTAAGATATTATTTGTAAATTTGCCACTAAAAATACAGCATTATGAAAATACCATTGGACCAATTTGAACAGGTGATAGACGAAAAAATCCTTGTGCGCGGCCTGTCGTACTATAAAAAAGGTAATGTACACGATCTCGAAGAAACCTCGCCGGGCTGTTATGAAACCATTGTGGAAGGCACCGAAAATTACAATGTGCAACTCACCGTCAACAATGGTGCGGTAACAGAGTATTCCTGCGACTGTCCGTATGACTTTGGCCCAGTCTGCAAACACGTGGCGGCGGCACTCTTCAAACTTCAAGAAGATACGCTCGGCCTTGCCGCCACCAACAAATCCAAAGGGACGTCGAAGCCTCGTGGCAAAAACATGGCGACCCAAATCAAGGAAATGTTGTCGAAAGCCACAAAGGAGGAACTCGAACAATTTCTGAACGAGGAGGCAAAAAACAATGCCGAACTAAGGACGTACATAGTGTCCGCCTTTGACCATTACAACGACCACATCACGTCGGACAACTACCTGACAATCATCAACAACCTCGTAAAAAAAGCGACAGGCAGATACGGTTTTATCGAATGGAGCGCCGCAAACAAATTGGGACGGGACGTTGACGAACTAATTGAAAATGCGCACAAACACGTCAAATCCCAAAATTATGCGAAGGCTTTGCCGATAATATTTGCTGTAATTGAAGGAATGAGCGAACCGTTAAACAATTCAGACGACAGTTCGGGCAGCATCGGCGGCTGCATCGCCGGGGCGTTTAATTTGCTCGAACAGGTTGCAAAAGAATGCACGCAACACAAAATCCGACGTACAATTTTCGAGGCTTGCATAGAGTATTTCAAACAAGATTTGTACAAAGGCTTCGATTGGTACAGGGATCTGATGTCCATTGCCGCTTCGCTCGTTGACAATGATGACGACTTCAATACGGTAGCCGCCTTTTTGGACAAAGAGTATGATTATGAGTTCACTACACAGGAGTTTCAGACCGTCAAGTACAATTTGCTCAAAAGGTACAAGGGCGACACTGAAGCCGCCAAATATCTTGAAGCCAACCTGTCGAACTCTGACCTGAGGGAAAAAGCCATCGAACTGTCAATCAACAACAAAGACTTCGACAGAGCCGAACAGTTGGCAAACGACGGCATCGAACAGGACAAAGAGGACAAGCCTGGATTGGTTTCAACATGGAACGAATGGCTGTTGAAATCCGCACAGGCTCAGCACGACAGGGGAAAAATCGTAAAATGCGCCCGTCAAAGACTCTTGGACAATTTCCAGCCCCAACAGGACTATTACAAAATCCTGAAAGACAACGTTGACCCGCAGCAATGGCCGTCGTTTTTCGATGCACTTATCAACGAACCCAACAAATCCAAACATTTTAGTGCCACCACTATCGCCGACCTTTACATAAAGGAAGAAATGTGGGACAGGCTTTTCGCGCTCGTGAAAGAGAATCAATATTTCTCATTCATAGAACATTACGAAAAGTACCTTGACGACAAATATTCCAATCAAATTGCGGTAATGTACGCCGATTTGATACTCGCGTCGATGGAGCGCAACATGGGTCGCAACCATTACCAGGAATCCTGCCGCTATCTCCGCCGCATGATAAAACTCGGCGCGCGCGCCAAGGCCGACGAAGTAATCGAAACGCTACGCTCGCTCTATCCGAAAAGGAGGGCGTTGATGGAGGAATTGGAGAAGGTGTAAGATTTGTCCAAATGAAAATAAAATACTAATTTCGCTATGTCAAACGGTTTCCGTGCGTGATTTTGTTGCTCTTTATTTTCCGGTTGCTCTCGTCGTTCCTTGGCTTGAGGCCGCACCAGCCGACGATGTCGGTTGCCTTT
>CAJOJG010000104.1 GCA_905234655.1 uncultured Bacteroidales bacterium
CGTCGTGCCTAACAACGTTCATTGTCTTATGCTTGACAATCTTGACAACAAACCCGAGGGTTACAATTTGGTTGTCAGACAGTTGGCGAGTGCCATTGCAGACCGGGAAGTCAAGATGGCAATGTCAATCGAGGACGAATACGCCTCTGACATTGAAGACAGAACCGAGTTGGAAGAAATCGTCGAGGAGCAAAAGGAAAAAATCGCGGAAAAAGATGCGCAACTATCACAAAAAGATGCTCAACTGTCCGCTTTGGTAAAGACCTTGTTCTCAATGGGATTGTCCCGCAAAGACATATCCGAGAAAATCAACATTCCGTTGGAACAATTGAATAAATTGCTTGATTAACAATATTTTCGAATTACATTCCCCTATTATATAGGCATCACTTTGCGTAACCAAGAGTGATGCTTCTTTTTATCTATTTTTCTTCATGAATATCACGATTTTGGGCGGTTCTGGCTTTGTCGGGACACGCCTTGACTTGCAATATTTCTTTTAACCACATCTTTTTTAGTTGCACTATTATGAAACAAACCTACTCAAACGAAAATGCTGAAACTGCGTCTTGGTATATCCGGGACGGAATGGGCGAGGTAGAGCGCAACATAAAGCGTATCATTGACTTTTTGGTGGCTTTGCTGTGCGTCATCGTATTCTCGCCGTTGTTTTTGGCGTGTTACATCGCCATCAAGCGGGAGGATGGCGGTCCGGCGATTTACAAGCAAGAACGCATCGGACGTTTTGGCCGTCCGTTTTACATCTACAAGTTCCGCTCAATGCGGGTGGACGCCGAAAAAGAAGGTCCGGCACTCTATCATCAGGACGGCGACCCTCGGCTTACCAAAGTCGGCAAGTTTTTGCGCGAACACCATCGAAAAAATGCTGCGACGGTTGCGCCTCGACCTTTTCTATTTGCAGCACCGCTCGCTCTTGTTCGACATGCGGATTCTCTTTATGACTTTCCTCAACATCGTCTCTGGAAAAAAGTTCTAGTGAAAAAAGAATAAAAATTCCTGGCCGTTTTTCGTTCAACCAATCGAAAAAAAATTTTGACAAACCAAAAAAATCCGTACATTTGCAACGAAAATAACCAACAAAAACTCAAATCATGGCATTCAACTACAACGAAACCAGAGAAAAACTAATAGAAGTCTTCCGCGACACGCTTGACTGCTTCAACGAGTACGAAGACCTGTACGACAGCATCGAAGACAGCAAACGTGAGACTGAACTCATCAAAGCCGACGAATACTACGACCTTGGCGAACCGGACCGCGAGGGCAAAATCACTGTAACACATTCGAGGACATACGAAGCAGCAATGAAATACGCCGAGGACGAAAACTTCAGCGACAAGACAATCGCAGTGCTTAACTTCGCCTCGGCGACAAACCCTGGCGGCGGCGTCGCAAACGGCGCAAGCGCACAAGAGGAATGTCTGTGCCGCTGCTCGACACTTTATCCCGTACTCGCGCAGCCGAAACTCGACATCGACTTCTACACGCCAAACCGCCGTGCGCATAACCCGCTCCACACCGACGACATAATATACTCGCCAGGGATTGTGATAATAAAAAGCGACGAAGAATTCCCCGAAAGGCTTGACCCGGACGAGTGGTGCCAGGTAGACGTGATAACTTGCGCCGCGCCAAACCTCAGACAAAAGCCATCCAACCGCTACAACACTGGCGACGGCGACCGTGCCATCCAAATAACCAAAGACCAGCTCTACGACCTGCACCTCTCACGCGCCCAGCACATACTGAACGTCGCCGCAGGACAAAACGTGGACATACTAATCCTCGGGGCATTTGGCTGTGGAGCGTTCATGAACGACCCCGCCGTCGTCGCGAGGGCATACGCAGACGCGCTGACAGAATACGCACGGTACTTCGACATCGTCGAATTTGCCGTATACACATCGCCGCTCGACACACGGAACTACAAGACATTCCGCGAAATTATCATGGAATAACCACAAAATAACACAACCGTTAAAAAAACACAAAACAAAAACGCAACATTAAACCGACATACGGCGCAAAAGTCAAAATGGCAAACATAACTTAAAAAGAACAAGCACTATGAAAAAGTACATTTTGACTTTCGCGATGACAATGCTCATGATGCTCGGCACCATCACGACATTCGCACAACACGGAGCCGGCCAGGGCAACAACGCGCCGGCGCAGCACCACACCCCCTTTGGACTGACCGAAGACCAGTCAAAGAAAATGCAGCAGCTCAACGACGACGCGCAGAAACGCACATTCCAGATTGACCTCCAAATCAAGGAGAAAAAGGCGCACCTCGACATCCTCCGCTACGCCGACAAGGCCGACATCAACGCGATAAACGCCACAATCGACGAAATCGCAAGGCTCAAAGCCGACAAGGCCAAAATCCGCGAGGCCAACATCCAGGAGATCCGGAAAATGCTCACCGACGACCAGCGGGCAAAATTCGACCAGATGAGCCGCCACAAAAAGCACAACGGCAAGCGCGGACCTAAGCATGGCGACGCTCCACAACACGCAGGACAGCACCATGGCCAACAGCACGCAAGCCAATCTGACTGCTGCAAACAGGGCGACAAACCAGCCGACAAGAAAAAATAACGGACACACGAAAAAAACATCAAAAAAATTTTGCCAAAAGCAAAACAATTTCCTAAATTAGCCACGCGAAACAAAGCGTGGCTTTTTTTGCAAAATTGAACTCAAAAACACATAAAAAACTAAAAACATTAAAAAAGCAATCGACTATGGCAGTAGATGCACAAATCCTCGAAAGGGCCAAAGAATGGCTTGGAACCAATTTCGACGACGAAACTAAACGTCAAGTAAAGAACATGATAGAAAACGACGAAAAAGAACTCGTCGAAAGTTTCTACAAAAGCCTCGAATTCGGCACCGGCGGCCTCCGTGGAATCATGGGCGTAGGCACAAACAGGATGAACATATACACTGTGGGAATGGCGACCCAAGGCCTCGCAAACTACCTCAACAAGACATACCCGGGCCAACAAATCAAGGTGGCCATAGCCCACGACAGCCGCAACAACAGCCAGTTGTTCGCAAAAACCGTCGCCGACATCTTCTCTGCCAACGGAATTAAGGCGTACCTCTTCGAATCGCTCAGGCCTGTCCCCGTACTCTCTTTCGCCGTCCGCCAGCTCGGGTGCAACAGCGGCGTGATGATTACGGCATCGCACAACCCAAAAGAATACAACGGCTACAAGGCATACTGGAACGACGGTGCGCAGGTTGTGCCGCCTCACGACATCAACATCGTCAAGGAGGCCGCCGCAGTCAAGGTTTCCGACATCAAGTTCAAGGGCAACCCCGACCTCATCGAGATGCTCGGCGAGGACTTTGACCAGATTTACCTCGACAAGGTGAAGTCGCTAACGCTCAGCCAGGAAGACATCACGAAGCACAAGGACATCAAAATCGTCTACACTCCGATTCACGGCTCAGGCGTAAGGCTTGTACCCGAAATCCTCCGCCAAAAAGGATTCGAAAACATCATCACAGTACCCGAACAGTGCATCCCCGACGGAAATTTCCCGACCGTCAAGTCGCCAAACCCCGAGAACGCGGAAGCCCTCACGCTCGCCATAAAGCTCGCACAGGAGAAAGGCGCAGACCTCGTTATGGCATCGGACCCCGACGCAGACCGTGTGGGAATCGCCGTAAGGAACAATCAGAACGAATTTGTCCTCATGAACGGCAATCAGACCGCCGCAATCCTCACATACTACCTCCTCACGAAGTGGAAGGAAAACGGAAAGCTCGACGGCAAACAGTACATCGTCAAGACAATCGTCACTACAGAACTCCTCAAGGCCATGGCCGACAAGTTCAACGTCAAATACTACGACGTGCTCACTGGCTTCAAGTACATCGCCGAAATCATCCGTGAAAACGAAGGCAAGACCACATTCATCGGCGGCGGCGAAGAGAGCTACGGCTACCTCGCGGGCGAGTTTGTGCGCGACAAGGACGCAGTGATAGCATGTTCCTTAATCGCAGAGGCGGCAGCATGGGCGGCAGGAAAAGGCAAGACGATGTACCAGCTCCTCACCGACATCTACCTCCAATACGGCTACTACCAGGAAGCGCTTGTGAACGTCGTCAAAGAAGGAAAATCAGGCGCGGAAGAAATCCAGAAAATGATGGACGACTACCGCAACGACCCGCCGATGATTATCAACGGCTCGAGCGTTGTAATGATAAAGGACTACCTCACACAGAAGTGCACAAACTTCGAAGACAACAGCGAGTCTTCAATCGACCTGCCCAAGAGCAACGTCCTCCAGTTCTTCCTCGAAGACGGCACCAAGATTTCAATCCGTCCCTCCGGCACCGAACCGAAAATCAAGTTCTACTTCGGCGTTAAGGAAGGATTCCGTGGCGCAGAAGCCCTCGACAACGCTAAAAAAGCGGCTCTCGACAAAATCGAGGCCATCAAGAAGGACATGAAACTTGTCTAAAACGTTTCAAGGCGTGGTAACTTCCAATGCGGACTACCGGCACGACCACAAAACGGGAGTGCAAGTCCGCATTTTTTGTAAAATTACAACATGAAAAAAATCATACAGACAGCCGTACTCTCATGCCTGCTCGCCACGTCATCGGTCGCGCAGACATCAAGATACCAAGACCACGACACGCAGACGCTGCTCCATAACATCGCCGCACAAGCCGACAATGGCAAAGTGATGTTCGGAGTAGCAAACGGCATATCCCGCCCTTACAACAACATTAACGCCCAGCAGCCCCTCGTCGGCGACACAAAATCCATAACCGGCAAAGACCCTCAATTCGTCGAAAACGACGTAATGTTCGGAAAAAACATGCCCGAGTTTTTCGCCCGCGAAATTTTGCTGACACGCCAAGCCCAACAAAAAGGCATTGTCATTGGATACTGCTGGCATCTCGGCGGATTTTCCACTAACTCATTCAGATACAGCGAAGAAGAAAAAGACCTCGCGCAAAAGATAATTGCTGAAACGGACTCGCCAGAAAAGCAGTGGTACCTCTCACTATTGGACACCGTCGTAACTCCACTGTTCAAACAATTCGGCTTCCCGATAATATTCAGGCCATTCCACGAAATGAACGGCGGATGGTTTTGGTGGGGCAGTCGAGCCATCACCCCGAGCCAGTACATAACTCTTTACAGAATCACAGTCGACAGGCTCCGCGCAAACGACCTTCGCAACATCATATACTGTTGGTCACCAGACACATACCTCAAAATGGAATATTACCCGGGCGACGACTATGTCGACATCATGGGACTTGACATATACGAGCCCGACTGCTCGCCATACCATCCCGACGGGACATACGCTGCCGAGATGAAAAAGTTAATCGACACCGCGCACAGCCACAACAAAATCCCCGCAATAACTGAAACAGGACTACGTGAACACGAAGGCGTAATGCGCTACCCCGACGAAATCCCTGACTTCTGGACAAAAAAAGTATTCTCAAAAATCCTCACTGGCCACGCTCCACATAAATCGAAAGCAAACGGCATTGCATACGTCATGTCATGGTACAACGCTAACTGGAGCAACGACAACCGTGGCTCTCTCTACGTCCCCTACCCTGGCATAGAAAATGACCACGGCTCAAACGGCCAAAAAGCCATCGACGACATGAAAAACCTCTCCCGCTACAAAAACGTCATCTTCAACGGCGATTCCGAGAATTTGTACCGTGACCATAAATAAACGAACCCGAGCTACAGCGATTGACTCGCCATAACTCGGGTTCGTTGT
>CAJOJG010000105.1 GCA_905234655.1 uncultured Bacteroidales bacterium
AGATATATTGGTTGCCTTTGTCGATAAACTTGTTCAATTCGTTGATTAACATTGTTTTATCAACGTAAATATCGGCTGACAAAATCTTAGTGAATCCGATGTTGCTCGGATTGAGGTATATTCCCATAGTTGAAGCGGTATTAATTTTCCGACAAAGATAATGAAAAATTGTTGAAAAAAATAACTTATTGATTATTAAAAAAGGACGGAAGGCATACTCAAAGTAACTTCCTTCCGCACCACAAAATTACAAATATTTTTCACGCCGAAAAACATTATCAATAAAAAAAATGAATTTGGCACATTGTACCGTGGGTTCACACCCACGGTACAATGCACATTCAAATGTTAATTCTCACAAAAAACAGAAAGAGCCGCCAAATATCTGACGGCTCTTTCTATAATCTATTAATCTGTCCTCAAAAAATCCTTCCTCAACAAATGCTTAGTCCTTGATGTTTGCTTTCAGGAACTCGCGGTTGAGGCGGGCGATGTGGGCGATGGAAACGCTCTTGGGACATTCGAGCTCGCAGGCACCGGTGTTGGTGCAGTTGCCAAAGCCGAGTTCGTCCATCTTGGCTACCATTGCCTTGGCGCGTTTTGCGGCCTCGGCGCGACCTTGCGGAAGGAGCGCGAGTTGCGAAACCTTTGCCGATACGAAGAGCATTGCCGAGCCGTTCTTGCAGGTGGCGGCACATGCACCGCAGCCAATACAAGCCGCTGCGTCCATTGCCTCGTCGGCGTCAGCCTTGGGGATGGGAATTGCGTTTGCGTCAGGTACGCCGCCGGTGGAAACCGATACGAAACCGCCCGCCTGCATGATTTTGTCGTATGCGGAGCGGTCCACCATAAGGTCGCGGATGATGGGGAAGCCGCCCGACCTCCAAGGCTCGATGGTGATGGTCTGTCCGTCGTGGAACTTGCGCATGTGAAGCTGGCACGTGGTGATGTCGTCGTCCGGACCGTGTGCGCGTCCGTTGATGAAGAGGCTGCACATGCCGCAGATGCCTTCGCGACAGTCGTGGTCGAATGCTACCGGCTGTTTTCCTTCGTTGATGAGCTGCTCGTTGAGGATGTCCATCATTTCGAGGAAGGAAGCCTCGGTAGAGATGTTTTTGACCTCGTAGGTCTCAAAACGTCCCTGGGCGTGGCGGTTTTCCTGCCGCCATACTCGAAGTGTAAGGTTAAGTCCTGTATGTTCTGCCATTTGTATGATCTGATTTAATTGTTTGTTTAAGTTTCGCAACGGAAAACGTTGAAATCGTGATTGTAACGCCTTCCAAATGTTTCCGTCGCAAAATGATTACTTGCCGGTCTTGTAGTTGCGTTTCTGAACCTTGATGAACTGGTAGTTGAGCGGCTCCTTGTGGAGTTCGGGCTCCTGGTTGTAACCCTTGTACTCCCATGCGCCTACGTACATGAAGTTTTCGTCGTCGCGCTTGGCCTCGCCTTCCTCCTGGCTCTCTTCGCGGAAGTGTCCGCCGCAGGATTCGTTGCGGTGGAGTGCGTCGCGGGCGATGAGTTCGCCGAGCTCGAGGAAGTCGGCTACGCGGTTGGCCTTTTCGAGTTCCACGTTGAGTTCGTCGGCCTTGCCCGGAATGCGGACATTCTTCCAAAATTCTTCGCGGAGAGCCTTGATTTCCTTGATGGCAGTCTCAAGCGATTCTTTGGTGCGCGCCATTCCGACGTTGTTCCACATGATTTTGCCGAGTTCCTTGTGGTAGTGGTCAACGGAATTTTTGCCGTTGATGGACATGAGCTTGTTGATGTATTCCTTCACTTCCTTCTCGGCCTTTTGGAACGCCTCGTTTTCGGCGGGGTTGATGCGCTTGACGTTGAACTGGTCAGCCAAGTATTCCTGGACGGTGTACGGCAACACGAAGTAGCCGTCGGCCAAACCTTGCATGAGCGCGGACGCACCGAGACGGTTGGCGCCGTGGTCGGAGAAGTTGGCCTCGCCCGCTGCGAATAGGCCCGGAATTGTGGTAGAGAGTTCGTAATCGACCCAAATGCCGCCCATCGTGTAGTGGATGGCGGGGTATATCATCATCGGAACCTCGTATGGATCCTGGTCGGTGATTTTCTGGTACATCTGGAAGAGGTTGCCGTAACGCTGTTCTACGACGTCCTTGCCGAGGCGTTTGATTGCGTAGCTGAAATCGAGGAATACGGCGTTGCCGGTGCTATTGACGCCATATCCAGCGTCGCAGCGTTCCTTGGCGTTGCGTGATGCCACGTCGCGGGGCACGAGGTTGCCGAATGCCGGGTAGCGGTTTTCGAGGTAGAAGTCGCGATCCTCGTCTGGAATGTCGTTGGCTGTGATGAGGCCTTTGCGGAGCTTTTCGGCGTCTTCCTTCTTCTTGGGAACCCAAATGCGGCCGTCGTTGCGGAGCGACTCTGACATAAGGGTAAGTTTGCTCTGGTAATCGCCGTGCTGAGGGATACAGGTCGGGTGAATCTGCACCATGCAGGGGTTGGCAAAATATGCGCCCTTGCGGTAAGCCTTCATTGCTGCCGAGCCGTTGGAACCCATTGCGTTGGTGGAGAGGAAGTAAACATTGCCATAACCACCGGTGGCGAGGATTACGCAGTGTGCGAAGTGAGATTTGATTTCGCCCGTCAAGAGGTCGCGGGTAACGATGCCACGGCAGCGACCGTCTATCATCACGAGGTCCATCATTTCGGTGCGGCTGTGCATCTCAACGTTGCCGAGACCAATCTGGCGGCTGAGAGCGGAGTAAGCACCGAGGAGGAGCTGCTGTCCCGTCTGACCACGGGCGTAGAATGTTCTTGATACGAGCGCGCCGCCGAATGAGCGGTTTGCCAAAAGTCCGCCGTACTCACGTGCAAAAGGCACGCCCTGAGCGACGCACTGGTCGATGATTGAGTTTGAAACTTCTGCGAGGCGGTAAACGTTGGCCTCGCGTGCGCGGTAGTCGCCGCCCTTGATTGTATCATAGAAAAGGCGGTAAACCGAGTCGCCGTCGTTTGGATAGTTTTTGGCGGCGTTGATACCGCCCTGTGCTGCGATTGAGTGGGCGCGGCGGGGCGAATCCTGATAACAGAACGCCTTTACCTTGAAGCCCATCTCTGCGAGGCTCGCTGCGGCTGCACCGCCGGCAAGTCCCGTGCCGACTACTATAATATCGATTTTCCTCTTGTTGGCGGGGTTTACAAGGTGCTGGTGTTCCTTATAGTTGGTCCACTTGTCCTTCAAGTCGCCTTCGGGGATTTTGGAATCCAATGTTGCCATATTGATTTTCTGATTTAATAGAAATTCGTTAATTGATTGTTTGTGAGAATGTTCATCATACAAGGAAATTCACGATTACGCGCCACAGCAGTTACGGAAGAACGCCACGAGTACTACGAGTGCAAAGCCGCCCATGATGATGGAGGTGAACACTGTGCTGATGGTCTTCAAGCGCGGAATCCACTTGCTGTTGCTTGCGCCAATGGTCTGGAACATCGACCAAAAGCCGTGGTTGAGGTGAAGCCAAATGGCGGCAAACCATACCAAATAGAGCAACACGATCCACCACTTAGATAAGTAGTAGCCGATCCATGCGGCGCCATCTACTGCGGCTTTAGTTTCGTAGCCGGGTGTGGCAAATCCTTCTGGAACTGTGCCTTCGCAGCCGGCGAGCTCGGCAAACATCATTTTTGCCCAAAACTGGCAGAAATGCACCAAGAGGCCTACACACACGATTGCGCCGAGGACGAACATGTTTTTCGACGACCATTCCACGCCGGACGGCAGGTTCTGGTTGTCATAGCGGTCGTTGCCACGCGCCTTACGGTTTTGGATCGTGAGGATCGTCGCATAGGCGATGTGGAACACAAATCCGAGCGCGAGGATGCCTGTGCCTGCCACGGCGTACCAGTTGGAGCCGAGGAACTGACATACCATGTTGTACCCTTCCGGGCTGAACACGTACACGAGGTTCATGCACATGTGGAATGTCAGGAACAGAATCAGAAAGCAGCCCGTAATGCTCATTATGAACTTCTTTCCGATCGAACTTTTAAAGAATCCTTTCATAGTAGAAAATTTGTTGTTTTTTGTTTAATCGTTTTTTAATGTATAGTTTTCAAACTGCAAAATTAATCCATTATCTTAGTTTTGAAAGGTTTTGGGGGCTATTTTTTTTAGTTTTTTTTAGTTTTTTTGGTAAGTCTCTGATTTATAATGGTTATACGAATCAGGGCAAAAAAAGTTGCAGGTTGGCGGCTAAATTTTACAACATTTTTGTTATTTTGCGGTTATATAATATGCTTAAGGATGTAGAATCATAACAATATCTTACAGATTATGAAACGATTGATGTTTATAATAGCAGTATTGATGTTGCCGCTAATGGCAATGGGACAACAGACGGGCGTGACCATCGGCGATGTCATTCCCGACATCTCGGGCGACGGCCCCAACCAGGAGAAATTTGCGCTGCAAAGCCTCCGTGGCAAGGTCGTGCTCGTCGACTTTTGGGCGTCGTGGTGCCCGCCGTGCCGCGCCGAGAATCCGAGGCTCGTGGAATGTTACGAGCAGTACAAGGACGCGCATTTCACCAAGGGCGACGGCTTCGAAATCTTCAGCGTCTCGCTCGACTCGCGGAAGAACGACTGGACCCGCGCCATAAACCGCGACAAGCTTTCGTGGCAGAACCACATCTGCGACTACAAGGGCTGGTACTCGCCGATATGCGAGGAGTTTGGCATAGAGCAGATTCCCAGCAACTTCCTCATCGACCTCAACGGCAAAATCATAGCCATTGACCTCAGAGGCGACGCGCTGGAGGCGACACTGAAGACTTTGAAAATTGACAATTGACAGTTGACAGTTGACAATTGACAGTTGATAGTTGACAGTTATACTTGTGATTTTCGATGAAAATTACAAGTATTTTTTGCTCGATACGGGATGCTGCCCCCGCATTACCTTTCGAAAAATCCATCGCGGATGCTCACCGCTTACATAGACATCTATATCAGGGAGGAAATAAAGGAGGAGCACTTGTGAGGAACCTGAAGGCGTTCCAGAGGTTCCTTGAAGTGGCGGCTATTTGCGACGGCGAAATAATAAACTGCAACAACATCGCGCAAGACTGCGGCGTCAGCGCGACGACGTGCAGGTAATCATGGCGTATTATGGATAACATCAAAAAAATTTTTCAAAAATAATACACGATATTTTTGCAGAACCGAATTTAATCCGTACCTTTACGACGAAATAAGAAACATGCTCTTTGACATGTTGAAAAAAAATAAACAGTCAAGGATATTTGAAAAGTCTTAGATAAATGCTTAAAGTATGGGTTCGAATAGCACGGAGTACAACCTACGTGTGAATTTTAACACAAATAAAGATTTTGAATTATTTAGAATTTTTAAAACCAAAATGGTAGCAAAACTTTACATCAAAAGTAAAGTTTACTATCACAAAAAGGGGTTAATTTCTCTTAAAATCTGTTAAAAATATGTTAAAATAGAACCCTAACTCTCTGACCCTGACAGTATTACAAAAGTTGCG
>CAJOJG010000106.1 GCA_905234655.1 uncultured Bacteroidales bacterium
TGAAGAAAAAGAAAATATGGTAACCCGCCGCAGGGGTTAGGGCTGCCTTGCCCAGCCTCGTCTTAGGTGCTTCTGCAACTTTTATAACAAGGAAGTTGCCGCCATCGGTACACGACCCATATTTGCCGCAAATATAAACACCATAATTTAAACCACAAAATTTTAATACAAAAAAAATATGAAAAAGACACAAAAAACATCACCCCGCCCCCGTTCAGTCCATTCTGCGGAAATTCCATTTCCGTCCATATCCGGCGATGCTCCATACTCCGGCATCAAGTCCGCAGCCAAGACCATCGCCAAAAACGTAAAAAACGCCTTCAAAAACCTCTCGTTGCCCGAAATAACCAACAATTCAGGCTACGAAATAGACGACATACCCGAAACGTTGGCAGACCGCAAAGCGATGTTAGAACGTATGCTTGTGCCGCTCATAGGCACTAAGAAATACTGCACCGGGCTGCGCGACTTCGCCGAAATCACAGGAGGAAGTGTACCTGAAATTTGTTACCACGCAAGCAAAAACAAGGCCTCGACATTGGCGGCGTTGTGTTTGCTCGACGTAATAGCAGCGGCAAAATACATTCCTCCACCAACGCCGCCGCACGGATCAACACAAGCAAAAAGGCATATTTCCGAAATGTACGAATTGCGCTGCAAAATAAAAGGGTTGGGTGTGGTAAAACTTACGATTGGCAAACGGGCTTACAATAGCGATATGGTTTACTGCATAACCAAGTTTCGCTTTGACAAGATAACAAAAAAATGAGGTTTCCCAAAATCAGCGTGATGAACGTAAATCAAAATAGCCATCGAATCGGAAACCTCGATGCAAATATAAAAACAAAAACTGATAACACAAACAATATGACGGAAAAAAGTTTGCAAATATTGGAACTGCAACTATTCGACGGCGACAAGCCCCAAAAACTATCCCGTGAGCAACTATATTCGCGGATACATCACTTGTTAAGCCTCGATAAGAAGCAGTACACCCTCCCGGAGAAAGACATCCTCCGACAATACCAAGGCAAGGGCGGCGACCGAAACAGCCGCGATGCAGGGATATTGTACGAATTCTATACTCCCGATTGGGTGTGCGACCTGATGTACCGCCTCGCAATAAAACACGGATACAAGAAGGGCAACATATTAGAGCCGTCGGTGGCGACCGGGAACATACTCCGCCCATACATCGAGGGCGACAACTACAAAAACATCGACGCCTTCGAGATAGACGACACTTCCTACAAGATTTGCAAGGCTGTATATCCCGAAGTCAACGTCCGTCAGCAGTATTTTGAAACGGCGTTTTTGCAGCCGCCGCGCTACACCACCAACGCAAAAAATACTTGGCTCGACAATGCACCATACGACCTTGTAACGGGAAACCCGCCTTACTGCCCGCACAAAAACAAGTATTCGGGCTATTTCACGGGCAAAGACAACTTCCGTCAGACGGAAATGTTCTTTATGTACAAGGGGCTCCAACTCCTCAAAAAAGGCGGTTTGTTGGTGTTCATCACCAACATCAACTTCCTCAGCACAGGCAGCGCGTATCAGGACGCAAAAGACAAGATTGGCGAACTCGCCGACCTCGTGGACGCATACCGATTGCCGCCTGTATTCGGCGATACACAGATTTGTACCGACATAATAATTTTAAAACGAAAATAGATTATGAAAGACATTGAAACAGAACTCCGCAGAGAGATTTATTCCCGGCTCAAAGAGGTAACGGCTAAGTCCGCGCCAAAAGTCTATGAGCGCATACAGACCCCCGGCGGCTATGCGCAGATAGAGAGTATGATAATCTATATGGTAATCAACGACCACATCACGCCCTCGGCGTGTATCGGTCAAATAGAGAGCGAACTATGACACCACAACCAACAAAGACCAACGGCTACTACCGTGCGCGAATCACCGCCTTCAAAGAACACTCCAAAGACAAGACCTATGGACGGCAACTCCAATATGGCTTTGTCCCTGACGAGTTCGTTGCCGAATATGGCGAGGAGGAGTTCGACGGCTATATCCGTGCGCGTTTGTATTCCGACGACAACGACCGACCTCTCACCTTCACCGAACTTGCCACCTTCAATACGTGGTTCGATATGCACCCCGAAAAGATATGCGGCAAGATGAAGGCATCCTCATCGTTGTATATGCCTGTTACAGTGGTTGGCACACGTAGGGACGTGGAGACGGCTATCGACAACGGCATCCGCGACAATCATACCACCGCGCCTTGTTTAGTTGCCACTAAACGCAACAAGTATCAAGGCGTGTACCGTCAAAAACTCAAAGACGATTTCGGCTTCCCGATGGTCAATGTTGACGTTCAGGATTCCGACGAACAGGCTGAGGAATTTTGCAAAAACATTTATGAGGATTTCGCAAAACTTGCAGAACGCCTCGGCAAGCCATACCAAATAATGTCCCTCTATGGCAATTTGGGCATCTCGGTTGGCGCAAACACCATCAAAAGTGGAGTCGGCGCATATTACCGTGGAGAAGACAGAGTTATGGCATTCCGAAAAAGGGTGTTTTTCATTTCTCACGAGTGGTTTCACGCATTAGACCATTATTTGAGTTATGTCTGTTTAAAGCAGCAACCAAAGTATTTGGTTTCCAAATACATCACCACCGTAAAAATACCCGACAGCCCTGTGCTTGTTGCAATGAAACATTTGGTGAAAATCTTGCCTGAAACAAGATATTACCAAACCGTAAAAACAATGTGCCGCCGATATAGCGATATGGACGAGGACTATTGGCTTTCTAACCACGAGATGTTGGCAAGGGCGTTTGAGACATACATCCTACTCAAAGACCCTGTATCATTGTCTTTGAGCAATGCCCACGGCGGTACATATCCGAGCGTCTCAATGAGCAATTTTACGGCTTTCGACTACGACAAAGATTTGCAGTCTGCATTTGACGAACTAATAAAATACATCTAACTATGACCAAGAAAAACTACATACGAACTCTAAGCGGCATCGACGCACTGCACGGTTTGGATGGCGACACTCGCGACCTCATCCGCCAAAACAGCAGTACAATTGAATCCGTCTTAAAACGTGCCAAGCAGCGGTCATCGTTCAAGGGTTTGGGCAGAGCCGACAACAACGGCAACCAACTAATCCCAGCCGAAGAATTTTTGACCGATGCTCGTTACAATGCCAACATCAACGAGGACGAAATCAAGGCGTGGGTCTATTACAAACGCTCCACAGGTGTCCCGATGAAAGGTTGGGAAAAATACTTCATCAACGGCAAACAGGAAACCACAATGCTTGTCGCCGCACCTTCCAACGGCAAATCCGTAACCGTCTATGACGAACACCGCGCCATTATCGGTGTAGTTCCGTCGGGCAGTACCCTCGGCACATACTACAAGGAGGAAGATTTTGCAGGGGGTGGATATTACTTCTACGACAAGAACGGCAACATCAAACTCGTTGCGGCATCCGAAGTTAAGAAGGTCAAGGGCAACGCCACGTCCACCGCAGAACTCAACCGCCTCGTCAAGAACGGTGTCCTGTTCTACTCTGACGGCAGGTTGTTGCCATATCCCGTATTTACTTACGGCAACAACTACCTCATCGAAAACCAACTCAACCGCGACAAGGACACCATCGTCAAACTGTACGGCGAAGACGTTTTCGAGAAACACCTGCAAGCCGTCAAGGACAACCGCCCAAAGGTGATTTCTTTCTTCGACCCTGTACTCACCAACCGCCCGCAGATTTCGCCAATCAGCGTATATGCCCACGATTTTGTTATTTCAGGTGTCGAGGGTTACGACAGCGAAAACATTTGGACGCGGCGCAACAACGTAACCGACGAAAAAGAAATCACGCTTTTTTCGGCGTTTGAATGGTGGCTCAACGAAAACCGCAGCAACATCGAACTCTTTGAAAAGTCGGTAGGCTCATACGAAATTATCAAGTATTACCTTCGTGGCGACAATTTCCCACGCGGTATGGCTGAGAGTGTCAAGAGCGAAATCAAGAAACAGACACGCGAGGAAGCGGAACGCCTGTTTGTGGTGTTCCTCGACAAGTACCTGCCATTCCGCGACAAGCAGCGTCTCGATATTGATTGGAACACCAAGTTCAACGCCTATCCCGCCCTGCATTACGACAAGATTCCCATCGCCTTCGATTGCAACAACCATTTCAAGAGCGGCGATTTCGAGTTGCGCCCGGCACAGCGCGAGGGCGTGGCGTTTATGGAACTTGCCAATTCAGGCTGCATCTCCTTCGACGTTGGTGTTGGCAAGACCATCACCGCCATCTCCGAAATCGCTATGGCATTGAAGACGGGCAAATGCAAGCGTCCTATTATCGCAGTTCCCAATTCCACCTACCGTAATTGGATTTCCGAATTGTTCGGCACGGCAGACAGTCCCGGTGTTTTGTTTGGCACAGGCGTAAAAATCAACGAGTGGTACAACCTCGGCAGCGGCATCAAGGCCTCGGAAAATATGGTGGAGGACAATTCAATCACACTTGTTACCTATCAGGGATTCAAGAAGATTGGTTTTTCCGACAACGTGGGCAACGACCTTGTCAACGAGTTCAAGCATATCTTGTTTCAGGATTTCGAGACGTTGAAGCCCAAGACTGCGGCGAAGGCAGAACAACGCATACAGGAGTGCATCGGCATCGGCAACAAGAATACCGTCATCGAGTTCGACCGTTGCGGATTCGACTACATCTGTTTCGACGAGGCTCACAACGCAAAGAACGTCTTTTGCTCCGTTACCACGCAAGGCTCTCAAAAGAAGTTCAACCAGCAGAGCGGCACAGTTCCCGCAGCGTTGGCGGTCAAGTTGTTTCTTCTTGCCAACTACACCCAAAAACGTTACGGCGGCAACGTGATGCTCCTCACCGCAACACCGTTTACCAATAGCCCGCTCGAAATATTCTCTATGCTCTCCCACATCGGCTACGAGGATTTAAAGAGGTACGGCTACAACAATATTGAGACCTTTTGCGAGACCTTCATCAACGAGCAAATAGAGAGCGTGGTCAATGCGGCGGGCGACATCGTGGACGCATACGTCGTCAAGGATTTCAGAAACCGCATCGTATTGCAGCAACTCATCTACAA
>CAJOJG010000107.1 GCA_905234655.1 uncultured Bacteroidales bacterium
ATTTATCAGAGATTTAGTTGAGAATATTAAGAAACAATTAAACGATTACAAGGATACTTTACTTATTGATTTAGTCATTGAAAATCAATTAGTTAAAAATTCGACAAAGCTGGAATGATTTGATTGACAACGTGTTATGGCACTTGCGAAAGTTTAGATGTTTTATTTACGCGCGCAAGGATTGGCGGTGCGAATATTGTGTGTGTGTGTGTGTGTGTTTACAAGAAATTCTGACACCGCAAAATTTGGGGTGTTAAAAAAGGTTGTAATATGCGAGCTCACACGGTGCATTTGTTTCTATGGTGTTGATTGACGCAGCAAATATAAGGAGAATTTTTGAAATGGGGAAATGATTTTTGGAGATTTTTTAGGGAAAAATTTGCTGCAATGCTTTTTTTATTTTACATTTGCACAGATTAAAACAAACTGCAATGGCACAATATCTTGCAAATCCCATATATGATTCCGCATTCAAATATATGATGCAGAACGAGAGGTCGGCGACGTTGTTGTTGTCGAGCCTCTTGCAGCGCGAAATTACCAAACTCGACATCATCGCCAACGACACACCCGTCATCGAGGAAAAGTCGGGCGTAAGGATTCTGCGGCTCGACTTCGCCGCCACTGTCATCAACCCCGCCACCAATGACAGCGAGGTAATCACCATCGAACTCCAAAAATCTTATCTCGACACGGAGATAATGCGATTCCGCACCTATCTTGGTCGCAAATACGCCGACCCAAACATTGCCGAGACCACTTACGAAAAATCGTGGCGCAAGAATCCCGATACCAAAAAGTTTGAGTACGTGGATGTCGAGAAGAAAAAACCGCTTCACATCGTTGCGATATACATCTTGGGACACACTTTCCAAGAAATTGCGATCCCCAAACCCGTCATTTACAACTTTGCCAATCCTGTTGGCATAGAATCGGAACCGATAGCCGATGTGATGAAGTCGCACTTTTTCCGCAGTCTGACGCACGATACAATAATTGTTCAGATTCCGTACCTCAAAAAGAACGCAAAAACTAAGGTGGAACAGATGTTGGAAGCGTTTTGTCAGGATTACACGTCCTCTCAGTCTCCACAACTCCTCGAAATGAACATCGCCGACAAGCCGCAGGACTTTCAGGAACTCGTGCGCCCGTTGGTATATGCCGTGGCGGATTCGGAAGTACGCAAAGTGATGGACATTGAAGACGAAATGTCGGCGTATTTCCAAAATTATAAGTCCGTTACAGACGAAGTGGAAGTATTGAAGGAAATGGCAGAAGAATACAAAGGCAAAGTTGAAGAATACAAAGGTCAGGCAGAAGAATACAAAGGTCAGGCAGAAGAATACAAAGGTCAGGCAGAAGAATACAAAGGTCAGGCAGAAGAATACAAAGGTCAGGCCGAAGAATACAAAGGTCAGGCCGAAGAATACAAAGGGCAGGCAGAAGAATACAAAGAAAAATTGCAGGAGAAGGAAGTCCAAATCGTTTCCTCAATGAAAACAATGCTCTCTTTCGGAATCCCTGTCGAAAAGATTGCCGAAAGTTTCAATAAGGAAGTCAACGAAGTAAAACAAATGCTTGGCATATAACGACGCAAACGCCGACAAAATGCATATACTTGTATTTTGTCGGCATTTTTTGTATTTTTTTTGCCATTTTATTTGTCTGCCGCGTTTTTTGTCGTAACTTTGCACCCAAATTTAATTTAATCAAAATGATGACA
Source organism: uncultured Bacteroidales bacterium (assembly GCA_905234655.1). GTDB lineage: Bacteria > Bacteroidota > Bacteroidia > Bacteroidales > UBA3824 > UBA3824. Next base: position 1,724 of record CAJOJG010000107.1, read on the forward strand.
TCAAAAGAAATACGCAAATCCTTCTTGGATTTTTTTGCGTCAAAACAGCATAAAGTAGTACCGTCGGCGCCGATGGTGGTCAAGAACGACCCGACGCTAATGTTCACCAATGCCGGCATGAATCAGTTCAAGGACATTTTCCTTGGCAACGAACCCGCCAAATACAAGCGCGTCGCGGATTCGCAGAAGTGTCTTCGCGTGTCGGGCAAGCACAACGACCTCGAAGAAGTGGGACACGACACCTACCACCACACGATGTTCGAGATGTTGGGCAACTGGTCTTTCGGCGACTATTTCAAGAAAGAAATCATCGATTGGGCGTGGGAGTTTCTCACAGAAGTCATCAAACTCGACAAAAACCGCCTTTACGCGACAGTTTTTGAGGGCGACAAGGACGAAAACCTCGAAGCCGATGATGAGGCAAAGTCGTATTGGCTCAAACACTTGCCCGCCGACCGAGTGCTTCTCGGCAATAAGCACGACAACTTTTGGGAAATGGGCGCGACTGGTCCATGCGGTCCTTGCTCCGAAATCCACATCGACCTCCGCAACGACGACGACCGCGCCAAAGTGCCCGGCGTAAAACTCGTCAACCAAAGCCATCCGCAGGTAATTGAGATTTGGAACTTGGTGTTCATGCAATTTAACCGCAAGGCAGACGGCTCTCTCGAACCACTGCCCGCCAAGCACGTGGATACCGGCATGGGTTTTGAACGCCTCTGTATGGCAATCCAAGGCAAGCAATCCAACTACGACACCGACATCTTCCAACCTGTTATTCAGGAGATTGGACGATTGACCGGCATACCCTACGGCTCGTCGCACGATACCGACGTGGCATCCCGTGTCATCGCCGACCATATCAGGGCAATTTCGTTTGCAATTGCCGACGGACAACTCCCCGCAAACGCCAAGGCGGGCTACGTAATCCGCCGCATCCTCCGCCGCGCAGTCCGCTACGCCTACACGTTCTTGAAACAGAGCGAACCATTCATGTACAAACTTCTGCCTACGCTTATCAATGTAATGGGCGAGGCTTACCCTGAACTCGTAGCTCAGCGCGAAATCATTGAGAAAGTGATGATAGAGGAAGAGACATCATTCCTCCGCACTCTCGAAACCGGCATCAAACTCCTCGACAAGGTTGTTGACAACGCAAAGAAGGCGGGCAAGACCGAAATCGACGGCAAGACAGTATTTGAACTTTATGATACATACGGCTTCCCGCTCGACCTTACCGAACTGATTCTCAAAGAGAAAGGTTTGACGCACAATCAGGCAGAGTTTGAGGCTTGTCTCCAACAGCAAAAAGACCGCTCCCGCAACGATGCCAAGATTGATTCTGGCGATTGGGTAGAAGTTAATGCCTTTGATACCGAGGATTTTACAGGCTACGACAATTTGACCGAGGAAGTCAAGATTTGGCGTTACCGCAAGGTGGAAGCGAAGGGCAAGACGTTCTATCAGATAGTGTTCAACAAGACCCCCTTCTATGGCGAAATGGGCGGTCAGGTGGGCGACCAGGGCTACATCGAGTCCAATGGCGTCAAGACCTACATTACTGACACTCAGAAGGAAAACGGTCTTTCAATCCACATCGTCAAGGAACTTCCCAAAGACCTCGGCGCAACATTCAAGGCTGTTGTCAACACTGAAAAACGCCACGCCATCGAGTGCAACCACTCGGCTACGCACCTTCTCGACGAGGCTCTGCGCACAGTGCTCGGCACGCACGTCGAGCAAAAAGGCTCGCTCGTTACCGACGGCTATCTGAGGTTCGACTTTTCGCACTTCTCCAAGATGACCGAGGACGAAATCACTCGTACAGAGCAACTTGTGAACCAGCACATCCGCGCCGCAATTCCATTGGAGGAGCATCGCGATATGGACATCAACGAAGCCAAAGCCCTCGGCGCAATTGCCCTATTCGGCGAAAAATACGGCGACAAGGTTCGTGTTGTGAAGTTTGACAAGAGCGTGGAACTCTGTGGCGGCACACACATCAGCAATACGGGCAGGATTGGTCTGTTTAAGATAATTTCTGAAACCGCCATCGCGTCGGGCATACGTCGTATCGAGGCTCTCACCGGCAAGGCTGCGGAAGATTACTTGCGCAACCAATACGAAGTGGCTCAGCAACTGAAACTTATGTTCAAGGCAAAGACCGAGGCCGACGCCCTCAAAAACGTTCAGGCTCTCATCGACGACAATGCTGCCCTCCGCAAGCAAATCGACGCCCTCGAACACGAAAAACTCGCCACCGTCCGTGACGCCCTCGCAGCCAAGGCTCAGGACATCAACGGTGTTAAGGTAATTGCTGAAATCGTCAAAGTTGGCAACAAAGACCTATTGAAAGACCTTTCGTTCCAACTCCGCCAACAGCTCGGCAACTCATACATAGTGCTCGGTGCAGAGTTTGACGGCAAGCCGCTCATCTCGGTAATCATCGCCGACAGCCTTGTAAAAGAACGCGCCCTCAATGCCGGAGCCATCGTCAAGGAAGCTGGCAAGGAAATCAACGGCGGCGGCGGCGGCCAGCCGTTCTACGCTACAGCCGGCGGCAAAAACGCCGAAGGATTGCAGGCTGCCGTCGATAAGGCAAAGGCAATGTTGAAATAGACACTCACACAAAATAGGCATTATGAGCCGGGGGATTACGCCCCCGGCTTTTTATATATAGTTCTTTCCGGACTTATATTGTTGCAAAAGATTTGTTACACACAATATATTACGCATAATTCTCAAAAATCCGATTTTACGCACAAAATATTGTGCGTAAAATTTGTCAATTACAAATAAAAAACATAACTTTACGACCGAATTAAAAAAGCAAAGTTATGGAGTTCAACAAATACGTTTTTGACCCGTACCCATTGGAGGTAACGATGCAAAGGCTGGCTAACAATCTGAAATGCAGACGGTTGGAGAAGAAATTTTCTACCAAAACACTTTCGGAGATGAGCGGCGTGCCTGCATCTACGATTCAACATTTTGAACTGAAACATTCAATCTCGCTCGAATCGTTTGTAAAACTCGCCAAGGCGTTGGGCTACTCCGAAGAAATAATACAACTCCTCGCCGAGCCCAAATACGACACAATGGAGGAACTTTTGGAAATTAACAAAAACAGTCTTAGAAAACGCGGAGTATGATACGGAAGATACACCTCAATTCCGAAATTAAAAAATGTTAAAAACGGCAAAATATTGAAAACAAAACTGTTAAAATATTTTGCCGATACAAATATTTCACCTAAATTAGTG
>CAJOJG010000108.1 GCA_905234655.1 uncultured Bacteroidales bacterium
GAGCCGATTCAGGCTGTCAAAGTGGGCGTGGACACTCTCGTTACATCGCTGAGGTCCGACCCGCAGGCGTTGGAAACCGCTTATTTGAGCGTAATAACTTTCAACAGCAACGCACAACAATTAACTCCTCTTACCGAACTTGCATCTTTCCAAGTTCCAAGCATCGATGCAGGAGGCTGCACAGCTCTCGGCGAAGCTCTCGCGCTTTTGGCGGAAAGAGCCGACACCGAAGTAACAAAGACAACCGCCGAGCAAAAAGGCGACTGGCGTCCGTTGGTGTTCATCATGACCGACGGCGAACCTACCGACGATTTCAACCGTGGACTCTCCGAGTTTAAGAAACGCAAATTCGGAATGGTGGTGGCGTGTGCAGCCGGTCAGAGCGCAAACACAAACATTCTCAAGCAGATAACGGAGAATGTCGTACAACTCGACACTGCCGACAGCACCACAATCAAGGCGTTCTTCAAGTGGGTTTCGGCTTCGATTTCAACGAGCAGCAAATCGGTTGACCAAGGCGGCATCAACCTCGAAAAGATGTCGGAGCTTCCGCCGCCTCCTCCAGAAGTAAACATCGTTGTATAAAGGAGAAAGATAATGACACGACGACTACCAGTTTACATATTGATAGACACGTCAGGTTCGATGAAGGGCGAACCGATAGAAGCGGTAAAAGTAGGTCTTGCCGACATGGTGGCAACACTCAGGCAAGACCCTTACGCCCTCGACACCGTGTGTATCAGCATTATAACTTTCAACAACGAAGTAAAGCAAATTTTGCCTCTTACACCTTTGGCAGACCTCCAATTGCCCGAAATAAACACGCCCGAATCGGGACCCACCAACACAGGCGCGGCTCTCAAAATGCTCTGCGAAATGTACGACAAGGAAGTAATTCGTGGCTCAAAAGAGAAAAAAGGCGATTGGATGCCGCTTCTGTTTGTATTGACCGATGGCAAACCGTCAGACATAATGGATTATAAAAACATAATCCCTGTTGTCAAAAGCCACGCCTTTACAAATATTGTAGCGTGTGCGGCGGGTCCAAAAGCAAAGACCGAACATCTGAAACAACTCACCGACAATGTCGTTTCGCTCGATACGATGGACAGCCAGACATTCAGAAAGTTTTTTGAATGGGTGTCAATGCAAGTGCAGACAGGCGGCAAGTCGGTTGGAACCACAGACGAAGTCGCATTGCCAGAGCCACCAGCAGAGGTTAATATTGTGATTTAATTTGAGGCATTGCAACTACACTATTCGAACCTTAAAACCAACATTATGCGAAGATTACCAATATACTTTTTAATTGACGTTTCCGAATCGATGGCGGGCGTACCGATAGAGGAGGTTCAGAAGGGAATGAAAAACATCGTTCAAGACCTCAGAACCAACCCATACGCCTTGGAAACCGTCCATATCGGCATCATTGCCTTTGCAGGAAAAGCAAAAATATTGTCGCCGCTTACAGAGATTTTCAAATTCTATCCGCCTGTGTTCCCCCTTGGCGGAGGCACGTCGCTTGGTGCGGGTCTCAATATGCTAATGGACGACATCGACAAATCGGTCGTAAAAACGACAGTTGAACAGAAAGGCGATTGGAAACCGATTGTATTTCTATTCACAGACGGAACGCCAACCGACAATCCTGATATGGCTATCAACCGTTGGAACTCCAAATTCCGCAAACGCGCCAATATCATTGCAATTTCTATTGGCAACAATGCCAACACTCAGTTGCTCGGCAAAATTTCCGACAATGTTTTGCGGCTCAACGACACCGACGAACATTCGTTTCAACAGTTTTTTAAGTGGATAACGGCGTCCGTTTCGACGGCAAGTTTTTCGGTGGGAGAACAAGGCGACGACAGCGTACATCTTGCACCCACAGGTGGCATCAATCTTGAAAAGGTTGACACCTCGCAGCCGTGCAACGTTGATGATAATTTTGTTGTCATACGTGGCAAATGCTCCGAAACAAAAAAACAATATCTCTTGAAATACGCCAAAGAGTTTGGCGACTACTTCAAGCAGCAGTTCAAAATTGTCGGTTCTTACGCTATCGACGGCGAATCGTATGAAGCATTGTCCGACGGAAAAAGCAAGAACAGCTTTAATGTCAATCAGTTGGAAGGCTTTCCGTCGTGTCCGTGTTGCGGCAATAGGTGGGCATTTATTGTCTGCGAATGTGGCAACGTCTTTTGTGCTGGCGACAAGCCCGTGTGCAAGTGTCCGTGGTGCGGCATGGAGGGAGAAATCTCTGCCGTGGGCAGCGAAGGTATCAACGTTAATAGAGGTCAAGGATGATGGAAAAGATAATCGAAATAATAAAAAAAATCAGCGGTGAAGTGCCTCAAAATCTGATTGAAAATTTTTTGAGCGACACCGTTTCTAAATTTTGGAAACAATACGTTATGGACATAGAAACCGTCATAAAAAACAGGGTTGAAAGTCTCAAAATCACAATTCCAAACGCTATGGTCAACAAGGAATACAAAATCGAAATCCCATTCGACATCGAAGGTGTTTCGGAATATTCTGTTGAGGGTTTGGACGACACCGGACTTGCCGTTGAAAAACAAGAAAAGAGTTTTATAATAAGCGGAACACCAACAAAGTCAGGAACTTTTTCTCTTTCGATAAAATATCGGCACGACGTAAGCAAGCTCGGTGAATATCTCGAACGCAAAGTGGATTTGATTGTCAACCCCGACCCGAGGACTTTGTGGAAAGATTTGCCCGTACCCGATGGCATCGAATATCCAAAGAAAAATCAACAAGCCGAATATGTGAAAGTTACCGCATTAGACGGAACTCCGCGCAAAGACATTGTTGCGGCTTCCAAACGCGGACGCTCGCACGCCAACGAGGGCAAGCCGAGGGACGACGATTTTCGTCTATATCACAACGACGAAAACGATTGGTACGTGATTGCCGTTGCCGACGGTGCTGGCAGTGCAAAATATTCGCGCGAGGGTTCGAGAATTGCCTGCGAAACGGCCGTCAACCATTGCGTCAACGAGCTCAAAAACTGCGAAAAGTTTGAAGAAAACATCACTCAATACAATTTGTTTAAAGACGAATCTGAAAGCGAGGCTCGCAAATACGTTGGCGACGACATTTACAAACTCATTGGCGTTGCTGCATTCAAGGCTCACAAAGCCATCGACAATGAAGCCGAGAAAAAAGGCGTTGCATCCAAACTGTACGCCACGACATTACTTTTGGCAATCGCAAAAAAATTCGATTTCGGTTGGTTTGTCGCAACATTTTGGGTTGGCGACGGCGCAATCTGCCTTTACACCGAGGATAAAAACGGTGAAAATCCGCAGTCTGTACTCTTGGGCGTTCCCGACGAGGGCGAGTATGCAGGGCAGACAAGATTTTTGACTATGCCGGAAATTTTCAAAGATTCAACCTCGCTTTACAAACGCTTGAGATTCAGGATTGTAAATGATTTTACGGCATTGTTCCTGATGACCGACGGCGTTTCCGACCCGTGGTTTGAGACCGACAGCAATCTTAACAATTCCGAAAAGTGGCAAGCGTTTTACAAGGAAATCCAAGACAACAAGGATCATCCCGTTAACTTGGAAGACGACAACGAAAACGCCAAAGACGAACTTCTTGGCTGGCTCGACTTTTGGTCGCCCGGCAACCACGACGACCGTACAATCGCAATCTTATATTAACAACTTATGGCACAGATAATCAAAATAAAGGCGGAAGACGGCAGCGACGTAGAATTTTACGATGAAATAAAGGCACAGGGCGGAATAAAGGACGTGTATTTTTCGCCGTCAAAAAAATATGTTGTCGCATTTTACCGCAAAACGCTCAAAGAACTAAAACCAAGCGAAAAAGACCGACTGCAAAACATTGTAGGACTTTATCGTCAAAAGATTTTCATTGCAAACTCCGATGGCGCATATTGGAAAAACCTTTTTGCTTGGCCTGAAAAAATTGTGGAATGGAACGGCAAGATTGGACTTGTAGTTCCGTTCTACGACAGCAAATTCTTCTTCTCTGGCGGCAAATTCAATGGTCAGGAGAAGAACGGCAAATGGTTTGCCTCGGCAAAACTACGCAACAGGTTTCTTGAACCCGACCAAAAGGGTACTTGGCTCACTCATATTCACGTATGCATAAAAATTGCTCGTGCTATGCGCCGTATTCACGCAGCAGGTTTGGCTCATTCCGACCTTTCGTACAACAATGTACTCATCGACCCCGTAAGCGGCAGTGCCTGCATCATCGACGACGACGGACTTGTTGTACCCGGCAAATATCCGCCCGATGTGGTCGGTACGCCCGATTTTATTGCGCCCGAAGTGTTGGAAACCAAAGGTTTGAAACTCGACGACCCTAAGCGCAAACTTCCGAGCCGATTGACCGACCTACACGCATTGGCGGTGTTGATTTACATGTACTTGCTCTATCGCCATCCTTTGCGCGGCGGCAAGGTTTGGGATGTTGACGACCCATCCAAAGACGAAGAAATGTCGATGGGGTCAAAAGCGTTGTTCATCGAGCATCCCACTGACAGCACAAACCGTGTCAAAGTCAAAGATTTGGACCAAAGTCAATTGCCCGAAGGCGACCCGTCAAAACTGCCTTACACTATATGTGGTCCGTACCTCAAACCGCTTTTCGACCGCGCTTTTATCGACGGGCTCCACGACCCCTCCAAACGTCCGAGCGCGCAAGAATGGGAAGACGCTTTGGTAAAGACCACTGACCTTGTTCAGCCCTGCCAAAACCCAAATTGCAAGGCTCATTGGTTTGTTTTCGACAACAGTACAAAACCAAAATGTCCATTCTGCGGCACAGAATACAAAGGTCAGCTGCCAATTCTGAACTTCTACTATTCGCCGCGCCACGGCAGTTTTATGTCGGAGAAATACCGCCTGATGGTCTATGACAAACAGACCCTCTATATGTGGCACGTAAACCGCAACATCGGCGCAAACGAAAAGACTTCC
>CAJOJG010000109.1:0-4374 GCA_905234655.1 uncultured Bacteroidales bacterium
AAGCGTGACCGCCGACGCAACATACACCGCACAATTCACACCGACCACCAACAAATACAAGATTGAATTTGTCAACTACGACGGCGCAGTCTTGCAGTCCTCCGAAATCGAATACGGCACGACCCCGACATACGACGGAACTACACCGACCAAGGATGAAACCGCCGAATTTACATACGCGTTCAGCGGCTGGGATTCCGAAATCGAAAGCGTGACCGCCACAAAGACCTACACCGCACAATTTGAACAGACCACGAAATCCTACACCGCGACATTCGTCACCGACGAAAATGCGGAAGTAGCATACGCGATGTACACTGTCACTGTTGGCGGCGAAATTCCCGTGCCGGACGACCCGACAAAAACTGGCTATGATTTTGTCGGTTGGGACGTGGAGATTCCGACCATAATGCCCACCGAAGATGTGACCATTACGGCACAGTGGAGCGTCCACACCTACAGCATCACATACGACCTCGACGGCGGCACGTTGGCGGCTGTAAATCCTGCAACATTCACGCACGAGACCGCCTCATTCACGCTCCACAATCCGACGAAGGAGGGTTACAACTTCATCGGCTGGAAACTGGAGGGCAGCGACGAGCAAGCCTCAATGAACGTAACAATACCGCAAGGCTCATACGGCGACCGAAAATACATTGCACAATACTCCGACATCGAACTTCCCGAAGTCACCGCCACAAAACTCGACTACCAATACACCCAACTCTCGACAGAAGACTTGGCATTGGAAGGTCTGGAACTCAACGGCAACACAATCTACGCGATAAGCATCGACGGCACGGAATACAGTGACATTTTCATCGCAGAGACCACTGCCCTCGACCGCCTTACCCTCGACAACATCAAAGTCGGCCATCACAAGATGCGCATCTACACATCAGTCAAAGGCGGCAAGCACGACACAGGAATCGAGATGACACTCACAGTAAAAGGCTACCACGTCGAGACCGAGCAGCGTGACATTAACAGTGACGGGTTCTGCCAGGACGAGGACGCGACCGTGACACTCGCATTCCTCAACATTGACCGCCCGAAATACTACAAAATAAAGCAGCTCGACAACGTCTACAAGCCATTCTCCGACATGGCAGGTCTCGGCTCAAACATTGGCGTGATAAAGTTCAAGATTGACAGAGAAGCCGAGCAGGGCGACATCGAATACGACATAACATTCAGCGACGACCCCGACAAGAACACCGAGAGCGACACCTCAAACTTCAGCATAAAAATCAATTATGCAAGCATATACATCATAAAACTCTTTGAGGACATCATCGCCATCGACAACCACGAAGACCTCTTCACAGCCTACCAGTGGTACAAGGACGGCGTACTTATAGAAGGTGCGGAGGGTCAATACTGGCAGTCGCCCGACGGAAAACTCAGTGGCAAGTACGGCGCATACGCCACGACAAAGGACGGAACGAGGATAAAAGTTTGCTCAGCGGACATGGCCACTGTGGACATCTCGAAGAACCTTCGCCGCGCCGCAAACGTCTACCCCAACCCGGCGCGCGCAGGTGAGCAGACGACCATAGAGCTCCTGGACTACGCCGAAGAAGAATACGACGGATGCCAGATACGGATTGTGAACAGCACAGGCTCCGTAGCCGCCACAATCGACAACTGCAGCCGACTGAACACCATCACGCTCCCCGCCGGCACATACACCGGCTACGTCCTCAGAAACGGACAGAATGACAAAGTGTCGTTCAAATTAATAGTTCGATAAAAATAATAAAAGACATTTGAAATGAAAATAAGACTATTCATAATACTCGTAGCGGCACTCGCCATTGCAACCGGCGCAAAATCACAAGTCGTCGACACCTCGTTCTACCAGGCCAAGCGGGGACACTACCTCGCCGTAGAAGCAGGATACGGAATGATGTCGATATACCACAAGATGCGCTCCGAGCTTAACACCACCGACCTCAAATACGGAATCCAGGCGCGCGCGACATACCGCTGGTACATCCTGAAGCACTTTGCGATTGGCACAGGAATCCACTACCAGCAGATGGGCTCGTCATCGACATTGAACAACACACAGCAAATCACTGACGCAGTTGACGAACTCGGACGCAAAATCGAGCACCGGACGCTGTTCCATGGGCTTGAGGAAACTGACAAAGCCCACGCCTTCTCAATCCCAGCCGGCCTCTACTACCACGGCGGACAGATGGCTAAAAGGCTCAAACTCAACGTCGGCGCAGGCGTGATGTTCAACTTCGTCGTCGCAAACAGCTTCAAGACAAAAGGCGACCTCGAGACACGCCTTTATTATAACGACTACAACCTCGAACTCGGCAACATCACCGGCCACAACGTATACACCGCAAACGGATTTTCTGGAAAATACAACGACTTTATCCCGTCGCTGTCGATATACGGAGAATTAGGCTTCATATACTCGGTGAACAGGAAACTCGACATCACGCTCTCCGCCCTCGCAGCATACGGACTGAACCCGACAATAAGCAGCGAGCAGAACGTCTACGACCCGGACTGCATGGCGGCCGACAGATACCAAAACCCGGGATACAACGGCGTACTCGCGTCCCAAGAATCGTATGGCGTGCGCCTGCTTAACATCGGCGGACTCGTGGGCATAAGGTACCACATCAAGTCATACGACATCTCACAGCAGGAACTCTCGCACGACCGCCGCCGCCACGACATGCAGAACTACGACATCAACCGCAACAACCGCCAGGAATTTGAAAGACAGGAGCGCAAAAGGCGCGAAGACTCCATCAGGCTTGCCGACGAGGAGCGCAAAGCCCGTGAAATTAAGGAGGCAGAATTTGAACGCCAACGCCGCGACAGCATAGAACGCGCCACCGCCGACAGCATCGCATACGCAAAAGCACTCGCCGACAGCATCGAAGCCGCCAACAACACAATCACGCACTCCGTGTCAGCCGAACTTGACAGCCTAATCAGAATCCTGAACAACAACAAGTGCAAGTACAACGCATCCGAACTCTCAGGATTCACGTCCCAGCAGAAAAAATCAATCAAACGCCTCGCACAGCTGATGATGATGTTCCCGTCCATAGAAATATACTGCTACGGACACACATGCGACATCGGCGACATGGAGACCAACAAAGCACTCGGCATGAAACGCGCGGAAGCCTTCGCCGCCGAACTCATACGCAACGGTGTTAACCCGAGCCAGATTGAGTGCGGCTCAAAATGGTTCAAGGAACCGCTCGTGCCCAACACATCAGAATCCAACCGCGCCATCAACCGCCGCGTGGAACTTGTGAGGAAACAAAAATAAATTTGAAAATTTTTTTGGTTATTTAGAAAATGTTGTATAATTTTCGACATTGAAATTTATAACAAAAAGTAATCATTAACATTAAACATTGACAGATTTATGAACACACTCACAAAGAAGATGTTAGCCGAATGTATCGGCACATTCACACTGGTTCTCGGCGGCTGCGGCACGGCCATCTTTGCAGGCGGCTCGGTAGGCTTCCTCGGCGTTGCGCTCGCCTTCGGACTTACAGTTGTCGCCATGGCATACGGCATTGGCCACATCAGCGGCGCGCACCTCAACCCCGCCGTATCATTCGGATGCTACGTTAACGGCAGAATGTCCGGCAAGGAATTTGGCTCTTACGTAGGCGCACAGGTTTTGGGCGCAATCGTCGCCGGTGGCGTCCTCGCCCTCATCGCCAACAACAGCGGCGTTGACTTCGGCACTTTCGCCGCAAACGGCTACGGCAAGGAGTTCTACGGCACCGCCGGCGGCTACCTCGATGCCAACGCCCTCGGCGCATTCGTGACCGAGGCTGTCCTCACGTTCCTCTTCCTGATGGTAATCCTCGGCGCGACCGACAAGAAAGGCGCAGGCATTAACGCCGGTCTCGCCATCGGCCTTACCCTCACCCTCATCCACCTGGTAAGCATTCCGCTGACTAACACGAGCGTCAACCCCGCCCGCTCAATAAGCCAGGCAATCTTCTCCGACAATCCCCTCGCCCTCCCGCAGCTCTGGCTCTTCATCGTTGCCCCGCTCGTCGGCGCAGGCCTCGCCGGTCTTTGCTACAAGACCTTCCAGAAGGACGACAAATAACCCCTGACTACACATACCCGAAATACTCACTCTAACGGACAGGAAGACGAAGTTTTCCCGTCCGTTATTTTTATGCCATAGGCATAGATGACACTGCCACCACTACCCCACTGTCCAGTTCCATCATTTTTGAATCGACATTAGAAACCATTCAACACAACTTTTTATATAAAGTGTTCCGACAGGAAATGAAAAATTCACTATGAGTTTTATTCGTACTCAAAAAATAAATTTCCATTGTAAAAAAATTATCATTA
>CAJOJG010000109.1:4431-5406 GCA_905234655.1 uncultured Bacteroidales bacterium
ATTCATGCCGGATTGAGTGGCGTGTACGCTTATCCGGGCACCCCGTCAACCGAGATTACAGAATTTATTCAAAACAATCCCACAGCCAAGGAGCGCAAAATCCATTCCCGGTGGTGCACCAACGAAAAGACCGCAATGGAGGCGGCTCTTGGTATGTCTTACGCCGGCAAGAGGGCGTTGGTTTGTATGAAGCACGTCGGCATGAATGTATGCGCCGACGCTTTCGTAAATTCAGCCGTTACGGGCGTCAATGGCGGCCTTGTGGTTTTGGCAGCCGACGACCCCTCGATGCACTCCTCGCAAAATGAACAAGATTCGAGATTTTACGGCAAATTTGCGTTGATTCCCATCTTTGAGCCGAGCAACCAACAGGAGGCCTACGATATGATGAAGGTGGCGTTTGAACTCAGTGAAAAATTGCAAGAACCTGTTTTGCTGAGGGTTGTTACGAGGCTTGCGCACAGCCGCGCAGCCGTTGAGGTAGGCGAATTGGGCAGCGAAAACGCCTTCAATCCCAGCACTGGCAGAGGTTGGGTGTTGTTGCCCGGCATTGCCAAAAAACAGTACGCCGCACTCCTCGAAAAACAGCCATTGATGCTCGAAGCCGCCGAAAATTCGCCTTACAACCGCAACGAAAAGTCAGGCACAAAACTCGGCGTTGTGGCTTGTGGCATCGGTTACAATTACGTAAAAGAAGCAATCGCCAATTTCAAAATAGAAGGCGTCAACCTCCTGAAAATTTCACAATATCCGCTCCCCGAACAGAAAATCCTCGACCTCGCCGCAGAGTGTGAGGAGATCCTCGTTGTTGAGGACGGACAGCCTGTTGTGGAGACCGACGTGAAGACGATTGTGGGCGACAAGGCTACTGTAATAGGCCGTCTCACTGGTCAACTCCCGCGCACCGGCGAACTCGACCCCGACAGCGTTTCAAAGGCTCTTGGATATGAGACCCAATCGCCCCACGGCACCGCC
>CAJOJG010000110.1 GCA_905234655.1 uncultured Bacteroidales bacterium
CTACGCCATTTGCGACAACATTGTCAAATTGTTCTGCCATTTTGTTTGGTATTTTTAAATGTTGATGATTGTTGAACACGAAAAATCCCTTGCGGAAGGGTTTATATGCCCGCCACAAGGGATGATGTATGATGCCGACGGCGCAACTACGCCGTGATTTTTCAAAGTGTTTAAGGGTGCATTATTTATGCGATGCGCAAAATCCGTGCCATTTTATTCGATTATTGTGTTAATTTTCAATGTTTTACAATGCAATTTAGGGATTATTTTTGACGTGGCAAAATTTTTTTGTGTTAAATTTTTGATCTTTCCGTCATATCTGCCCGTTCTCTATCCGGACGATGATGTCCTCTATCATGCGGTCTTCCTCTTTGGCGTCGTACTCTGACTTCAAGTTGGACCCGAAAAGCCTCGCGATGCCCTGAAACATAAACGCGCTGAAACCGCCTTTCAAGTCCTTGATTACTTCGTATGTGGTGCTGCCGGTCTCGCGGTCAACGAGTTTTATCAAAATCCTGCCCTGCGTTATCGTCAGGTTGATGAGTTGCTTCTCAAACTGTGCGCGAAGTTTTTTTTCCTGTTCCTTGACGTAGGTCCTCTGCGCTTCCTCAGTCGGGATTTTGGCGATGGAATCGGTGAGTTCGCCATAGACGCGCTTGATGATTTTGGCGTAAGGCCAGACCTTCTTGACGTTGCGGACGAGTTTGGCGTAATGTTCCTGTTGACGCCTCGACACGAACACATACGGCGGCATGCACACTATCGGCTTGTGCAAGACCATCAGGTTGGTGTCGGGGTATTCCACCCATCCGGCCACGACGGTGGCACGCTTGACCCGCGCCGAATCCTTCAAGTCGTCGCCACGAAGTATCACCTGCGCGTCGCAAAGCCCCGCCATCGCCAACATCATCGCTATCATCAGCAACTTTTTCATAACTTTCTGTTTCCTTTAACAAAAATATCTTGTTACAATATAACGCCTTGCGGCGACATTTGTTTTTTTGGGAACATAAATTAAAACGAATTAAAGCGAATTAAAATCAATAAAATTCGTTTTAATTCGTTATAATTCGCTTAAATTTTTGTTTTAAAACCCAGCCCGTGTGGCGAGTTTCGGCTGCAAAATTAATGTAAAGTAGTCATTTGGCAATTATTTTATTGTAAAAAAAACAAAAAATGTCTATCATTCTTTAAAAATTTATATCTTTGCCAACCGAAAATCAACTTACAAACGATGCAAGGATGAACAGGATATTTTGTTTGGAAACCGAATGGGACAAGTCGATTCAGGACCTGAAAAAGAAATCGGCTGCCAAGTCGCTACTTGAGTTCCTCGAAAACACGCTCGACATACCGTTTGCATTCAGGCAAGTGGCTACGTCAGAGGATTTTGGGTATTACATCAACCACCTCAACCACCACTCGTACTCGGCATACGACATGGTGTACCTTTGTTTCCACGGGGCGAAGAGCGCGATAGAATTTGCCAACGGCGTCAACCTCAACCTCGCTACATTCGGCAACAAGCACGAAAACCTTTTCCAAAACCGCAACGTCCACTTCGGCTCGTGCAGTTCGCTCAGGATGAAGGACGAAGCCATCCGCGCCTTCAAGCGCAACACCAACGCCCGAATGATTACCGGCTACACGAAGGACGTGGACTTCATGACGAGTTTCGTCTTTGAACTCTGGCTCTTGAACGCCATCGCCACCTTCCCGCGCTACACCGCCAAAGGAATCATGGCAAAAGCGTTGCAGGAAATGCCAACATACGTCAAGCGGTTTGGATTCGTCGCATACTAATCTTCAATCAAAAAATCAAAAATCAACAAATCCCAAAATCCCACAATCAACAAATGCACTCTCTCATCCCCCCCGCCCTACGACCCGGCGACAAGGTAGGAATCGCCGCGCCGGCCGGCCCGATTACCGACCAACAAGCCCGAAAAGCCGCCTTCAACGTCCAAAAGGCAGGATTCGTCCCTGTAATGGCTGACGGGATTTTTGACAAGTATGGTTATCTTGCTGGCAGCGACGAGGCACGCGCAAACCAAATCAATACACTATTCGCACAAAAAGACGTGAAGGCCATCGTCTGCGCACGCGGCGGATACGGCACGACGAGGATTCTCGACCTTTTGGATTATGACCTCATCAAATCCAACCCAAAAATCATCGGTGGATATTCAGACATCACGGCGTTGACGATTGCAATCCACAAAATGACCGGACTGATTACGTTCCACTCGTCGATGCTCGTCCCGGAAGACACCGAATACACGCGAAGAATGATGTGGGATATTTTTCGCAATGGTATTCGCGGGGTTAAGATAGGCTGCGACCCCGACGAAGCCGCCGAATCGCCCGAAGTGGCCCTCTGCCCCACCCCGTCAAAAAACAAGGCGCAAGGCACTCTCATCGGCGGCAACCTCTGCCTTTTGGAAGCGTTGACGGGAACGAAATACGACTTCAACCTTCAAAACAAAATCCTTTTCATCGAGGAAATCAACGAGCCGCCCTACAAAATCGACCGTATGCTGACGCACCTGCGCTCGTCAAAAAATCTGAGCGGACTTCGCGGCATCGTCTTCGGCAAAATGAAGGGCTGCGAGGCGCAGGGCGACAACAGCCTTTCGCTCTCGCAGGTAATCAGCGACTTTTGCAAAAGGCTCACAATCCCGATAATCACGGATTTTAGTTTTGGACACGTCAAGTCGCGCTGCACGCTGCCCATCGGCGCACGTGTGGAAATCAACGTCAAAAACCGCGAAATCAAACTACTCGAAGACGTAGTTGCACCGCCTACGGCGGCGTAATTATCGTTCCCACTCGTACCGCGAATTTCTTCTGCATGGCTCGAACCCCGCCTCGCGGATTGCAACCACCATTTCGTTCTTGTCGAGACTGTAATTTGCCCCCGCCGCGCTAACAACATGCTCTTCCATCATTATGGAACCGAAGTCGTTTGCGCCCGAATGTAGGCAAACTTGCCCAATCGCCTTGCCGACAGTGAGCCACGATGCCTGAATGTTGCGTATATTGTTGAGCATCAGCCTCGAAACCGCAATCAGCCTTACATATTCGTCGCTCGAAACCTTTGCGAATGGCCCCAATTCTTTTTCCAATCGTGTGCCGTCGCCGTAAAAAGGCCACGGAATGAAGGTTATGACCCCCTGCGAATAGTCGGGCTTGCGGCTTTGGGTTTCGCGAAGTGCCACGAGATGTTCAATCCTTTCGCGGACGGTTTCCACGTGTCCAAACATCATCGTCGCCGACGTCGGAAGATTGAGGACGTGCGCCTGGTGCATCACTTCGAGCCACTCGGCGGCGGTGCATTTGGCGGGCGAAACAATCTTCCTCACACGGTCCACCAAAATTTCCGCGCCCGCGCCCGGCAGACTGTCGAGCCCCGAATCGTGAAGGCGTTTCAGGACGTCGAAATACGACATCTTTTCCATCTTGCTGACGAACGCCACTTCCGCCGGACCCAGCGCGTGAAGAATCAATCCGGGAAAACTGCGCTTCAATTCTGAAAACAAATCGCAATAAAATTCCAGACCGAACTTCTTGTGCATCCCGCCCTGCAAAAGCACCTGACGGCCGCCCGCCGCGAAAAGTTCGCCGATTTTCTTTCGGTACTCGTCCATCGTCGTTACGTAAGCATCGTCGCTGTTGGACGGCCGCGAAAAGTTGCAAAACTTGCATCTCGTGCTGCAAATGTTGGAAAGGTTGATGTTTCGGTCGATAATCCAGCCGACCTTGTTGCGGTCTTCCTGCGACCGCATCATATTCTTGATTTGATTCGCCACATAAGAAAGTTCGGCGAGCGGCGCATTTTGGTATAAGTATTCGCCCTCGTCGATAGTCAGCGGCTCAAGGTCGAGAGCCTTGGTGTATAATTCGGTTAGTTTCATAGGAAAAATTATTTCACACGTTTAGCCTGCGCCACGGGGTCGCGGCGGCAGTCCCAAATATCGCCGACAAAGATAAACATTTTTAGTGCGAAAAAAAATTGAAAAAATATTCACTTATCTAAATACCTCACCCCAAGCCACACCACCTAAAATTCTGTCTAAAAACCACTTGAAAAATCCGTGTAAAGTCCAGTGGACAAAAAAAAACAGTTGACATTATGAAAATTATTACATATCTTTCCTCTAAAAAGAATTACCAGTACTTGTATTACCTCAATTCCGAAATTAAAAAATGTTAAAAACGGCAAAATATTGAAAACAAAAC
>CAJOJG010000111.1 GCA_905234655.1 uncultured Bacteroidales bacterium
TTAAGTTTGTCTGATGACGAGGGCAGGCTTGTTTTATATGGATTCTGCGACATATATGATGGAACAGGCAACAAGGTATGCGATATTCCAGCGTATTATGGAGGTTTTGGCATCAGAGACCCTGTCGCGTCTGATAGTTATTATTTGTTTGTAAGCGGCATTGTTCGTGATGCCCCAAACGTCTCATACTTCAAAATGCGACATATCTTTCATATATATAAGGATATTGTTTCAGATAAGTATATTTGCGATATAATAAGAGCATTGAATTGTGTAGGATCTATGGTAGGCTGCGCAGATGAAGAGGAAGTTCTTTTTATAACGGCGGATTGGTGCAATAATAATATTTCTGTATATGTCGTAGATAATGACAAAGCCAAGTGTGTTCATACGGTTTCGACTTCTAATTGTCGTACAACAGATGAGAATTATGGATTACGTTTCAATGCCGATTTATCCCGGTTGTATATAAAATCACAAAGTGACGGCTTATATATTTATGATTTTGATATTAAAACAAAGACTATTGGAAACGAAACATTTGTTGCGATGGACCAACTCAAAGCCTTCGATTTTTCTGAAAATGGGGATTATATATATTTCCTTCAAGGAATGCGTGGCGAATACACTATTAGCCGTTGCCTCGAATCCGACTTGCCTAATCTCACAAATATCGAGACAGTAGCCACGCTGTCGGGCAAGTGGGGCAATCATTCTGGAAACTGGGAGGATCTGCAGCTCGCCCCCGACGGCAATATCTACATAGGCATTTTCCGTTGGGACAAGTTGTCTTACATAACAGAAACTGACGGCGAATGTGTGTTTCACGAAGACGAAATCAAATTGAGCAACCCCTTTGGTGGACGGTTCCCCAAGATGCCGCGCTACCAATCGTCGTTCAAGATTGCGAAATGCAGCCCTACCGTCGCGCCCGAATACCGAGGCTATCCGTACACCTCGCTTTCGTGGGACTTTGGCGACGGAACGCCTATTGTGAGCGACGACACCCCGTCCATCATTACGAACATCCTGGCAAATACACCGTAAAGATGACCGCCACTTTCAAAAACGGAAGCGTCAAGGAAGTGAAAAAAGATGTCAGCGTGATGAGTTCTACGCCGCCAAAAATAATTAAGGAATAGGATTTTCTCATATTTTTAGTAAATCTATTTTTCAAACAGTATGGATGGGTTGGACGATGTGAATCGATCCAACCTTTTTTATGTGGTATGGGAAATATTGTTTATATTTGCAAAAACTTTTAATCAGCACCTGTTATGAGTAATGATACAAGATGGATACAGAGGTATTCCAATTATCATAAGGCGTGTGGGCGGCTCCTTGAACTTACCGGCGACCGCTCCATCGACGACTTGTCGGAATTGGAGGTCGAGGGGCTTGTGCAGAGGTTTGAATACACCTTTGAACTTGCCTGGAAGGTGTTGCAGGATTTGCTGATTTTGGGCGGATTCCAGTTTATGCCGGGTCCAAATGGTGTAATCAAGACGGCGTTTGAGGCGGGTTATATCATCGACCACGACGGATGGCGCGCCATGCTCAAATCCCGCAATGTGTTTACGCGCGTCTATGACGAGAACGAAATTCTTGCCACGGTCAAGTTGGTGTATAGTGATTTCGCACCGTTGCTCAAAAAACTTGATGAGAAATTAGAAGTTTTATCACATAATCCTGATTTTCAATGAGATTTGGTCTTTCAGATAAAGTAATTGATGAAATCAATGACGTTTTCCGCAGGCACAGCGAGGTGGAGAAGGTCTTGATATTTGGTTCGAGGGCAAAGGGCAATTATCGTCCTGGCTCCGACATCGACCTCGCCGTCGTTGGCAAGAATATCGATTTCAGGCTGATTCTTAAAATGAGTTGCGAAATCGAAGACCTCGAACTCCTGTATGGCGTGGATTTGCTTGATTATCAGGCTAAAAAGAATACACCCATCGGTGAGCATATCGACAGGGTGGGGCAGGTGTTTTACTCTTGCGGTGAATAAACTATAATTCCCGAAGATTTCAGAGTGGAAATTTTCGGGAAGTTTTGTGTGGATTATAATTTTGCGATTTCGTCGGGGGGGAGACTGGTGAAATTGGCAATGTCGTCAATGTTAAGTCCTTTGGCTTTCATCTTGCGGGCGGTTTCGCGCATAGCGTCTGCACGGCCTTTGGCTTCGCCTTCTGCAAGCCCCTCGGCACGTCCTTCGGCTATCCCCTCAATGCGTCCATCGACTTTGCCAGATGCGTATGAATACCGCGTTGCGCTTCGCTCATTCTGCATTGCCTCGCGGTGGCGAAGGTACGTATCTCGTTCCGCCTTTGACATATTGGAAATTTTGAGGACTTCTTTGGCTTGGACGAGTCCAGGTGCCAGGGTGTCATCCTTGATGCTATTGTCTTTCAGGAAAGTCATCCACTCGTCCAGGGCATCGGCGATGGATGGACGGAAAGCGTTGATTCTCAAAAGACAAAACTCGGGGAATATGTTGCCGACCGTCTGTTTCTTCAGTTTGTAGGCGCGGCGTTTGTTTTCGGGCTTGTCCTGTTCGGCTAAAAGTTCTTCTTCGGTAAGTTCCTCTTTGCGTGACACTTTGAGGATGTCGTGTTTCCTTACGCCGCGAAATTCTGTAGTGCCGCGATAAATGTAATCCTCGCCCTCGCCAAAGTCGTAATAGACCACGGAAATGGAATATACTTTTTTGATTAGGTCGTAATCTTCGCCCTGACACGCCTGTTCCACGACGGCATTGGACACTCCAAACAATATGCGCTCCAAGAAGTACGTGTAGCGCGATGTCTGCACCTCGACAATGAAGATTTCGCCGTCCTCGTCCTGTGCCTTAATATCGACGCGGTTGAACTTGTCGTCGGATTTATCTTGGTTGCTTTCGCTCTCGAGTATCGCCTGTATTTTGCACTTCTTTTCCAAAATCACTTCAATAAAACCTTCCAAGACTCCGAAGTTAGCCTTGTTTCTCAGAAGTTTTTTTATTGCGTAGTCGAAGCGGATGAGTTCGTTGCTTGTCATAATTTTTGCGCATTAAATGTTACAGCGCAAAGATAAATGTTTTATGGGCAAAATGCAAAAAAGACCGCCGAAAAATGTTTGGGATTTCTTGCTTGTCGGCGGCGACAGAGAACACACCCGCGATGCATCCGTCAGGCATTGTGCGTTTGAGGTATAGGACTACTTTTTTGTTGGTAATATCAACGGCCCTGTCGATGTTCAACAATTCGCTTTTGATGTTAGTTTTGTCGGGGATGGCGAATATCTCGGTGCCGTAGAGATATTTCACGGTTTCAGTTCCTCCAATTGTGAAAGTAATCTTTGTGCCGTGGAATGGCAAATCGACCTTGATGAACGCAGTGTTCTGAGTGAGAGTTATTGCCGGATTTTCACCTGTGGTGTAGGTGAACGAGGATGTCCAGTAGCCGTACTTTTGGAAGGCTTCTGCCAATGAGGATGCTTCTTGGACATCGGTGAGTGCGGTTTCGGGATTGTTGTGAGTGGTGTTATTAATATCTCGTCGGATAAACGATGCATCAATATCCGTCGCAGAGTTAGAAAGATTTTATTTGTTTGACAAACAATAAGTCGGATTTTTTTGAAAAAAATTCCCGAAAACTTCAGAGGGGTAATTTTCGGGAATTTTTGTATTTACGATAATGTGATTCGTTTTTTTCGGGCGGACACATAGGGCCGCCCCTACATTGCGCTGAACCTTATTTCTTGGCCTTCTTGGGTGTCGACGTCGTATTCGTAATACTTGGTCGGGGCGGGGGCGTGGATGGTGGACTCGGACGATACTTTGGGCGAGGCCACGTCGGCGGGCTGAAGAAGGGGGTTGTTGACGTTGGGGTTGACGGCGTGAAGTAGGTCGCCTTGCAGTGGCACGGCACTGCGGATTCTCAATAAGCCGCCAATGCGCGGGGTGATGCGTCCGCTGGTGATTTTGCCGTCTTTCCAATTCAAGTCAACTACAAAGCCGCCTCTCGCCACCAAGCCTTTGTAACTGCCTTCCTTCAAATTGTCGGGCAGGGCGGGCAACAGGTGAACCGCGCCGTCGTGGCTCTGCAAAAGCATTTCGGCGATGCCGGCGCAGAATCCAAAGTTGCCGTCTATCTGGAACGGCGGGTGAGCGTCAAAGAGGTTAGGGTATGTGCGGCCATCCGG
>CAJOJG010000112.1 GCA_905234655.1 uncultured Bacteroidales bacterium
TATCTGACGGCCTATCAACACGCTCAGAAAGCCTTCCAGGACGACATAGTTTTTCTTGTCGCGCAGAAGGCGTTTTATCATCCAGTCAAATCGTATATAGTTTCCCATAGCGTCGCTTTTTTGGTGTTGGTTTATGTCGGCAAAGATAATGGAAGTTTTCGGGAATTGCAAAAAAGACTGCCGAAAAATGTTGTGGATTTTTCGGCAGTCGATGCTATTGTTTTGTACAGTCAAGACAGAACACGGTAATTTCTACAAGGGACAGACGAGACGGACAGAGAATCCGTTTTCACGCCCGGAGTAGTGATGCGCAGGGTGGACGTCGCTCGAGGTGAAGCGGACGCGCCCCGCGTAGTAGCTGAGGTCGGCGGTCGACGACCAGTACCAGCCGTAGGACCCCGCGTTGCTGACTTCCGAGCCCCTGCGGTAGCCGGCGGCAGGAAGGAACACCGCACCGGCGGATTCCATCTGCGCCCATTGGTCTGTGGTATAGGAATTAACCCATTCACTTTTTCCCGATGTAAATTCCAATCCTGTCGGCAATGTCCAGCTGTCGGGCAGGATTATCAAGCCACAGATTTCTTTTTCATCAACTGTAATCTTGCCATGTCCGTACAACATATTATTGTTTGCGCGGCTGTTGAACAGATACTGCCACTCCGAAGTGCTGAGTGTCTGCCAAGTTTTTCCGTCGCCTATCTTCGTGCCCCAGTCGGATTTCAGTACGTCTTCCCATAGATTGCCGTACTCTGAAGTTGTCGTCGAACTGCTGATGCCGTACATTGCAGGGTCGGATGTCAAGACTGTGGACGACGAGCCTACCCAGCCGAAGAGGTCTACCGTGCCATTTTCGGAGACAGTACCGTTGCCACTGATTTTTGTGTTAGCGGCTGCTCCGCCGATGTAATCCCACTGATTAGCTGCAAAGCCCCATTCCCAAGAAGAACCATCATAGGTCGCCTGCAAGTTGCCTTTGGAGAATTTAACTGTCTTGGTGTCGGACACCGAGAACACGCCGTCAAGCGCACCCTCACTCACATCTGAACGGTCGATATTCTTCACAACCTTGCCATTTTCATTGGTCACGGTCTTTGTGCCAGAGAAAAGGTTGGATGTTATCTCTGTACCACTCTTGACCGCAAGGTAAATCACACCGCCACCGGCCGCAGTGTATAATGTGCCGTTGACGGTTGCAGTGGTCTGACCTTTGTAGGGTTTTATCTTCAAGAATACAGTGTTCTGGACGAGGGTGATTTTTGTCTCGCTGCCATTGTAGGTGAAATCATCAGCCGTGAGGTAGCCGTATTTCTCGAACGCCTCGGCAAGGGAGGATGCTTCCTTTACTCCATCCACTGCAGTGCCGCTGTTTTGCTTGGAATCGTTTTTCAGAACGGCATCGAATGTGGTCTTGCCTTTGACAAGTTCTACACCATCTTTCACTTTCAATTCGCCTTCAAATGTTGCAGACGTTTTGTTTTCGTCGCCGGACTTCAAGCTGAGGGTTGCATCCTCTTGGAGAACCTCGCTGTTGGAGATTACGAGTACATCGCCTGCGATGAATTTTTGGACGTAGCCAGTTCCATCTACATACTCTACGGTGGATTTTGAAAGCGAGCTGCCGTCCTTGCCGACTGTGATTGAGAACGGGATGGCCTGGGATTTGAGTTGTTCTACAACCTGCTCCTGCGCGGGGAGATTGTTGCCGGGAGTGGTTGCGACGCTGGTGTCGTTGTCGCTGTCCTTGCTGCACGATGTTGCCAGAAGGAGGGCTGCCGCTACGGGCAGGATTCTTAAGAATGTTCTTTTCATTGTCGTGTCCTCCTTTGGTTAGATGTCGTCTTTATCAATGCCGTCAAAACCTACGCCCGACGGGCTGAACGGACTGCCAGCCAGCAACTGCGGCTGCGAGTCAAGATTGATGACCTCAATCTCGGGGCTGACGTACTTATTTCTCTCGGTCGCTACGCCAGGGGCGACCACGTTTTCAAAATGCTCTTTCATTTGATGATAAGATTTTTGAGGGTTATACATTATGTTGATTGTAATTTATTATTCCGATTCCGCGAGTTGGCACACGATTCCGTGGGTTGGCACCCACGGCTATACGCGGACGCCCCTTCGGGGCTTGGTTTCAGACGGGGACGGCAGGAATGCAAAAAATCCCTTGCGGGGCGGAGGTTTTTATGCTCCGTCCCACAAGGGATTAAAATATGATGGCGCGGCGGCGCGGTCGCCGCCGATTTTTCAAGATGTCTAATGGGTATATTTATGCGATGCGATGCGATGCGATGCGCAAAATTCGTGCCATATTAGTCAGCTATTAAATTAATTTTTAATTATTTACGATGCAAAGATAGCGGTAATTTTTGTAAACGCAAAATATTTTGTGTTAAATTTTTGAGATTTCGTCGGGGGCAAGTCCGGTGAGTTCCGAAATGGTTGCGACGTCAAGACCTTTGGCTTTCATTCGGCAGGCGATGGCGATGGCATTGTCTTTCGCGCCCTCGGCACGACCCGCTTCAAGTCCTTCTGCACGACCCTCTGCACGACCCTCTTCTTTGCCGTCAGAGAATCCGAACCTATATTTCCTATCCATAACGTTCTTCCAAACCACTTCTCGGTCTATTTGTCGTATATACTTGTCCTGTTCAGGTATGGACATCGCACGGAACTCCGCAAGTTCGCTAAGATACACAAAGTCCGAATCCTTTTCTTTGAATGCCAATTCTCTCATAGTGTCCATGTTTGCAATGTTAAACAACCAATAATCACTCTTGGTGACGCAATCTTCTTGTTTGAGATTGTGTTTCCTGTAATATGGCAACTGAACTTTCCAATATTCCTGACGGTCGGACGATATCTTGTGCGTTTCTACGTTTACCCAACAGTTGCGCGAAATCTTCTCGCTGTCGTTGGGGTCATAAAAGTTCATTATGAATACTCCAATGACCCTGTTGATTGCAAAATCCCAATCCTCTATTTCTTCCGACTTGCCGTCGCGTCCCTTCTTGAAACCTTGATTGGAAACAGCCCGCGACAGATAATATATGATTCGGTTTTCAAAGAAGTCCTGACTTTCGTTCTGCATCTCCACGATGACGACTTCGCCTGTCGTCATCTTGCAACGCAAATCATAAATAACCCCACGGTTTTTCTTGTCAGCTCCCAATTCCTCCTTGTCGACGTATTCTAAATCCTCAATCACAAGGTTGAGGTTTTTGGAACTGAACAGCGCGTTCAAAAAGCCCTTCATTATCCTTGGGTCGCCAAATAGTTTCTTGAAACCGAAATCCGTGGTCGGCGAGATGAATCGGATGCCGCCATCGTCAATTACCTTATCGTTTGTGTTGTCCATATTCATAGTCTGATGTTTCTGCAAAGGAAATGATATTTTTTGAGAAATGCAAATCATTTTTCGGAAATTGCAAAAAAATATACTGCCGAAAAATCGCACATAGTTTCAAACCACTCCTGCACTTTACAACACAAGGTGATATGATAAGGCGATTGGTTCTATCGTAGAGTAAAAAAAAGCCGCCAGAGAGTATCTTCCAATTAGGACTCTCGGACGACTTGCTTTACTCACATGAGGTCAGTCCCCGTGTAAGGGGGAATCAGATTACCATGACCTCTTTAATACATAGGGTTGTGTCTGACTACCGTTGCCACTTTCTATTATTATATACGGCACATTCCAATTGGCACGATATATTTGTGCGCCATTAAAATAGAGGACATCATATGAGCCAGCGGTACTATGCGAAAAAGAAATAGGAGAAGTGGCTCCTTCAACAGTTACAAGACCTGTACAATAAACAGGATTGGACTCTGAGGCATTCGCAAACGCTTGAACACTACCTCCTCTGCCAGGCGTTCCAACACCCCAAATTATTTCTACATCACAAGTGGCAGACACGCCCTTTACACTTGCAGTAATTGTTACAGTGCCATTACCATCAAATGATGTAGTTACGCTACCATTCTCATCAACTGACAACTTGGTCGGATCAGCCGATGACCATTGTACAGTCTCAGTGCCTGTATAGTTTGTCGTGAGAGTAACAGAAGTACCAGCACCCCATCTGAATATTTTAGGCGAACTGTTGGATATAGCGAAAGGATGCACTCACATCACTACCATCGTTTGCCGTAGCGGTAATGACAGCCTCGCCTTCATCAACCGCCGTTACATTGCCGTATGCATCAACAATGGCAACAGCATCATCGCTCGATGACCATGTAATGGTTTTATCAGTAGCATTTTCGGGAGACACGGTAGCCGTAAGGGTTTTGTCATCACCTACGATTAATGAAAAAGAGGTCTCATCGAGTGTTATAATGTCAAGGACAACGACATCGGTGCGATTGATAGTGTAGATTTTGCCACTTTCGGCTGTCTTTGTGCCGAAGAATCGTCCTGTAACTTCGCCCGCAGGTACGGCTGCGTAACAATGTCCTCCTGAAACTTCATACCAATTGTCGCCAATGTTGACTTTTTTCTGATTCTCAGAAAGATTGAACACAAGGTAGGCGTTTTGGTCGTTGAGAGTTACGCTGAGTTCGCCGCTTGCATTGTAGGTGAATGTTTCTGACTTGAAGTAACAGTTGGACTGAACTACATCGGCAAGG
>CAJOJG010000113.1 GCA_905234655.1 uncultured Bacteroidales bacterium
ACCAAGGAAAAGATTAGGGTACAAAACGCCTTTAGAGGCATTTCTGGAAATGTATCCTGATTTTGGAAAAAATGTTGCATTTTCAACTTGAATTCTGCTAAGGATAAGAGACATTGCAACAAATTCAATATCGGCCAAAACAGATGAAATCCCTAACGAATCATATAAAACAAATGTTAATGACTTGCTTATAGGAATGGACGGTTATTTTCATATGAATTTCTGTTGTCGCGATAATGATTATATCAATCAACGAATTGTCAGGATTCGAAAAACAGACATTTCAACACTATTGATTTACCATCAAATCAAACCCTTTATAAAATTCAAGGAACAACAAGCAAAAGGTTCTACGGTTGGACATCTTAGCGATAAGGATATGAAAGAAATAAGCATTTTGATTCCCAAATGCAAACAATTATTGAAATCTTTTGATTCAATTCTTTCCAAATATGTCAAGAATATTGCGGAGAATCAAACCCTCACTTCCCTTCGCGACCGTTTGTTGCCGCTGTTGATGAACGGGCAGGTCGAGGTGGCGTGACGAAGCATCGGGGAATGATAGATTGTGAGGATAATTTTGTCGGGGAGCGATAGAAACTTGTTGATAAAAACCGAACTTTGCATTTTGAAATGCAATCGATATTTGAAATTCTCCGAAAAATTTTACTACCTTTACGGCGATAATCACAACAAAATTAATAATTATGGAAAAGACATTTTTATTCTCAGTAATTACCTCATTGACACTGCTTTCGTGCGGCGGAAAAGGCACGACTGACGACCTCGCTTTCTTCTCGCTCAAAGGCGACGTGAAGAAGATGGACGGCGTGGAGTTTGACCAAAACGGCAAAATCACCCGCGTGGGCGGTTATGACCCATTCGCCGTCGAGGAGCCAACACGCTCGTTTGACGAACAAACAGCCGCCTTCACCGACATCGAAAAGTGGACACGCGACAATAGCGGCCGGATTTGCAGCCAAGATGCCATGGAATACCACACAGTCTATGTTTGGGACGGCTCAAAAATAATCCGCGACACCGTGTATTGCGAGGGTCAGGTTTGGCTCGACACCTACGAGTACGACGGCGAGGGCAACGTCAAGAAAATCACATCGTTGTCGTGCGAGGACAACGACGGGTTGAAGTTTGAGCCAGACCATACCGTCGAATACATTTACAAGGATTTTGACAGCCACAAAAACTGGACAAAGCGCGTTGCCAAAACCACCGACGCCGCCACCAACGACACTTCCGAGGACGAGGAAACACGCAACATCGAATATTATAACTAACACTTTATCATAATGAAAATCAAGTCAATAACAGCAATTATTGCCGCAGCTGTGTTCGCATTGGCACTTGCATCGTGCGGCGGCCAGCAGACGGAGCAGCAGAGGCCGGAAGGCTTCAAAATCAAACGCGGCACAAACCTCAGCCACTGGCTTTCGCAGAGCGAGGAACGTGGCGAAAAACGCCGCCAACACATTCAGGAAGACGACTTTGCAAGGTTGGACAGCCTCGGTTTCGACCACGTGAGGATTCCCATCGACGAGGAGCAGTTTTGGGACGAGCAGGGCAACAAACTCCCCGAGGCGTGGTCGCTGCTGAAAAACGCGCTCAACCTTGCCCGCAAATACAACATCCGCGCAATCGTTGACCTCCACATCATCCGCGCACATTATTTCAATGCCTCCAACGAAGGCGGACACAACACGCTTTTCACCGACGAGAAAGCACAGCAGGGCTTGATTGACCTTTGGGGACAGTTGCAGGACTCGCTCATCGGTTACAGCACCGACTGGGTTGCATACGAGTTTATGAACGAGCCAACCGCCGAGCAGCACGAGCAGTGGAACGCCCTTGTCGCAAAAGTCCACAAGGCAATCCGCCAGCGTGAGCCTAACCGCACCTTGGTCATCGGCTCCAACCTTTGGCAGGGTGTCGGCACGTTCAAATTCCTCAAAGTGCCCGAAAACGACAAGAACCTCATCCTCAGTTTCCACTATTACAACCCGATGATTTTGACACATTACGGCGCATGGTGGACCGACATCAAGGGTTACACCAGCAAGGTCAACTACCCCGGCATCCCGATTTCGCAGGAGGAGTACGCCGCCGCGCCCGACAGCGTCAAGCCGTTCATAGAGCCTTACACAAAGCAGGAATGGAACCGCCAGACCATCTACAACGAGATGAAGGACGCAATCGACGTGGCCGCCAAATACGGTCTCCAACTTTTCTGCGGCGAGTGGGGCGTGTATTGTCCCGTTGACCGCGATCTTGCCTACAAGTGGACTAAGGACATGCTCTCGGTTTTCGACGAGTTCAACGTGGCTTGGACTACATGGTGCTACGACGCTGATTTCGGCTTTTGGGATCAGGAGAAACACTGTTTCAAGGACAAGACCTTGGCGGAAATGTTGGGCGGCAAAAAGTGATTAGAGATTAGTCACTAAGTAAAAAATCAAAACGGCAGATTGGACATACTGTCAACCTGCCGTTTTTGGTTTCGATGTATTATACATCACGGCAGAACACGTTCAAAACAATCATAGTGTGCGTGGATTGTTGGGTCAACGAGCCTACCCCACCTCGTACCTCGCCAATTCCCAGCCGTTGAACACCATGATTATACTGTGGATTTTTCTTTGACATACCAATCGTTGACATCTTTCCAACAATTACAGTCGGACAGCATAAACCATTTGTCGCAGTCGCCGGAAAGCAAGATGGAATCCTCGGCAAGGTCGCCCGAATCAAGCAAGGCATCCAACGTATCCAAAAGCACTATGAACGACATTGCGGATTCGTCCGCACTGAGCCAATAGCACATCTGGTCGGCACGGGCGCAAGTGGCTGATTTGGCGGCAAAAGTATGAGCGGCGTTGGCTTGCAGCGCCGCCTATTTGCAGAAACAAGTCGCACCAATGCGACACTTCTTCGGGAAGAAATTTGTCAAAAAAATCTTGAATTTCTTTCTCGTAACCGTGTTTAGTGGCTTCGAGGTCCACATTGATGAGGTTGTCAATCAAGACGGCAAGTTTGAGTTTGTCGTCGCCCCATTTGTGGTGAAGTTCGTTCATGATGTTTTTCAACGAGTATGCCAACGTGCTTTCGTCGGCGGAAAGTGCGGATTATGTCAACGATGTTTTCGAGACGGCAATAACGGTCTTTTAGCAATTCTTCTGCGAAATCTTTGTATGCCGATGCCATCACTTGGTTGATTTGTTGCAACGCCTCGCTGTATGTCCCGGCTTTAAAATCAGGAAACAAAATGACAAAAAAGCCCTCGGGAGACCGTCGGCGAAATAAGAAATAACATATTGTAAAACAACATTAGCATTTGCACAAAATGTTTTTAACAGAAAAACAGGAAACCAGCAACAGTTATGTTTGTGAACCTTTACAGCCGTAAGTTCAAAGTGTTTCTCTCTGACGTATCGGACGACGTGGCAGGGTGGCGCGATTGACGCGGCAAATTCATACATCAACAGCATCCGCCGCGAAATCGTTGAAAACACAATCCATTCCGACAAAATTCGCCTATAATTTTCGTCGAGGACATTCGTAACATTATGAATGTCAAGCAACAAGAGAGCCGTCAGCACAAGCCCGCCGACATCTTTCCCTGTACAACGAACTCGACACCGATACCACCGACGGCATCTACAATATGCTCAAAGACTTCCAAAAAGCCCGGAAACTCAGCATCAGCCTTTCGAGCGACATCGACTACAATCCTTTCGTCTGCAACCAACTGACGGACAGCAAGATTTGTGTGGTTTATTTTCAAAGGGCGGGATTTGCATATCCGTCAGATTGTCAAAATGTTGGAACAAAAACCTTCTCATTGTCGCCGCCCAGTTTGAGGAAGTCTTCACAATGAACGAGAACTTCCACAAAAATCTAAAAATTTTTTCCATTTTACTTTGTCAGATAAAATATATAGACTATCTTTCCTCTAAAAAGAATTACCAGTACTTGTATTACAGATACTTGTATGATGTATGATATGAAGTAAATGCATACGAATGGTTGGATGGCGGGA
>CAJOJG010000114.1 GCA_905234655.1 uncultured Bacteroidales bacterium
AGGTTGCAAAAGTACAAACTATACTGAACAACAGACCAAGGAAAAGATTAGGGTACAAAACGCCTTTAGAGGCATTTCTGGAAATGTATCCTGATTTTGAAAAAAATGTTGCATTTTCAACTTGAATTCTGCAAAAAAAATATGCATTCACTGTCATTTTTTTGTTTAAAAAATTTTTCGACGTTTTTCGAAGGGTGAAAACCTTAATTGTTTTTCTCCCGATAAAAGGTGATGACGAACAAATTCAATGATATAAAATTAACATTTTCTTCCCATACACCATCCCCCCCACGACGGCCGTCAGCGGTGCGGTCAGGACGAGCCCAAGGCTGCCGACGACGGTGTGAAGGATTTCGGCGGAAATGTAGTTGGAATTGACGATGCAGACGAAGGGCATCCCTTTGCTCATAAACGCCATGAATGCAAACGTGAAGCCGCCCGAATAGGCAAAAAGTAGGGTGGTGGTCGTAGAGCCGATGACGGGGCGGGCGATTTTGAAGCCTGACTTGATGAGTTCCTTGGCGGAAAGTTCTGGCAGGCGGCAGTGGATTTCGTCGATGGAGGCGGCGATGTCGGTGCTGACGTCCATCAATGCGCCCGACGCCGATATGAACACCGTCGCGATGAATATCGACGACAAGTCGAGGTCGAAAAATCCGCCGTAAATCAACGCCTCGCTGTAATCTTGAACCGTGCCGGGTATCTTGAACCAATGAGCCGACACCATAGAGACCACCGCCGTGAAGGCTATGCCGCTAAAACATCCGCACATTGCCGTCAGTCCCTTCTTGCCTACGCCCGAGACCAGTAATATCACCACGGCGGCCGTCAAAAACGAAACGCCCAAACCCACTGGTATCGGCGTGATGCCGTTCAGAAACATTGGCAGCAACACTTTCCAAAAGCACAACGCCGTGAATATGAACGATATGATTGCCTTCAAGCCCGTCAATCCCGCGAATGCCAACAATGCGGCGACAAACACCACCGCCAATACAATCTCTACGCCGCTGCGGTAGAAGTCTTGCGCCTTGACGGTCAACACTTTGTCGTGCGCATCGTCGGTCTTAATCACCGTCAACGCCAAGTCGCCCGGCGCAAAGAGTTTGTCGATGTTTTTTTGACCGTTAAGGATGTTTTCGGCGGTGAAGACGTTGCCAGCGAAGTCGCCGCTGAGGATTTTGATTTTGAGGCGTTGGTTGCCGATGGTAACGACGGAAATGGTCTGCAATTCGGAATTGTCAACTTCCACGACCTCGCCTTTTTCGTAGAATGTGTTTTCAACAAGCGTGGGATTCTCAAACCCCGTCGGCACCACCGCCATCACGAGAATCAAGAGTCCCACGATTATTATGAATACAGTGTTTTTGTTTTTCATAGTCGTTTTTTTCGCTTCGCGAATTATTTTTAGTCGCTTCGCGAGAAATCTTACAAATCTTTACAAATCTAACAAATAAAAAGATTTGAAAGATTTGAAAAGATTTGTAAGATTTCTGTCCGTCAGGACACTAAAACATATATTGTCCGTCAGGACAATGGATTGAAAACATCTATTTGAGGTCAGCGAGTTGCATCATCGTCTTGGGGATGTCGGTGTTGTCAAAATAGCCTTCCAACCTCTGCGAGCCGTTGCCCATCGAATACACCGGCACGGGCAGCGCGGTGTGTGAATAACTTGCCCATTCGACGCCCGCCTTGTTGTCGATGATGTGCGTCGCGGTAACGGTAATCGGCTCGTAGCCGCCGTAGAAAAGGTGTTTTTCCTCGTCGGTGAGTTCCACGGACTTGTCGCCCTTCGCAAAAAGGTAGGCCTCTTTGAGGCGTTTGGTCTCGTATTCCGACAACTTCAACGCGCCGTCGCCGCCGATGCCAAAATTGTCTTTCAGTTTGGCGAGAACGTCGTCAAATTTTGGATTTCCCTTGATGTACTCGCGCATCTCGCGGCCGTATTCCTCAAACGAAACTACCTGATTCTGCATCAGTTGGAACGCCGATTCGTAGTTGGTGCCTGCAAAACCCAACGTCAGGCCGCCGCACTCGTGGTCGCCGGTGAAGACGATGAGCGTCTCGTCGGGGTGTTGACGGTAAAAATCCATCGCAACCCCAATCGCCGCGTCGAGGGCGAGGGTCTCGTAAATATTTGCAACAGCGTCGTTTGCGTGGTCAGCCCAGTCGATTTTGCCGCCCTCGGTAAAGAGGAAAAATCCTTTGTCGTCGTTGTAGAGAAGTTCGATGCCCTTCTTGACGAAATCGCGCAGGACGATGCGGTCGTCGTCGGTGGACTGGATGTCGAGGTCGATGTTGTAGGGCAGCGACGAGCCGTCGATTTTGGTTTCGACGAGTTTTGGAATCGTCGCCAACGCCTTGCCGCTCTGGGGGTTGAGCGCGTCAAAATCCTTGCGCGAGGTCGTTACGGTGTAGCCCTTGATTTTCAGCGAATCAAGGAACTGTTCCTTGGTCATGTCCTTGTAGGAATCCCACCTCGTGAACCCGCCGCCAAAGTAGTCGAAATCGCTTTTCAAGAGCCAGTGCGCGATGTCCTCGTACATGTTGCGGTTGGGGACGTGCGCGTAGAAACAGGCCGGTGTCGCATGGTCTATGCTCACGCTCGTTACCACGCCCACCTTCATGCCGGCTTTTTTGGCTTTTGCGGCGATTGACTCGTAGTTGGCGGTGCGGTCGCCGTTCATCGAGATGGTGTTGATGGTTGTCTTGTTGCCGGTGGCGAGTGCGGTGGCGGCTGCGGCCGAACATGTTATGAACCGGTTTTCGGCGTTTGTGGTCGCCATCCCGACGCTCGGGAATTTGCGAAGGTTCAGTGCGCTGCCGTCGTGGTTGTAGATGTTGCAGGTCTGTTTGTTGAACTGTTGGCGGAATCCCGGCTCGCTAATCGCCTTTTCCGCCATCGTAATCTGCGGCTGCGACATCCCGTCGCCGACGAAGTAGAATATGTATTTTGGCGGCTTGACGGTGTCGGTGGACGATGCCATGGGGCTATAGCCTTCTGTGTTACCGCCACATGACACGCACAGCGTCATGGCAACCGCAAGGGCGGCGTTGATGAGTTTGTTTTTCATTATAATCTTGCCATTAAAGTTTTTTTGTCTCATTGTCTTTGATGTTAAATTCAAGTTGCAAATTTGGCAAAATAAAATGATTATGGCAAATGAAATCTACGAAAAAATTATACGCTCCATGATTGGCGGATGTGTCCCTTTGGGTTTCCCTCGCGCCAAAACCCGCCGAAGTTCAATGCCGGATTTTAGACCACACAATCACCGACTGGCGTGGCCAATGTCCGCAGACCGACGACATGACGCTGGTGGGGATACGGGTGGGGTAAAGAATGATGATGGGGATTTTTTGCTTGTCGCTAAAAATCTTTTTCCAAAATCCAAAATAATTCCTTACCTTTGCCCAAAACATTTCAGACCATGGAACAGAGCGTAAAACTTTTGCCGCAGGGCATCAACGATTTCGGACAGGTACGGCGTGAGAATCTCTATTACGTCGATAAGACTATGTACATCGACAAAATAGAGCGCGACAGCCACTTTATGCTTTTGGTGCGCCCGCGACGATTTGGCAAAAGTCTGTTTCTCAGTATGTTGCAATATTATTACGACATAAAGGAAAAAGACAATTTCGACGCGCTATTCGGCGGTCTGTACGTCCACGGGCATCCAACGCAGTGGCGGAATTATTATCAGGTGATGACGCTGGATTTCTCGAAAGTTACCTCTGACAGCGACAACCTTCGGCGCGACTTTGAGGAATATTTCGTCGCCGAAATGGAAAACTTTGCCCGAAAGTATCAGGATTATTACGAT
>CAJOJG010000115.1 GCA_905234655.1 uncultured Bacteroidales bacterium
AGGCGGCGTGTCGTCCTGCGCAAACGCAGTCCCGACGGCCGTCAACCAAAACAGCAGAACAAAAATTACTTTGTTTCTCATAATTGGCTCGTTGTCTCACTTTGCAGCCCGGAAGGAAACGCTTGTTTTAATGTACTGTAAAACAAAGAAAGCGCAGACTGCATATACCCGCGTCTAATGGATATTTTTTGTGAGTATCCGTCAATGAAGGTCGTGAGAATTACCTGAATACAAAGATACACACAGCAGTCCACGCCTATATATTACAATAGGCGAAACCGCTATGCCAACTCTTGTATTCAATTGAAAATTTCTCACGTTCTCATTGACAAGAAGGGCATAACGCTTTCGTTATTAATATTTTATGTCGGACATCGGGATGGTACGCCGAATATCCAGCGGCAAAGTTATGAAGTTTTTTCGACATACCATATATGATTGATGAAAAAAATTTTTTGACGGATTCGCATGGACTTGGATTCCAAACTTCATCATTGATTTCGACATTAGCAATTTTTATCCGCAAAACATTTTCCATTGCGCCGAATAATCCTTATATTTGCCGCAAAATATGCGGTGAATAATGCTGGCTTTCGCCGCAAAATGCAACTGGAATATGTATATTTGGCAACATAGAGGCTTTCCGAAATTCGTCTGGGACACCGAAAAGGTGATGCAGCGGCTTTCCGATGTCAAGAAAGAACAAGGACGGCTGACGGGCATAATGTCAACGTTGGGATTTGACGTCAAATAAAAAATCAATACAAACAATACAAAAGACGCTGCGACTATCCGACAATCATGCAACTCTCTGACCTCGCGACATACGCCTTTGAAAAATACCAAATCCCCGAGGAACACAAGTGGGACAGTTTCCCCGGGTTTTCGGTGCTGTGCCATCCGGCGACGAAGCAATGGCTCGCGCTCTTGATGCGCAGTCGCGACCCGCAGACCGGCATGACGACCGAAAAATGCGACCTGCGTTGCGGGCGGCTTGCTCTCAGCCTTGTCAACCATCCTTACATCACCAATCCCGTGCGCGAAAAAGGCGGCGACTGGCTCGGCATCGACTTCAACCAAAACGCCGACCCAAAAATCGTGTTTGCACTATTTGACGCCGCCTACAACCTCAACAAAAGCGTCCACGCCGACACGACCAAGAGCGTCCATGCCGAAACACCGAAAAATGTCTATTCCGACACGCCGATAGACTTCACCAACCGTCCCAAGCCGCAAACCTCGCTGTACGTAACGCCCCAGAAAATCACCGAGATGAAGCGGCTCTACGATTATTTTTCCTTCAACCGTAACGCCGCCCGCAACAGCAATTTTTACCGTCAGGGCAAGTTTATGGAAGATTACGAGGACGACGCGCCCGCCAAAATCGTTACCACGCATTATTACCCGACCTACCACGAACTCAACATCATCGAACTTCGCGCGTACTTCACGTGGCGCACGCAACTAAGGCGCGGCAACTATCAGCCTACCGCCACCTCGCTCGCCTACATCTACATCTACGAACTTATCAACTGCATCGGCGCGTCGTCCCCCGAAGATTCGTTGCAAAAAATGCTGACATTCGAGGCCAATTATTTGCAGCAATTTGGCAACACCAACCTCAACAGCAACTTCAAGCATTGGATGTTTGATTTCATCGTCGTCAACGACCTTCCAAAAGAATACGCCATCAAGTACGCGACCGACGACATGGTATATGAGCAAGCCATCGACGTAATGCTCAATCATCCCGACCACACCGACGACGAAATCATCGCGGCGTTTGGCAAGGTGCTAAAAAAGGATTTCTGCAAGTCGCCCGTCGTCAAGAAACAAGGCGACAAGGGCAA
This sequence comes from uncultured Bacteroidales bacterium, assembly GCA_905234655.1. GTDB lineage: Bacteria > Bacteroidota > Bacteroidia > Bacteroidales > UBA3824 > UBA3824. Next base: position 1,851 of record CAJOJG010000115.1, read on the forward strand.
ACTGTATTTTGCCGGGGCGTGGCGCATCCTAAAAACCGAACTCACCCACACATTGTTCGGCGACCAAAAACTCACCAACTGGACACCGCTCAACAACGCAATTTATTACGCCGCCCCCGACCGTCCCGACTTCGACTACGAGATATTCCCGTCCCTCAAATATTATCACCGCAGCGGCAAGTGGACGATTCTTCATTATGATTACAATTATTACAACAAACTGATGTTCAAGAACTTCGTCAACGCTGTGGATTTCAAGTTGCGCCAGAGGTTCAATACCGGCAGCCCGTTGAAGGAATCCGAGGCTTACCGTCAGTTTTACGAACTCATCGACCGCGCCATCCATTATTACGACGAGCAATCCAAGCCCAAAATCACCGTCAACCTCTCGTCCCTCGGACAAATCCGCGAGGATTCCCTCGTTACCCGCGACAATCTTCTGACCGACGACGACCGCGCCGACGCAACCACCATCACCGCCACCACGAATGTAGAGACGTTTCATGAAACGTCTCTACCCAAAACGTCCGCGCCAAAACCGTCTCTACCCAAAACGTCCACACCGTCCCCCGCCGCCGAACCCGCCCCCGTCGAAATCCAAATCCTGCGCGCCCTTCTCGACGATACCGACGCGACACCCATCATCAAGGCAAACCACCTGATGCCCACCGTCGTCGCCGAAAAAATCAACGAGATGTTTTACGACCAGTTTGCCGACAACATCGTCGATTGCGACGGCACAAAAATATGGGTTGTTGAGGATTACGAGGATATGTTGCGGTCGCAGATATAAACTTTCAATCCCGCACCAGTAGCCGTCTAAAAAAATTTCTTTCTTTTCAACGTCATTCATTGTCCGCAAAAAATTCTTCCATCGTCTCGGTATATACAGAGCCGTATTGCTTTTGGTTGTATATTGATACGTGGCTGCCAATCGTGGTGCGGAATAGGTCGCGGTAGAGGTCGTAGACCGATATGTCAGGCTTCTCTGTTATTGTGTTGCGGAATGTGCGGCAAAGGCGTTGGACAGGTAAACGCCCAAATCCTTGTCGTGGACGTCCGCCATGGAGTATTCGTAAGGGTTGGCGGCGGTCAATACGAGCACGTCGGGCTGCCCTTCGAGAGCCTCGCCCCATTTGCCGCCGTAGCAGGTTTCGATTGCAAACATCATGCGGCGGTACTTATTGCGCGAGTTCATCTCGGACACGATGTTTTTGATGCGGTCCGTGCCAAAATATTGCGTTGCATCCTCGTTGCCCCAAAGCGGGCCTTCACGGTTGCCGCCGTGTCCGCTCCAGAAGAAGAACACGTTGCTTGTTTCGGTGGGGCTGATTACCTTCGGCATCGGGCGCATTGATGGACGTAAGCACCGACATCGCCGCCTCCATCGACGAAATCCATTGCCGCCTGCCCGAACTCTCCGCCAAAGAATTAATAAAATCAGGCTTCAAAATCGCCCGCCCCGTCATCGGCTCCACCACCACTACCCTACTCTTTGCGTATTCGGGCGGGTTTACATTTGCATTTATGGCGTTTATGAGCAAGGGAATGCCGTTTGTGTGCATTGTCAATTCCAATTACATCTCAGCCGAGATACTCCACACCGTCGTAGGCAGCATGGGATTGGTGCTTACCGCACCACTCACGGCTGTCGTAGGGGGTATGATTTATGGACGGAAATAACTTTTTTCCCATCTCTGTAAGACATTAGCAAAAAAAATCTGCAAAAATATTACACATTCCAACAAATTCTAAATGAACATTTTGCGCTGCAAATGTAAAGCGCGGCGGACAAAAAAAAAAAA
>CAJOJG010000116.1 GCA_905234655.1 uncultured Bacteroidales bacterium
GACCAAGGAAAAGATTAGGCTACAAAACGCCCTTAGAGGCCTTTCAGGAAATGTATCCTGATTTTGGAAAAAATGTTGCATTTTCAACTTGAATTCTGCCAAAAAATTTTCCCCTCATTTTGCAATTTTCGCCAAAAAATTCTTAACTTTGCGCTTGGTTGGAAAACTTATCAATAGAAAGCAATGTCAGAAGAAATCAACGAAGAGGAAAAAAATATAGGCGGACAGCCCGAAAATGGCGACAGCGACGACAGGATTGCGGGCGGCGTGCAAAACCACCTGCACCTAAAATCCGTGTCGGGAATGTACCGAAACTGGTTCATAGACTACGCGTCGTATGTAATCCTTGAACGCGCCGTCCCGGAAATCGACGACGGCCTCAAGCCAGTCCAGAGGCGCATCCTTCACGCGATGAAACGCCTCGACGACGGCCGCTACAACAAGGTGGCCAACATCGTCGGATTCACGATGCAATACCACCCCCACGGCGACGCATCCATCGGCGACGCATTGGTGCAACTCGGTCAAAAAGAGCTACTTATCGACACCCAAGGCAACTGGGGCAACATCCTCACCGGCGACTCTGCCGCCGCGCCGCGATACATCGAGGCAAGGCTCAGCAAACTGGCGTTGGACGTAGTCTTCAACCCCAAGACCACGCAATGGAAACTCTCATACGACGGCCGCAACAAAGAGCCGATAACCCTGCCCGTCAAATTCCCGCTACTACTCGCGCAAGGCGTCGAAGGCATCGCCGTAGGCCTCTCGTCAAAGATATTGCCACACAACTTCAACGAACTGATGGACGCGTCGATAGCGTACCTCAAAAAAGAAGAATTTGTCCTCTACCCCGACTTCCTGACCGGCGGCAGCATCGACGTCGCCAAATATCAGGACGGCGCACGTGGCGGCAAACTTCGCGTCCGCGCAAAAATCGAAAAGGTGGACAAGCGCATGCTCGCCATCACCGAACTGCCATACGGAACCACCACCGACAGCCTCACCGAATCCATCAAAAGTGCCAGCGAAAAAGGCAAAATCAAGATAAAGCACATCGACGACAAGACCGCCGCCACCGTCAGGATAGAAATCACGCTCAACCCCGACGTGTCGCCCGATGTCACCATAGACGCATTGTACGCCTTCACCGACTGCGAAATATCGCTTTCCGCCAATTCGTGCGTCATCATGGACAACAAGCCCCACTTCATGAACACCACCGAAATCCTCAAACACTCGGTGGACCGCACGGTCGCGCTTCTGACACAAGAACTTCAAATCCTACTCGACGAATTAGCCGACAGTTGGCACGACGCGTCTCTCGAAAAAATCTTCATCGAAAACCACATCTACAACCTCATCGAAGACTGCGAGACGTGGGAATCAATCGTCGAGACCATCGACACGGCGTTGGACCCATTCAAGCACCTATTGAAAAAGCCCGTAACCATCGACGACATCACGCACCTCACCGAACTGAAAATCAAGCGAATATCCAAATACGACGCTTTCAAGGCCGACAACTACATCAAGAGCCTCGAAAAACAGATGGAAGAGGCGCAATACCGCCTTGACCACATAATCGACTATACCATAGAGTATTACCAGGGCATCAAGGACAAGTACGGACACCTCTACCCGAGGCGCACCGAAATCAAGAGTTTCGACAACATCGTCGCCACCGAAGTAGCCGTCGCAAACGAAAAACTCTACGTCAACTGGCAGGACGGCTTCGCGGGAATGGCGTTGAAGAAAGACGAATTTGTCTGCAATTGCTCTAACCTCGACGAAGTAATCGTGTTCCACAAATCCGGAAAATACACAATATCAAAGATTTCCGACAAATTCTTCATCGGCACCGACGCAATCTACGTCAACGTCTTCCGCAAAAACGACGAGCGCACCATCTACAACGCAATCTACCGCGACGGCAAGACCGGCATCACATACGCCAAGAGGTTCAACGTCAAGGGCATCACCCGCGACAAGGAATACGACCTCACGCAAGGCACTCAAAACACGGAAGTTACGTATTTTTCCGCCAACGCAAACGGCGAGGCAGAGACCGTGAAAATCCTACTCAAACCCAAGGCCAAACTCAAAAAACGCTCGTGGGAATTTGACTTCGGCACGCTCGCCGTCAAAAACCGCGCCGCGATGGGCAACATCGTAACCAAATACCCCGTCCACAAAATCACCAAAATCACCAACGGCGTAAGCACCCTCGGCGGCCTCAACATCTGGTTTGACACCTCGATTGGCAAACTCAACACCGACGGCCACGGCGACTACATAGGTGAGTTTTCGGGCGACGACAAGATTGTAACAATCAGAAAGACAGGCTATTACCGCATCACAGGCTATGACCTCAGCACCCACTTCGACGACGACATCTTCCTCATCCGCAAGTTTGACCCCGAAGAGATTTATTCGCTGGCGTACTACGACGACGACCTCTTGTTCTGTTACCTCAAGAGGTTCAAAATCGAACTTTCCGACAAGGAACAGTACCTACTCGGCGACAGCACCGACAGCCGCCTATACGACGTTACCGCCGACCCGTACCCGCTCTTGCGCATCACCTTCGGCGGCAAAAACGAGGGCCGTCCCGAAGAGACCATCAACGCCGTCGAGTTCATCGGCGAAAAGAGTTTCCGTGCGCGCGGCAAGCGTGTCAGCAACTACGAGGTCGCCACGATGAAATTCGAGCCCAACCCCGACGCACCCAAAGAGCCCCTCGACGACAATCCCGACGACAACCCCGACGACTGGGCAGAGCCCGAATTTGAGGTAGTCCGCGTCGATGAGGACGGCCAGACATCGCTGAACTTGATGTAGAGACGGCAATTCCGCCGGCCACTGACGGGTATAATCATGGTGTTCAACGGCTTGGAATTGTCAAGGTCCGAGGTGTGTAATCAAAATAAAAAATGCAAAGAAAACCGGCTGCAACCTACGAGGTGCGCAGCCGGTTTTAGAAGTTGTCCAAAATCAAAATGGCAGGTCGTCGTTGAATTGGTTCTGAGGGCGGAATGTTGATTTTTTCGTTGTCAATTCAAACACTTTGCTTACAAACTTGTACGCCCTTGGTTCATCAGTGAATATTCCAAGTTCTTTTGGTTGATGTCGTCGCAGACTTTGACAAAAAGACATGGCAATGATTTGTTTTTTCGCTCTGATTGTAAAATTGCAAAATTGACGCGCCTGTCCCTCGCACTTACTGAAAGTTCGTTGCGCTCAAAAATTTATCATTTCGCCGACGGTTTCCCGAAGGCTTTTTGTCATTTTGTTTCTGATTATGTTTGTACTCGGTCGCAAATATACGGCAATAATTTTGAATAGGGAAATATTTTGAGGGATTTTTTTTTGGATTTTTTTTTAACAAGACACTTTCATTCGCCTTCTACCACCTCGATGTTCACGTCATGTTTTGACTTGCGCTTGCTCCAGTTGATGCCAACCAAGATTATCTTTTTTGAAAGGCCTTTCAACGCCTCAGGGTAGTTCTTGTCCTTGATTTGTTGGATTGCGCCGACGGCGGATTTGTTGTGCTTCAATTCGACGACGATTGCGGGGCGCGTGGATTTTGGCAGCGGC
>CAJOJG010000117.1 GCA_905234655.1 uncultured Bacteroidales bacterium
TTAAGCATTTTGATGATTTTTTGCTGCACTTTGTCGTGGTCGATTCCAATATAGTGCTCGATGGTAGTGTATGCAGCGGACTTAGACCAATGGCTGTTGTATTCGCCGTCTTCCGCCGCCAACATCACTGAGTTGGGGTTGAAAATCGACTTTTCGCTACCGATAATGTAGCCGTCGTAGGCGTGTTTCATCAATTCGATGTTCAAATTGTGGTTGTTGCAAATCTTGACAACTTCGTCGGGCGTAAATCCGTAATATTTGGCGGTTTTGGCTGGGCGGATTACGCTGTATTCGTCAAAATTGTTGAGCGCCGATTGCGATTCCACTTTGATAATTGGCAGGATTCCCGTCAAATAAACCAACAAGAAAACATCGTCGGCGGTATTGGACTTGAACATCGAGCGCAGGAGGTTGACGTATTTGTTCTTTGTTTTTTCATCAATATCCCTCACCAACTTGTCCCATTCGTCAATGATGAGGACAAATCTGTCGCCTGTCTCCTTGTGGATTTCTTCAAGAGCCGTCATCAAAATATTTTTTTCTTTCAGAAACGGATACGACTCTCTTATGTCTTTAATGATTTCTTTTTGAGAATCTTCCACTACGGTTTTGTTATCCATTAATGAAAACCTGTTCCAATCGATATAAATCGTCGGATATTTGTTCAAATGCTTTTTGTAACTTTTTGATTTTGAGATTTCCAAGTCGTCGAACAAGTTGGTGGAATCAGACTTTCTGTCATAATAGGCATAAATCATCTTTGCGGCGATTGACTTGCCGAAACGCCGTGGACGCGACACGCAAATATAGCGGTGCTGTGTGTCGATGTTGTCGTTCAATATTTCTATCAAACCCGACTTGTCAATGAAGTCGGAGTTTTTTATGCTTTGGAAGGCTAAGTTGCCCTTGTCGATGAAAATGCCCATAATCGCAGGTTTAATATTTTGATGGCAAAGGTAATATTTTTTTCTGTGTTTCCCGCAAGGATTTGAAAACTCTTTCGTCGAAATTTTTTGCCTTTGTCTCGATAATTTTACCAAACATTATGAGAAGATGGAGACTTTTACTAAATTTTTTGCGTCCGCTGCGGTGATAGGCGCCGCTGCCGTGATGCTCACGAGTAGCAAGCCCAAGTACGACTACCCGTTCCAAGACCCAAGCCTGCCAATCGAACAAAGGGTCGAAAACCTCATTTCGCTCCTCACGCCCGAGGAAAAAGTCGGGCTGATGATGAACAAATCCGTTTCTGTCGATAGGCTCGGAATCCCGTCCTACAACTGGTGGAGCGAGGCTTGCCACGGCGTTAGGCAGGGCGGCTACACAGTGTTTCCTCAACCAATCGGAATGGCGGCGGCGTTTGACGCGCAGATGTTCTACGACGTGTTTTCGGCTGTGAGCGATGAGGCGCGTGCCAATTGGAACCGCTCCGACCACAACGTTTTCAACGTGCCGATGGGCGTCACCTACTACCCCGGCAACCCTGAATTGACATTCTGGTGTCCCAATGTGAACATCTTCCGCGACCCGCGATGGGGAAGGGGACAGGAGACCTGCGGCGAAGACCCGTACCTCTCCGGCGTTCTCGGCGTGGAGACCGTGAAAGGTATGCAGGGCAACGACAAGAAATACTACAAGACCCACGCCTGCGCCAAGCACTACGCCGTTCACAGCGGCCCCGAACCGCTCCGTCACACCTACGACGCACGAGTTTCTATGCGCGACCTCTGGGAGACCTACCTCCCCGCCTTCAAAAAACTCGTCAAGGAAGGCAACGTGCGCGAGGTGATGTGCGCCTACAACCGTTACGAGGGCGTTCCTTGCTGTGGCAGCGACCGACTTTTGCAGGACATCCTGCGCCGCAAATGGGGATATGACGCCATTGTGCTCACCGACTGCGACGCCATCAACAATTTCTACACCAAGGGTCAGCACGAGACCCACGAAAACCCATTGGACGCATCTGTAGATGCTGTTCTCAACGGCACCGACCTCGAATGTGGCAAGGTTTTCATGTGCCTCACCGAGGGCTTGAAAAAAGGTCTCATTTCGGAGGCTGACCTCGATGCACACTTGCGCAAAACCTTGAAAGGACGCTTTGAACTCGGCATGTTTGACCCGCCGGAGATGCTTCCGTGGGCAAACATCAAGGAGGACGTCATCAGTTGTGAAAAATTTGACCAGCTCGCCACGCAAGCCGCACGCGAATCGATGGTGTTGCTCAAAAATTCAGGCGTGCTTCCGCTCTCCAAATCACTGAAAACCATTGCGGTAATAGGTCCAAACGCCGACGACACCGAACTTCTCAACGGCAATTATGGCGGCACTCCCACCGACAACCACAAGCACTCGCTCCTCGAAGGCATCGGGAAGGCTGTCCCAAATGCCAACGTCATCTACGTGAAGGGTTGCGAACTCAACGACGAGTACAACACCACCTACCACCTCGGCGATTTCAACAATAATAAAGGTGTTTTTGTTGAATTTTTCGACAACAACGACCTTTCAGGCTCGCCAAAGGTTACGGGTTATTACAACAACTTGAATTTCAATACATTCGGCGCATACGGATTTGCCGAGGGCATCCCCACCGACAAGATTTCTGTACGCGTCACAGGCGAATACACCCCCGATTTCACCGGCAAGATGAGTTATACGATAATGTCCGACAATGGTTATGTTTTCACCGTCAATGGCAAGGTCATCGAGGACGCAAAGCCGGGCAATCAGCGTGGTGGCGGATTTTTCCGTCGCGCTCCAGAGTACAAGACATTTGACGTGGAGAAAGGCAAGCCCTGCAAGATTCAGATTGAATACAAACGCGGTGCAGGTCCTTTCGCAATGCTCCGTGCGGACATTTGTGAAAGAAAATACGCTGATTTCGTGGACACCAAAGAGGCTGTCAAGAACGCCGACGCAATTATCATAATTGGCGGCATTTCGGCGCAGATGGAAGGCGAAGGCGGCGACAAGGCTGACATCGAGCTCCCCAACGTTCAACGCCGAATGATTAAGGCGATGTCCGAGACCGGCAAGCCCATCGTATATGTCAATTGCTCAGGCTCTTGCATTGCTTTCGACGCCATAAAGGACAATTGCAACGCAATCCTCCAAGCGTGGTATCCCGGACAGGGCGGCGCAAAGGCGTTGGCAGACGTCATCTTTGGCGACTTCAACCCCTCGGGCAAACTTCCCGTTACATTCTACGGCAAAAACAGCGACCTGCCAGACTTCCTTGACTATTCAATGGACAACCGCACCTACAAGTATTTCCGTGGCGAAGCCTTGTATCCATTTGGTTACGGACTTTCATACACCACATTTGAGTACGGCAAAGGCACGATTTCGGCATCCTCGATGGACAAGAACGGCACTGTTACCGTCACTGTTCCCGTCAAGAACACTGGCAAGGTTGCAGGCGAGGAAATTGTTCAGGTCTATGTGAAAGCCCTCGACTACAAGGACGCGCCCATCAAGTCGCTCCAAGGCTTTGCAAAACTTTCATTGAAGCCCGGCGAGGCCAAGACCGCCACAATCACCTTGAACGGCGAATCCTTTGAGTATTACGACGAACTCATCGACGAACTCTCCGTATTCCCCGGCCGCTACAAAATCCTCTACGGCTCGTCCTCAATGGACAAGGATTTGCAGGAGTTTGAATTTGCGGTAAGGTAAGTTTTTTTTTACGAAAATTACCGTCAATTTTTCATCAATTGCCGTCAATTTCCTATTTTCCCGATAGGAAGTTGGCGGTAATTTTTTTGTTTTTTCCGAAAAGATGATTTATCTTTGCAAACAAAATCCAACACCAAAAAGCGACGCTATGGGAAACTATATACGATTTGACTGGATGATAAAACGCCTTCTGCGCGACAAGAGGAATTTCGTCGTGCTGGATGGCTTTTTGAGCGTGTTGATAGGTCGTCAGATAAAGATAACGCAAGTCCTTGAAAGTGAAGGTAATCAGGAGACCGAGGACCAAAAGTTCAACCGAGTTGATTTGCTTGTTGAGGATGAGAAAAAAGAAAAAATCCTCGTCGAGGTACAGAACGACCACGAGTTGGATTTCTTTCAGCGTATGGCGTTTGGAGCGTCAAAGATAATTGCCGACTATATGAAAAAGGGCGAACCATACGCGGCGTTACCCAAAGTTTATTCTGTCAACATCGTGTATTTCAGCCTTGGACAGGGCAAAGGCTACGCCTATCACGGCACGACGGTTTTCAAAAATATGTTCAACGACGATGACGAACTCAAACTTACGCCCGCACAAAAGTCGAAGTTTGGAGTAGATGAGGTTCACGGCATCTTCCC
>CAJOJG010000118.1 GCA_905234655.1 uncultured Bacteroidales bacterium
TAAGAAGGTAATCACAACGCTCCGCAGCTCCATCAACGCCAACCACAACAACTGGGCGGGCGTCCTCTACGACGGCAAGACGCTCTACAAGTCGCCCGAATACCAAATCACACACATCGTTGACCGCGTGGGCGGCGGCGATTCGTTCATGGGCGGCTTGATTTACGGCTTGCAGACCTACACCGGCGACGACCAGAAGGCTCTCAACTTCGCCGTTGCAGCATCGTGCCTCAAACACACCATCTACGGCGACTACAACCGCGTTACAGTAGCCGAGGTCGAGAAACTGATGTCCGGCGACGCAAGCGGCAGGGTTTCGCGTTAATTCTTTTTCACCCATATCCTCCTCATCACCACCACTTCCGTGCGCCTCGTATGCACATAGACCGTCATCTCGTCGCCGAGGGAGTGGTGGATGATGTTGTAGGTTGCGGTGATTCCAAACGACCATCTGTCGTAATTGAGCCAGTACGCACCCTTGAAATGAAACACCGGCGAAAGGTGGATTTTGTCGGAGATGCCCTCCTTGAAAATCGGTGTGCTGGCGTTGAGGCCAATCATCCCTGACGCAAAGAGCGTGGAATGTCTGCCAAATACGTAATTGTAAGCGTACCCGCCGTTTACTCCGACATTGCAGGAGCGGAGGTCGCAACTTTGTTCTTTCAAGAGCAGGCTGTCGGAGCGGATGCGCAGGTAATACAACGCCGCGCCAACAGTTGCGCTGCCCTGCGATGCTGCTGATTCCGGGACTGAAAGTGGATATTTTCGACAACAAAATCTCCACGCACGGACACCAGACGATGCTGTGCATCAATGGACGACCCGCCAACGAGGACGAAATAAAGACTCTCAACCCTCAGGACATCAAGCGAATCGACTATTATGACAGTTTCAATCCAAAACACCCGACTGCAAATTCTGTAATCGATTTCATAATGGCAAGACACGACCGTGGCGCGTCGGTGTATCTGAATGCAGGTCAGCATGTCAACCGTTTTTCGGGCGACGACCTTGCTGACGTGAAATTCTACCACAAAAAATCGGAGTTCAACATTCAGCTTTCGGGTTATTACAATCATTACAATCCCGAAAATGGCGAAGAATCAACTACTTGCATGGACTTTGGCGGAACAGATGTTGCCAAAATCGTCGAGCCAAAATCACTGCCAATCCACGAAAACGGCTTGAATGGCAAGTTCTCGTATTTGCGCTACGGCAACAACGACATCCTTCACGCAGCCACATACTTGGGCGGCGGACACTCGGCACGCACAGATGATTACAGCTTGAAATTTTCGACGGATGTCAATGATTATCAAACAAAAGACCGTAACCACTCCGACAATATCCAGCCGGCAGCGCAGATTTATTATGAAAAGCATCTCGCCAACAAGCATTTTTTCAAGATGAATCTCTACGGCAGTTACAACGAAACCGACAATCAGAGATTTTACACCTCAAATGTCGATTACAACGCCAAAACCGCCGAAAGATACTACTATCTGAATCCAAATTTTGGATATTATATGCCAATAAAAGATAGGAACATTGCGTTTTTGAGCGTCGATTATTTCCTTCACAAAATCAATCAGACCTACACCGAAAACCTTTTGCAAAACAAGAGCGAACTCAATTACACACACGGCATTTTGCAGTTGGGCGACAATTATCAGATTGTGCCACAGAAGGTTTCGTTTACGTTGCAGTTGTCGGACAGGATTATGACAATCAACAAACAGACAAAGCATTATTTTTCGCCGCAGTTGTTTTACAAGGCAAAAATTTTCCGATAATCAAGAACTCCACGGTATGATTGTCTATGGCATCTTCGACCCGCAGATGAAATATTACAACAACGCCGTTCAAAGCCTTGATTATTACCAAGTTTTGGTTGGCAATCCAGATTTGGCGACGAGCCGTTGTTTCAGGGGCGAAATCTCTTACACGATTAAAAATCTCAACTTTTTGACAATGTATGAAAACACGTCGAAATCACTTTACGAAAATGTTTATTTGGACGGTGGCAAATACGTCCACACGTTTCTAAACGGTGGCAAAAGCGAACATTTTCTCCAAAGTGCCGAATACACAATCGAATTGGCAAAGCATCTCAACTGGACTTTGGCGGCAGAATACGATTTTTATAAAGAACGCGATTGGGATTTGCTTTCCCGTCATCAACTTGCTGGATATACGGCACTTATGTATATGGCTGAGCATTTTCAGGCAAAAGCCGAATTCACCACCGGCGGCAAGAAAGTTGAGCAGGGTTACATCGTTTCGCGCCCCGCAGAACTCAAAATCAATTTTGGCTACAACGTCAAAAGCTGGAATTTTATGTTGCAGATTAAAAATCCCTTGATAAAAGTATGCCAAGAGCGTGAATATCAAAACGTAGGCTACTCGTTCTCCAGCAAGAATTACATGCCTCTCGACGCTTACAACTACGTGAAAATCTCCGCAAGTTACCGTTTCAACCTCGGTGGTCATCACGATTACAAATACATCGAGATGGACAATTCGCAGAAGTCGGGAATACTGAGAGGAAATTAGGATTTTTTGAGGGAGAAACTGCTAAAATATTTTTTGCAATTTTTGCCCATAATTATTACCTTTGCCCAAACAAAATCAAAACGCAACACGCCATGGCACAGTTGATAGCAAATCCGATATATGATTCTGCATTCAAGTACATGATGCAGAACGAAAGAGCCGCCACCGTCCTGCTTGAAAACCTTCTCGACAAGGAGATTCTCAAGCTCGACGTCCTCACCAATGACACCCCCGTCATCGAGGAAAAAAGCGGCGTAAGGATTTTGCGCCTCGACTTTTCGGCAAAAATCAAAGACCGCAAGACTGGTGAAACCGAACTCGTAACAATCGAACTCCAAAAGTCGTATCTCGATACCGAGATAATGCGATTCCGCACGTACCTCGGCCAACAGTATTCTGACATCAAAAAGACTGATACAGAGATTGTTGATACATGGCGCAAAGACAAGAAAACTGGCAAAATTGAGCGCGTCAAGGTAGAAAAACACGTGCCATTGCATATCGTTGCCATCTACATTTTGGGACACACC
>CAJOJG010000119.1 GCA_905234655.1 uncultured Bacteroidales bacterium
TGTGTGTGTGCAAGTATCGTGCCATTGTCGTAAAGTTTACGGTACTTATTTCAGTTTTTCGTCGGGGCAAAGTTGGGGATAATTTTTGGATTTTGCAAGGGGCAGCGTGTTAAATTTTTGCGATTTCGTCGGGGGTGAGGTCTGCCTTCATTAACTTATTTGACGTTTCTTAAAGCGAATTTTATCAAATCCTCTGCCGACATCGAGGGATTTTGTTTGAGCGCGAGTTCGACGGCTTTTTCCGCCTGTGCTTTTTGGTAGCCGAGCATCACGAGCGCGGCGAGAGCCTCTTCGCGGTGCGGCGAGATGGCTTTGGCAGACTGGGCGGCTATATTAGCGTTGCCAAAAACTTTACTAATCTTGTCTTTGAGGTCAACCACAGCCCTAAGTGCCGTTTTAGCACCTATACCCTTGAATCTACTAATTGCTTTGTCGTCTTCATTGAGGATGGCGGTTTGCAATTCCGCAGGTGTCATTGACGAGAGAATGACACGCGCAGTATTTGCGCCGATGCCCGAAACAGAAATCAACAACTTGAAGGCTTCGCGTTCTTCTTTGGTAGCAAAACCATACAGTTGCGGCGCGTCGTTCATTACAACATTGTAATAGACGTAGAGTTTCACTTTTTCGAGTTTTTCGATCGCCGAGTAGGTGTTGAGCGATATGTTGATGAGCCAGCCGATGCCGCCCGCGTTTTCCACGACGGCATACGACGGGTTCAGTTCCGCCAAAATTCCTGATATGTAGTCGTACATTTTTTTTAGTTGATTTTTTTACATCAATTTATGCTTTTGGGACGTCTTGCGACGTGTATTTTTAAACACAAATTAAACGAATTTGAACGAATTAAAACGAATTTATTATGGTAATTCGCTTTAATTCGTGGTAATTCGCTTTAATTGACGTTCAAAAAAACTTATCCCAATATCGGATGCAAAATTAATGTAAAGTGGGCATTTGACAATAAGTTTTGAGAAAAAGAATAAAAAAAAACGTCAGGCATACACCTCGTCCAAAACATCTTTTTTATGGGCGACTGGTTTTCCGATTGGGAAATGTTCTTTTTCGTAATTAATGACAATATCAGACATTATCATCAATTCGATGCTCCTGAATTCATTATGAAAACGCCAATTACCCTGTGGATTGCGAAATCCCAATCTTCTTTTTCCTCTGACTTGCCGTCGTGTCCTTTCTTGAAGCCCTGATTGGAAACCGCACGCGCAAGGTAATAGATAATCCGGTTCTCGAATAAATCCTGACTTTCGTTCTGCATCTCGACGATGATTTCCTCGCCTGTCGTGGTCATGCACCGCAAGTCGTAAATCACGCCACGGTTCTTCTTGTCCGTACCCAATTCATCCTTGTCGATGTAGTCCAAGTCCTCGATGACAAGGTTGATATTTTTTGAACTGAACAACGCATTCAGAAAGCCTTTCATTATCCTCGGGTCGCCGAAAATTTTGCCATGGCAAAATTTTTTGTGTTAAATTTTTGAGATTATTTCTCTGCCACCTTCCACTCGACGATGTTCTTCTCTTTGCTCGAGAAGTTGACACCGACTTTGATGAGTTTCCGTCCGTCCATCTTGAAACGTCCGGCGTAGTCCTTCACGTCGATTTGGTCGAGGGCGGTCTGTGCGTCATGATCCATCTTGAACTCAAAGAGATAGACGAACTTGTCATTCATCACAATCGTGTCAGCCCTGCCTTTTGACGAGTGGTATTCCGACACGACGAACTGTCCGCAAATCGTGAAAACCAAGAAAATCACATTCTGAAAATCGCGCTCAACCCACTTGTCGTTGTCGTCGTTGGCATACGGAATGGTGCTGTACAACGCCTGAAAACGCCCAATGAGGCTATCGATGTCGCCTGAATAGAAGTCGTCCAAAAAATCGCCATAGTTGAACCCCACAACGTCGTTGGGCGCACGGTAAAACTCGTCGGCCAAGCCGTTCAAGAAACTGAGTTCAATCTCGTTGTTCGGGAACCCAAGCGTATACAACCGCCTTGACGCGTCGTAACTTTTTATCGTCAAATAGCCGGTGTAATAGAGCAACGGAATTAGGTCGGTGTTGAGGTCGTCGTCCTTGTAGGTCTTCAATCTGTCCTTCGAGTACGACACGTCGTTGACGAAATGGCGGAAATCGTAATATCCGCTGTGGATGCGTTTCATCAGGATTGTCGGATTGCCGGTCTCGTACCAAAAAAGTTGGAAATCTTTCTTCTTCAAGGCGTTAAAGAGACTGACAGGATTGAAAACTTTTTCGCCATCCTCGTGGAAAAGGTAACAATCGTACCAGCGTTTTAATTCAGCAATGCAGCCATCGAATGAAAGTTTTTTCTTATTGGCTAACTTCTCAATTTCAGGCGTGAAGTTGTCCATCAATTCATTATGCGTAATGCCACATATCGCCGAAAAATTTTCATCATCTGTGATGTCCTCCGGCTGGTTTGTGCCGCTGAAAATCGACGTCTTGGCAAACTTGGTGACACCTGTGATGAACGCAAATTTTATGTACTCGTCGGCGGCTTTGAGGACAGAAAAAAATCCACGGTATATTTTTTTGCTTTCCGGCAGGTTCTCGCTCGTAATCAAAGGGTTGTCATATTCGTCAACGATGATTACGGTCTGCAAGCCAGTCTTTTCAAACATCGACCGCATATCGTATTTGAAACGATAAGCCAACTTTCTGCCTTCCGACTTGTCCTCGTCCTTTTCGTACTCTTCCTTGATGAAACTCTCGTCAAAATGGATTCCATTGTAATGTTCAAACTCTCTCAATACGATGCGAATCTTCACGAGCAAGGTACTCGGCGCAGAATAGTCGCCGTCAACGAAATCAAAATACGCAATCGGATATTTTATCCACTCTTTCTCGTATTTGCTGATTTTCAACCCGTCGAAACATTCTTTGAGTCCCTCGAAATATGCCCGTAATGTATTGGCAAACAAACTCTTGCCAAAACGCCTCGGACGGGCGAGGAAATAGGATTTGGTGCCGGAATGTGCAAGGTAATACACATAGTCGGTCTTATCGACAGCAGGTCGGTAAAACTCTGTACGCCGATTGGCAGTTTGCGGGACAAGTCGTCAAGCGAGATAGCCATAATCTGTGCACTTTAAAATGTTTTGCGCAAAGATAAAAGATGTTTTTGGAAATTGCAAAAAAAGACTACCGAAAAAACACAACAAATACCCGTTACGTCTGTATGCTTTAACAACACAGAAAAATAAAACAACATTTGTGTTTATAAATATTTTTGCGTAACTTTGCAAAAACTAAAACGCACAACGACATGGTACGAGTTTTTAATCCGATATACGATACGGTCTTCAAATGGCTGGTCGAGGACGAGAGGGTTGCCAAGATATTGTTAGGCAGCATATTAGACAAGAAAATAGAAAGCGTGGCAATGAAAAGCAACGACCACATCATCACCACGCCCGACGACTTGAAATTGCTTCGC
>CAJOJG010000120.1:0-2847 GCA_905234655.1 uncultured Bacteroidales bacterium
GGACGGAAACCAAAGACCCGCAGGGCGACCTCTTTTTTGGCAAAAAATACGTCGTCAGGACCATCCTCACCAACGACTGGGACTCGACGGAGGAGGAAATCATAGCGTACTACAACCAGCGCGGAGCCATCGAACGCCAGTTCGACATACAGAACAACGACTTCAACTGGGCGCACATGCCATTTTCCGACATGAAGAACAACACCGTATTCCTCTTTTTGATGGCAATGGCGAGAGTTTTTTTTGAATTTGTCAAAATACAGATCCACAAAGCGTTCGGAAACCTTGTCCCATTGAAGTGCCGCATGAAAAAATTCATTTTCAGGTTCGTCAGCGTGGCTGTAAAATGGTCTTGCGACGGCAGCCCGGAATACACAATGGAAGACGCAGACCGCACCGAGCGCGGCACCGACATCATTCTCCACATCGACGCCGACTCCACCGAATACCTCGAAGACAGCCGCATAGAGGGATTGCTCAAAAAATACTGCATGTTCCTGCCTGTTGCCATCGGATTTGGCAAGGAGAAGGAATGGAAGGACGACAAGTACGTGGAGACCGGCAAGGACAAGATTGTAAACGACACAGAACCCCTCTGGCTCAAGAAACCCGCCGACCTCAAGGACGAGGACTACAAGGCATTCTACAAAAAACTCTACCCCGGCACATACGAAGACCCGCTCTTCAACATCCACTTGAACGTAGATTACCCGTTCAACCTCACCGGCATACTCTACTTCCCGAAAATCCGCACCAACCTCGAAGTGCAGAAAAACAAAATCCAGCTCTACTGCAACCAGGTATTCGTAACGGACAGCGTGGAAGGCATCGTGCCGGAGTTCTTGACATTGCTGCACGGCGTTTTGGATTCGCCAGACATCCCCTTGAATGTATCGAGGAGCTATTTGCAGAGCGATTCCAACGTCAAGAAAATCAGCAACCACATCACGAAGAAGGTTTCCGACAAACTCACCGACCTCTTCAAGAACCACCGCGACGACTTCGAGAAGAAATGGGACGACCTCAAACTCTTCATACAATACGGTATGTTGACCAATGACAAGTTCTACGAGTCGGCGAAAGACTTCTTCCTCTATAAGAACACCGAGGGCAAGTATTTCACATTCGACGAGTACAAAAACATCATCAAGGACAACCAGACCGACAAAAACAAGACCGTAATCGCGCTCTACGCCACCGACAAGGAGGAGCAATATTCATTTGTATCCGCCGCCAAGGAGAAGGGCTACGACGTTTTGGTGATGGATTCGGCTTTCGACGCCCACTTCATCAACCAAATCGAACAGAAGAATCAGGACATCCGCTTCATGCGCGTGGATTCCGACACGTTGGACAAACTCATCCGCAAGGACGACAACCCAGTTTCGCAACTCACCGACGCCGAAAAGAAGGATTATTCAGCCATCTTCGACAGCCAGACGCCCAAAGATTCCAAGAAGAATTTCACTGTGGAATTTGACACACTCTCTGCCGACGACATGCCTGTCATAATCACACAGAGCGAATTTATGCGCCGTATGAAGGACATGGGCAAACTCGGCGGTCCCGAATCAAACTTCTACAACAACCTGCCCGACAACCTCAACCTCGTAGTCAACGAAGCGCACCCGCTCGTAAAGCAGCTCATCGCCGACGCCAAGGCTGCCACGGCTGACGAAGTGTCAGGACTCGAAAAGGAACTCGCCCCAATCCAGGCAGACCTCGACAGCCTCGAAAAACTCACAAAGGACAAGAAGGACGAGGAAATCACCACCGAGGAAAAGGACAAGAAATCGGAACTCCAAAAGAAAGTATCCGACATCGAGACCCGCCGCAAGGCACTGTTTGAGAACTTTGCCGCCGGCAACAAGCTCGTAAAACAGCTCATCGACCTCGCCCTCCTCGCCAACAACATGCTCCGTGGCGAAGACCTCACGAAGTTTGTTAAGCGCAGCGTGGAACTGATTGGAAAATAGTTTTTTTTATTCAGAGCCAACATATTAAAAAAGCCCGGAAGATGTTTAGATGCATCGCTCCGGGCTTTTTTTTAATTACTATTTAAGATGCGCCGCCTGCGCTATTGGTTCACGGCGACAATCCCAAAAATCAACTATTTCAATGACATCATCATTCTCCCAATAAATTATTTTGTTACGTCGTTGCACCACTATGCTCCTATACAAGACAGAAGTTCCTTCAAGGTATCTTTCGGCTGCACCGATACCAGGATTATTACGAAGAAGTTTTACAATATGATTGATTTCCGTATTGAAATTAGACCGAGCCACTACTCCAAATTCTTGGTGAATGAACCTTGCCGTATCGCGGATTTTCTGCTTTACCAGGTCATGGATTATAATTTTCATACCGCTTCCATTTCTAATTCTGTAACACGAACCTCCAAAGGTGCTCCACACAAATCATTTTTGAAATCTTCTTCAAGTTCGCGAAGCAAATCTTCTATGTCGCAATAATTGCCCATAGCAATCTGACGGCGACCTTCCTCCGCACGTGCTATCAGTTCCTCACGTGTATAAGGCTTAAGATTATATGGCACTGTTGTATTCATAATGCAATCAATTTTAGTGTCTGCAAATGTAAATATTATCTTTCAATTATTCAATGTTTACCACAAATTATTTTATCAAGAAACACGGCGATTTTTTTTTACAACGAATTAAACTAATAAAACGAATAAATCAATTAAACTAATAAATTAAAAATCAACAAGTTAATTTTTAATATTACGAATTGAACGAATATACTTCTGCATTTTTTTATTCGTTTAATTCGGTGTTCAAAAGTTTAAATGAAATTGCCGTGATCAATAATCTTCCTCACATCGTA
>CAJOJG010000120.1:2943-3469 GCA_905234655.1 uncultured Bacteroidales bacterium
GTCTGATTGGTATCGAGAACGGCGCGAACATCGTCGGGCAAATCAAAGCACAAATAATCTTCCGTTATGGCAGTGAGTTTGCCAGACTTGAAGTATAGATATTTAGGGTCGGTGGTCAAGACGGCATTTTCGATTAATTTTAGGTAAGGGTCTGAATTTTTCACACGGTAAAGTTCTGTCAAACGGATGTCGAAACCCTTGCTGCTAACACGGTCAAAAGTGAGTTTTTTGATTGTCTTGTCGTCAGATTTGTAAATATTGGTAGGCTTGCGGGAAAAATCAACCCAAAACGACGCTTCTTCGTCTTGTGAATAACCGTTTTCACACCATTTTCTGGCGTACTTTTCGCTCATTATTGTGAAATGGTTCAATCCGCGAAAATCTTTTATAAACATCTGATATATAGTATATTCATAATGCTCATCTACTTTTACATAATGCGACAAGAAATAGTTTTTGCGCTCATCGTCGTCATATTCCAAAAGCCAAAAATCGCGGGTGTTGTCTCCGTCATAATTACAATAAA
>CAJOJG010000121.1 GCA_905234655.1 uncultured Bacteroidales bacterium
ATATTGTAAAAGATACAATAAAAGGAAAGGGGGATGGGAAGGGGGGATTTACCTCTCAAACGAGCCGCGTACCCGCTCGATGTCAACGGCAAAATTAAGATTTGCTGATGAGTATTCGCCTAAGCCTGCCGAAGTGATGCCTATTGCTTCTCCATATTGGTTGATTAATGCGCCGCCGCTACTGCCGTGGTCTATCGGGACGGATATTTGAATTTGGTAATCTTCATTCGGGCGTATTTGTGAGATTTCGCCCGAAGAAAAAGTGTTGTCGAGACCGAGTGGCGAGCCTATGGCATAAACTTTTTCGCCAACTTTGGGCTTATGCGTGGTTAGTGGAATGTAATTGACTGATTTTGAGGTTTTCACATCAAAAACTATGTAGTCGTATTTCTGACTTTTGGCGACGACTTTTGAAATTTTTAGCCGTCTGCCGTCGGTCAATATGATTTCTTCGCCGCCCATCAATGTCCCCTGAAAAACATGATAATTGCTTACCGCCCTGCCGTTTGGCGTTACAAAAAATCCCGAGCCTTGGTAGCCGTTTGCACCGTCGGTGGTGTGGACTTTGAAAACCGCAGTGTTGCACTTTGAGAAGATTTGAGAGCCTGACAGCACCGCGCCATGTGTTTCGCTGCGCGGCGGCGTAGTGGCGGCGTTTCTTGGTGTTTCGGTGCGGGTTTCGGTTCGCTGACGGTAACGGGCGGAATTGTCGTGGCGGTCGTGGCGGCACGATGAAAATGCGATGAGAAGCATTATAAAGAGGACGATGTATGTCGCCTGGATTCCATTGAGTCCGATGTTGACTTGTTTGTCTTGCGCCGTTATTTCAAAAGATTTTGTTTTGAAATTGTCGGATTTGCAGACAACGTGCGTGTTGGACGTTCCGAAATCGACGGCAAACGTGAAGTTGGAATTTGATTGCTGAATTTTCGGCTTTGGCAAGAGTATCCCCGTCGCCTTTTCGTCGGAAATTCTGATGAAGGCAATGTTGTTTTTTTCGATTGCAAAAACGATGTTTGTCGCGCTGTTGCGGTCGTTTTCGTTGCGTTTGCACATTTGCACATTTTCGATTTTCTTGTAGTCGGAATTGTAGAAATCGACTGTGTATTTCGAATTGTCAGCACCCATCTGCGCTCGTAGTCGATTGTACCGCCTTGGACGGGGATGTGAAGGCCACTTTCACGCCGCCTTTGTTAGGACGGACTGCGGCAGGCGGCGTTTTGAGAGTTCGGCGGTGTCCTTGTACGGCGCGGGATTGTTGCCGTCCCAGTGGCCTTGCGTGAGAGTCCAAGTGCCGTATTTTGACCCTTTTTCCACGGGCAGGACAAGGATTTTTTCGCCGGGCTTGCGTGTGGATTGGATTGAGAAGTCGCTTGCAACGTTTGAACTGTCGCCCTGTTGCCTTGCGTGAAAGGTCATTCCCGAAATGATTTCCACGATGTTGTTGCCGTCGGCGGTGTAGAGGCTGTCGTAGCCGGACACAGAGGACGAATCGAAGGCGGAAATCTCGTTTTTGGTTTTTGAATCGAGATTCTCGTATGTGAGGTCGAGGGCGTTGGTGATGTTGTCGCCGATGTAATAAAGCGCGTCGAGCGAGTTGTTTGCGGAAATGTTTTTTTCGTGGTAGCCGAGCGCGGATTTGGTTTTCGACACGAATGTTGACGAATCAATCTCGCTGTCGCTCTCGGATTTGAGGCTGAAATACGGCAGGACGGAAATCGCGCCGATTTTTGCGGTGTTGATGAGGTCGTGGTTTGGCAGCTTGGTCGTTGGTGCGAAGGTTTTTCAACAGCAACGGGAAACCGCTCGCGCCCGTGCCGCCGAATATCGACGAGACGATGAAAATCCGGTCGCCTTGCTGGAAACAAATCCTTGAACTTGACGTTCTGCGTGTTGTCGATTGGCAGGCGACCGGCACAATGGTGCTGCCGCATTTGACGCCCGCCGCCAATAGCATCGTCAGGGCTTTCAAGACCCTCGAACCCGTGCCGCCTATGCCGAAAACGTATAGTTTACTCATGATTTTTTAGTTGTTTTTAGAATGGAACAAATTTGCAGTTTCGCGAGAGGAATTTCAGTCCTATCGAAAACGCGAAGAAAAATACCGCCGCGAAGATTGCGTTCGAGAGGCCGAACATGAGGCAGTCTTGTTGCAACACCAAATCGGGCGGAATCACATTGCCGTCTGCATCGTATTGATACATAAGACAACCAGGTATCGCACCGCTTTTCCGGTCGTCGTTGGTGAAATAGAGTCTTAGTGGGCGCATCATTAATATTCAAGACTTCCTCGTCGTCAAAATCAGAAGTCCATCGAGCCGCTGTTTTCGATGTACAATTTGACGTTAAACGCAGTAGAAGTCGGCTCAACAACCTCTGACGATGGTTCTTCCGTTGCAGAATCAATGGCGTTTTCGGCGGAATCGTAGGGGACATTTGTTTCGTCTTCCGATTCGGTCGTTTCCGTCATTTCTTGACCAGCTTGCCTTCCTCGACCGCCATGCCGCTCATGGCTGGAACAGCCGCCGCAGCACCACAATAGCACTGCCAAGATGCACAATATGCGTGAAATACGCTTCATATTCCTGTTTTGTAATTTCTTCTATTCGCTCGTCCCACACCGTGAGGCCTTTTATATATCCATCCCTTTCATCCCTTCCACCCGTGCGGGGCTTTCGGGGACAAAGGACGGTGTAAGAAAGATTTTTCAACGTTGTACGCCATGAAATAGAAAAAAATATTTATATTTGTCCCGAAAATTAAAACTCTAAGACCATGGGACTTTACCTCAATCCAAACAGCGCACTCTTGAAAGAGTCGATG
>CAJOJG010000122.1 GCA_905234655.1 uncultured Bacteroidales bacterium
TCGATGCTGTTGAGAAGATAGCGAATGATTGCCAACACAAAATACAAATGATGAGTTCCATTAGGCGGCAGAGAAACAAAAGGACGACGTGGACGACGTGGCATCAATGGTCGGACACCAAGAGAGCGGTTCCACAATCGCGAGTGGTGTGCACACAGATTGCGAACATAAACCAATGTATGCAACCACGAAGCAAACACCGTGTCGCTGACTCCAAATACGGCTGCAACATCACGCTTCGGCAGGCCTGGTTTCAAATGTTGGTATAAAATTGACATTGTACCAAAAGTTGTGATTTCCATAGTTATCCAACTTGGAGGAAATGTGTCGCTATATTTCCGCTTGAAAGATTTAACAAACTGTTCGTCGCTGCGATTATATTCGTCGCTGATGCTTTGCAATGATTTGGTATGCAATGTAGTATTAGAAAACAAAGCCGGATTCCCAAACCAAAAGCCACCACTCGCCATAGACAAAATGTAGGTCATTTGTGTTCGCACAGCCACTTCTACGCGCTCTATGTAAGACATAACCAAACGACGAAGACTGCCATCAAACTCGTAAAGTGTTGTAGCCTGGTCAAAAGTTGTTCCAAATTTGAAAATATGTCTTTCCTTATCAGCAAGAAACGAATACCAATAGCCACTCATCCGATAATAACTCACACGTTTTAGCCACGCTTCGGCATCGACCTCATTTATAAAAGTCATACCTCGTTGTTTCAACAACTTGATTTGGTCGGCAAATGTCTGAATCTGTTTTGTGTAAGGAATTTTCATTTTATTGTAGTCAAAAAAAAGACCCACCCTGAGCGCGCTGTTCTATGGGAAGCGGGGTGAGTATGTTGTTGCAAAGATATAACAACTTTTTTTGTTGTCAAAATAAATTCCCCAACTTTTTGTAATTATTTTCTAATCCCTTGATACACACTACCTCCACACTGGTTCATTATTCTAACCTTGTGGGAAATTTCTCCCCTCATTTTTAGCATTTGGCAGTGGATTCAATATTCAATCTGTTAAATTCTGTTAAAACTTCATTCCTCTCATCCCTGACACTCAGCATTTCTAACCATTTGGTAACTATGGAACTTTTTTGTAAGTTCTTGCAGGGGAAGATTTTATGACGTAAATTTGCATCGTAAAAACAAACAAAATATTTACGCAAGATGAAAGAATTACAGACAATCAAAAGCGGCAAGAATTTTACTGCCACCAATCTCGGCTCTATCGACGAGGTTATCAACTACGAACTGCCAATGGGCAAGGATTTCACTCTCAAGGGCAAAGTGTTTTTGGGTCAGGCACTTGGCACAACGGGTTCGGAATTGAGTTTCCAGACTTTGGTGCCGGGACAGGACAGCGGTTTTCTTCACACTCACAAGACCCACGAAGAAATCTACGTAATCATCAGAGGCAAAGGCGAATACCAAGTGGACGGCGAAACCTTCCCTGTGGAGGAAGGTTCGGTAATCCGTGTTGCGCCCGACGGTCGCCGCGCTCTCAAAAACACTGGCACGCAGAATCTTACGATGCTCTGCATTCAGTACAAAGCCAATTCGTTTGGTGAAAATGATTCGCCAATGACCGACGGCGTTATCCTTAATGACAAACTTACTTGGTAACCAAATGATACAGAAAGCGTTAGATTTTCTTACAGGACACAGGGACGTCGCCTTCGCAACGTGCGAGGGCGGCTTGCCCAAAATCCGTGTGTTTCAGATTATGAAACAAGAAGGCACTGTGCTCTATTTTGCAACGTCGTTCAAGAAAGAGGTTTATCGTCAACTTCAACAAAACCCTGACATCGAGATACTTGCAATGGAAGGCAATGTTTCGGTGAGATGCTCAGGACGTGCCAATTTTCATGTTGACGACGAGGTGAAAAAGTGGATTTTCGACCACAACGACGTCCTGCCGCGGCTCTACAACAGTTACGACCAAATGGCGTATTTTTCGATGAACATCGCCACTTTGGATTATTACGACCTTGCGCCTACGCCCCCGATTCTCAAGCACTTCGACCTCATGACCGGCGAGACTGGCGATGGTTATGTTGGTGAAAAGTATTCAAAATAAACGGCTGGTTTGCAATGATTCTCAACACTGGCGGACGGACCGACACTGTTCAATGGTTGTTAGGTCATGTACTTGACACTGACATAATTAAGCCCGCCGTGCAGACAAGTTTTATCGACAATCAAATGTCGCTGTTTTGAAAAAATTGTCTATGCTTAGGTAAACATTAAGTTCAATTACTAACTGCAATATTTCTTCTCAAAATTATTGTAACAAAAAAACGCTAAGATTTGCAAAAAATAAAAAGGAGGTTTTGCAATTCCCGAAAACTTCCATTATCTTTGCACCCGATTAATTGCGAGATAACCATGGCCAAATACCTCAACCCATACACCGACTTCGGATTCAAGAAACTCTTCGGCTCGGAGTTAAACAAAGACCTGTTGATAAGTTTCTTGAACGCCATGTTCGAGAAAAGTAGTGCGATACCCAAGGACGAAATCCTCGACATCACTTACCTCAACGCCGAAAAACTTGGTCGCAAGTCGTCGGAGCGGAAAGCCATATTC
>CAJOJG010000123.1 GCA_905234655.1 uncultured Bacteroidales bacterium
TTTTTGGGTCTTCGATGATGAAACATTTGGACGGTGCAGGGCGGTAGGTGCGGTCGTGGAGTTCTTGGGCTAATTGTTCGAGGTTTGATTTCAGATTTTTCTCAAAGTCGATTTGATACGGTTTGCTGCGCTTATGGCGGCGTGCGTCGAGGTAGGCAATGTGAAGGTCAAACAATATTTGGTCGGAGGAAAAGGTCATCGTCAATAAGAAGTTTGGTTTAAGGGAAAAAGAGGGTGTCTGTTTCAAGCATAACATCAGTAAGTGCTACAAGCCACGCACAAGCCGAACCGAATACTCGTTGTTGACGTTGTTCGAGTTCACGTCCGCGTTGCCCGAGTTGAAGTTCAAGTTCCAGGCGTTGTCGTCGCCGTCGGACTCTCCCGACCAATAGTTGCCGTTGGAACCGGCGTCGTTGCCGCCGTTGTTG
This sequence comes from uncultured Bacteroidales bacterium, assembly GCA_905234655.1. Taxonomy (GTDB): domain Bacteria; phylum Bacteroidota; class Bacteroidia; order Bacteroidales; family UBA3824; genus UBA3824. The sequence continues at coordinate 429 of CAJOJG010000123.1, forward strand.
CCGGCCGCGGGAAAGAACACTCTGTCTGCCGGAACGTCTGTTACTCGCGGCACGAGGAACCTTATAAATGAGCCAAGTGCCGTTTCCGGTTTTATGCTTGGATGCCCAAGCCCTCCGGCAGTGAATTTACGATATTCTGTTTTAAGCCACGCCACCCTCTTAAAAAATGTCTTTACAAAAAATGACAGATAAAAGAAACATTTTTCAGATAAGCTTGGCAAGTTGTATTTTGAGGTCTGACAAAAACTCCGCACATTCCATCGGCGACTTTTTTTCGACGGGGAACGCCAATATCTGTTGCATTAAGCCAGTTATTGTGGCGGACTGCGGCGGGAAAGCATCTGAAACGCCTTCGATATCAGGTTTCTTTTTGGCAGGCTCTGCGATGGGGAACGACTGTTTCCACTGCTCCGCTTCCGATGCCATCGCCGCGAGGTCGGTGTTGTCGGGTATCAATGTTTCCGGCAGGGTGATTACCGCCGAGCCGTCCTCGTTGAAGACGTTGGACGCGCCTTCGGGCAGGTGCTTTGTCAAACTCGACACGGGGCAGCCGATGTGTATTATCGTGCCGTCCACTTGCTTTGCCTTGCGGTGCGTGGGCGAAAAATCCTTGACGTACTTGCACCACAGCCACGCGCTCCATTCGTATGCCCGCATAAACGTGCCTTCCTTGTAGAAGTACATCACACGCGCTTTCTGCACGGTGTCGCGCTGCCGTTCTTTCTCTATCAGTTCTTTTAATTCTGACATTGTTTGTTGTGTATTTTTATGAAACCTTGAAATTGGTCATCCGTTTCTCAGTCGCGCCTCGCCCTTGGGGGCGCGGCTCTCCCTCGCAACGGACGACCAAATTCAAGGTTGGTTTTGTTTGTTGTTTTTGTTTTGTTTTTTTGCTCTGTTTTGTCTTGGTCTGTCAAAACAGAATATTAGTAAATTCTACAAGCCACGCACAAGCCGCACAGAGTACTCGAGGTCGACGACGAGCGGGCACGCGCGCGACGCCGTCGTCGAAGCACAAGACGCAGGCGACGTCGTCGTCGTCGGACTCTCCCGACCAGTAGCGGCCGTAGGAACCGGCGCCGAAGCCGCCGCGGCCGCCGGCCGCGGGAAAGAACACCGAGCCGTAGTCGGTGGAGAACTCTCGTCCATTCACTGAATTCTTCGTTTTCCAAGCACCGGAGCCAAGAGCCTCCAACTCCGCTTTTGTGGGCAAGCGAAAATCTTTACTTTCCGTATCAATGCCGAATTTGCATGCAGTATTCCAATCATAATACCACTCGTCGGTGTAGCCATCTACGTTTTGATTGTGTTTTGTGCCTGAATCTCCTTTTTTACCTGTCTCGTTGGTGGTCTTCCAAAGGATGGAGAATGACGGTCCGAGGTCAACGACATCGGTGCGAGTGATAGTGTAGATTTTGCCACTTTCGGCTGTCTTTGTGCCGAAGAATCGTCCTGTAACTTCGCCCGCTGGAACGGCTGCATAACATTTTCCATTTGAAACGTCATACCAATTGTCGCCATCGCCAATGTTGACTTTTTTCTGGTACTCAGATACATTGAATACAAGGTAAGCGTTTTGGTCGTTGAGCGTTACGCTGAGTTCGTTGCTTGCATTGTAGATGAATGATTCCGACTTAAAGTAACAGTTTGCTTGCACTACGTCGGCAAGGCTTGTAGTCGAGGTTTTTACCCCTGCCAATGCTGATTGTCCTTCGATTGTGGCATAGATGGATTTGCCGTCGGCAGCTGTGGAAATCTCGCCACTAAATGTGGCTGTTGCAGTGCCTGTTCCACTTGTTAAATCAAGTGTTGCATACGTCGTTGATCCGTCGGTCAAAACGAGTTTGTCGCCGTCTGAAAAGGTGAACTTGTAACCGTCTGTAGTAGCAACCTTGGAGATTGTTGCACCGCTTTGGGCTTTGATTTCGTCTGTGGTTCAACATTGTTGACACCGTCGGTTGAACTTTGTTCTACTGTTACGACGGGATTGTCGATTGTGTCCCCGTCGTCCTTGCTGCATGATGCAACCATCAATGTGGCTGCTATCATTGAAATTAGAAATGTTCTTTTTTTCATTGTGATTGATTCTTTTAAAAGTTGATTACTACCAATTGCCACCGTCTGAGTTCTCGCCGAGGGTTCCGCCGAGGGTTCCGCTGACACCGCTTGCCGCCAAGAGTGGAGCTTGGTTGTCGAGGTCAAAGACCTCAATTTCGGGCTTGACGTATTTCTTTTTCTCAGTCGCTACGCCATTTGCGACCTTGTTGTCAAAATTCTCTTTCATTTTGTTGCAGAGTTTTGATTGTTTAACATTGTTTTATCTGTGATTTGTTTTTGTTATGCCGCAATCAAATAGACGCAAAAATCCCCTACGGACACGCCGTGTTGTAGGCACGTCCACAGGGGATTGGTATATGTTGGGTCGGCGGCGCATACACCACCGACTACATTTGAGTTTCTAAGACCTAAGTGTAGTGTAGTGTAGTGTACACATTTTTAGCCATTTTTTCAAATATTTTGAGTTAAGTTTGTGTTAATTGACAGGCAAATGTAGGGATTTTCCGTGAATTGGACAAGTTTTTGGGTGTTAAATTTTGGTTATTTCGTCTGGGGCGAGGCCGGTGTATTTGGCAACAATGTCAATAGGCATACCGTCGGCAAGCATCTTTTTTGCCATTTCGAGGGCTTGTTGCCTTGCGCCTTCCGCACGTCCCTCCGCACGACCGGCGATATGTCCGTCAACATACCCCTCGTAACGGCTCGAATCGTCAAGGCTCAATGCCAATCTTACGTTTTCCAAATACCGATCGTACATCTTGCGGTCTTCTTCACTAAGAGCGTCAACACGGAGAATGTCTCGCGCCTCTTTCAAGCCTTGGGCGGTAAAAGCGTCGGGGATTTCGCCGGTCTTCAAGAACGATATCCATTCTTGCAATGGTTGGCGGATTTCGTCATCGAACTTATTGACACGCAGAATGTAATACTCAGGGAAGATGCCGTGAACCTCATCAACTCCA
>CAJOJG010000124.1 GCA_905234655.1 uncultured Bacteroidales bacterium
TCCCAAGCCACAATTGCGCCGTCGCCGCCTACGCCGAGTATCGTTGCGCCCGTGCGTGATGTCCAAGCGTCGTAGTCGTCATAACCGCCCCAATCTGTGCCGATATGATACTGCGCTGTGGAATTGGTGATGTGATAACCTGCGTCGGTGCAGTAAACGCTGTTGGGGTCGTCGCCCTGAACGAGGTTTTGCCACAGCGGATGAGAGTTCATTCCGCTATAAATCTTGAAATCCCAAGGTCCACCGCAAAGTTCGGCTGCGTCCTCGTTCTGACCCCAACAGTTGTTGGGCGTTGTCCACTCGTCGTCGCCGGTAACGCCAATAAATGACGGCAAGTTGGTGGCGTAACGTGTCAAGAACAATGCGCCGCCATTTTCGTAGAACGAGCGGATTTCGTTTTTGGCTGCAAGAGCGTCGGTGGCTTTGGCTTGGAAGATGTCGTGACCGTCCACACCGCCGTCAACGTGATAATGCCACCAAATCACCTTACATTCAGAGAGGTCGGCATTGCCGTTTTGAAGGTCGGCAAACGATACGTAGAGCGAACCTTCCACGTTGGAGAGCATCCACTGACAAGCGGTTTTGGCTTCGGGGTCGAGGTCGTTGAGGTTGGCTGCCGAGCCTACAAACAAGGCTTTGGGCTTTTCGGTGGCGATTACATTAACGGTGTACGCACTCTTTGCCGAATTGTTTTCAACATTGTAAACCACCGGCTGCGAAAAATCCAATGCCACGCCCGACGAGGGGTTGATGGTGGCGTTGTCGCTGATGGCGATTGTTGGTGTGAGCGACGTAATGCCTTCTGATGCAGGGATATAGACAGTGATTGTCTTGGTAGCCTCGTCGATTGAGCCGGCATACGTACCGTTGATTACAAACTGCGAAATCCTTGCCTCGTCGTGCAATACGCTGAGCGTCCAATCCAATGACGCATCGCCGTTGACCACGTGAATTACTTTTGCCGCGTCCATATTGACGGTTTCGCCGACAGAAAAATTGCAGGTGGCGTTAGCAGAGAGTTTCAGGTCGGTGATTTTCATTGCCGATGTTTCGTAAACTTCGGGCAGACGGACGAGGATGTTGCGGGTTTTAGGGTCGCAATTACCGATGAAATCATCGAGTTTTACGGCTTCTACGTTGCAGTCGCCGTCGAGGGACAGGCTGTCGCCCTCGCTGTCGGAACAAGCGGCTAATGTTACCGCCGCAAGTGCCGCAATTATTGTGTTTTTAATTAATCTTTTCATTTTTAATTACGATTTAAGAATTACAAATTTCTTTTTTTTAACCACGGAAAGCACGGATGACACGGAAGATTTTACTTGAAGAAAATTTTAAATACTTTAAAATTTTTCGGAAAACACAGAACCTAAATTCTGTGCTTTTGTTTCCGTGTTTTCGTGTTTTCTGTTTATTAAAAATAACTTGTTGTTTTTAATAAATTTTTGTGTTTAATATTCCGTGTTTTCTGTGTGTTCCGTGGTTAAAAAATTTCTACCAGTTTCCGATGTTTTGAGTGTAATGACCGTGGGAAGCGGAGATTTGCTCAAAGGGGATTGGCAAGTATTCGTCCTTGTCGGCGGTGAAATGTGCCGAAGTGTAGATAGCGCAATTGTCAGCCTCCTCGGCGTAATACTTGTTGATAACCTCGGCTGCCTCGCCGTAGCGTACAAGGTCGAAGAAACGCTCCGATTCCATTCCGAGTTCAAGGCGGCGTTCCATCTTGACGATTTTGATTGCCGTTTCCTTGTCGTAACTGCCTTTGTAGTTGGAGATATACATCTTGACACCGTAAGCGTTTTTGTACGAATTGGTGAGTTGTGTGCTTGAAGCGGCACGGCTGCGGATTTGATTGACAATGGCTATTGCATCGTCGGATTGTCCGAGTTGAGCCAACGCCTCGGCACGCATCAAAAGTACGTCGGCATAGCGGATTACGATTCTGTTCATCGACGTTCCCCAAAACGAACCTTTTATCAAGTATTCGCCAATCAATGCGGGGTCAACGTTCTGTTTGAGTGTTACATAATAACCGTACAAACCGTTTGAACGGCTCCAAATGCTTGTCTTGTCCATCATAAAATTCTTGTTGAACATATAAGGCAGACCGGGCATTCCGACTGTCAAAAACAATCTTGGGTCGGCGTTGTCGTTGGCGATGTCGTAATCTTCGCTGTTGAAATTGTCCAAGAGCGGCAGACCGTCATCGCCAGTGCGGAATGCGTTTACGAGGTTTTGAGATGGTTTGTAAAAATCGCAACCGCCGTCTGTTGCGCCGGGAATGTTGGGCGGAATCAAGCCGTTGCTCCAATTGAGATTGCCGTATGTAGAACCGTCGTTGCGCGAATACTGAATTGCCCAAACGCTTTCTTTACCGTTTTCAAACTGCTCTTCGGGGCGGAAATTGTTGTGAAAATCGCTTTCGAGACCATATCCGGCATAAAGCGACGGGTCAGTGTATTTGACAACGTTTTCGAGGTCGGCGGTGTTGATTTCCGTTACCTTGTTGCTCTGTGGATCATCTTGACGGTAAGCCTTGTAGAGATAAACTTTAGCAAGCAAACTGGCTGCCGAAGCCTTAGTCGGGCGGCCTTTGTCGTCCTGAACTTCGGGAAGATTGTTGAAAGCATCTTCCAAATCCTTGGCTATCAACGCCCAACCTTCGTCGTTGGAATACTGAGTGTTGGAAAGATTGTTGTAGCCGTCATAATCCAAATGCTCGTCAACAACAAAAGGAATGTTCTTGTAGAGTCTTTTGAGAAGGAAATGAGCATAACTGCGAAGGAATTTCATCTCGGCAATGCGGGTCTGCTTCATTGCAAAACTATCGTCGCAACCTTCGAGAAGTGCCAATGCCGCGTTAACCCTCGAAAGGCAGTTGTAAAGACGCACCCACATATCGTTGATGTTCCAATTGGTAACGAGCACGCCTTGTTGGATTTCCAACTGATGAAACACGTCGCCATCGCTTGTGCCGTTGCCGCCCTTGTAGGCGTCGTCGCTGCGCACATCGAAATTCCACATCGAAAACGACGAGTTGATGTCTTCGGCGGTGGTGAAAATTGCGTATGCCGATACTGCCATTGCCTCGGCGTTTTCGGGTGTCTGCACCTGAACGTCGCTTAATGTGCCTTGCGGAATGTTCTCGTCAAGCATCTCGGAGCAAGATGGCAATCCCGCTGCCGCCGCAAGTATCAATGCTATGGATAATATTTTGTTTTTCATATTATTACAAATTTTAGAATGATACATTAATACCGAAAGTTACGTTTACAGGAATCGGGTAGCCGAAGTTGGCATTTTCGGGGTCAACACCTGAAAACTTTTTCGATTTGATTGTCAAGAGGTTCTGTGCCGAAGCGTAAAACCTCACGCGCTCTGCGGAAATCTTTTTGCAAATCTCTTTTGGCAGATTATAACCA
>CAJOJG010000125.1 GCA_905234655.1 uncultured Bacteroidales bacterium
CGAGGTAGAGATGAGTTTTTTCAACTCGCTTGCCGATGAATTTTACCAACTGCCCGACAATCAGAGCGGCTTCAACTATGCTGATTTCATGGGCGATTTCCGCCGTGGAGATGTTGAAAGTGTAATCGAGCGTTTGAAGGCTTTGTTCTGCACTTTGCCGTATGCAAATGACAAGAGTGCGAAACTTATTGAGCGTGATTTTCAGAATGTCATCTTCTTGGTTTTCAGTATTTTGGGCGAGTACATCATCGCCGAACCGCATTTTTCAAAAGGTCGCGCCGACGCAATTCTCATCAACAAGACTTATGTCTATCTGTTTGAATTTAAGATTGACCAAGACGCACAAACCGCTCTCAATCAGATTGATGCGAAAAACTACGCCGGTCGTTTCAAGATGGACGACAGGAAGATTGTGAAAGTCGGCGTTAGTTTTTCGAGTACGGAGAAGAATATTGTGGACTGGAAGGCGGCGGAGGGATAGTCCTTTCAATTAATCCTGAATTACCTCACCTCCACGAACATTACGCTTGAACCGTAGCCGCACCAATAACCCAAGCCGCCGATGATGTTGGAGGTGATGTTGGTGTTGTAGCGAAGAAGGGCGTTGCGGGAGAATGAAAGGCTGTTTTCGTAATCTTTCCAAATGGCGTAGGAAACGCTGTCGATGTGGCAGAGTTTTACCATTACAACCTCGCCACGTGTGAATCCGGGCTTGTAGTCGCTGTCTAAAAAACGTCCTCGGTAGATGGTATTTTCGATTGTACCGTTTGAGTTGGAATCGTCGATTGTCTGCATTATCGTCGAAAGGTACATATTTGACGTGGAATCGCAATTGCTGAATGTCTTGTAGTAATCGTGAGTGGAGGGATTGTCGCTAAAACGGATTTTTATGCCGAAACTTGATGTGTCGGTAGAGGGGACGGCAAATGCTGTGTCGATGTCAACGTGTGGCGGAATTGTTGTATGCGCTGTTAATGTATGATTTTGATATTCAACGGTTAACGAATAAGTTTTACCAGCCTTGCCCGTCATGTTTCCCGTCGTGTAAATATACGGAGGATAATACCGACTGTTGTATTTTCCTGTGAGGATTTCGCTATGCTCGCCATCAGAAACCGTTACTTTTGCCCATTTTACGATGTAGTCGCTGAGGTCGGAAAGGCTACGGGCGGTGTGGTCAACATGGACGGCTTGCGAGAGCATCACGATAGGATGTCCGCCTTCGTCTATCCAGCCTTCAACGGTGATTTGGTCATCTTTTTGCGAAAGTTCTATTTCTTTGTCGCAGGCAGTTGTCAGAAATGTCAATATGGTTATTATCAATATATTGCGCATCATATTTTCAAAATTTTATGTAATAACTGATGTTGGGCAGAAACCTAACTAAAAATGTTACGTGAAAATATTTGAACTCGTTGTTGAAATATTTCAACGTATAGAAAATGTCGTTGGAACGTCCGCTGAGGTTATAGACAGAAATGTTGATTCCGTCGGAAAATCTTTTGTTTTGGTGCAGACGGATGTTTGCCGAAGCGTCGAGCCTCAAATATGGGCGCAGACGGTTGGCGTTGTGGTTGCCGTACTGCATCATCAGGTTGCCGTTGAGAAGGTAAAAATAGTCGGGCGATGTGAAAGGCGTTCCCGATGCAAATACAAATGTCGCCCCAAAATCAACCCGGCTGAACGGAGTGTATGTGGCTACCACATTCAATTCGTGCGGACGCTCGTGGGTGGCAGGAAAGCGAGGCACTTGAATTTCGCTTTTGCGCCAAGCACGTCCGTAACTGTATCCAATCCAGCCTTTTAACTTGCCAGTGCGTTTGTTAATCATCAAAGAAAATCCGTAATTGTGTCCCCGGCTCGAAATAAGGTTTTGGTTGATGTCGTAATCTGAGGTAACAAGGTCGAGCAAGGTGCCGTTGTATTCGGTTTGATTTTTCATCAATTTGTAATAAAATTCGGCATTTAAGGCAATCTTCGACTGAAACATCAACGATTGCACAGCCAATGTAACACCGTGCGAAAATTG
>CAJOJG010000126.1 GCA_905234655.1 uncultured Bacteroidales bacterium
CCGCGCCGTGCGCCGCAGCAATTAGCGGCGCCGCCCGCTACAAAATGGAATAAGACCGACTGCCGAAAATACACTCACTTTTTTCGGCAGTCTTTTTTTTGCAATTTCCAAAAACATCTTTTATCTTTGCGTCAAAACTAAAAAGCACAGATTATGGCTATCTCACTTGACGACTTGTCCCGCAAACTGCCTATCGGCGTACAGAGTTTTGAAGACCTTCGCAAGACCGGCTGCCTGTATGTCGATAAGACCGACTATGTGTATTACCTTGCACATTCCGGCACCAAATCCTATTTCCTCGCCCGTCCGAGGCGTTTTGGCGCCAACACATTACGGGCATATTTCGAGGGACGCGAAGAATGTTTCGCCGGACTTAAAATCAGCAAATACGAGAAAGAGTGGATCAAATATCCTATTGCATATTTTGATTTCGTTGACGGCGACTATTCCAAGCCATCGATGCTGATTGACAAAATCACATACGTATTGTATATGTTTGAAAAAGACAATGATGTCAAGTTCGACGAGGCCATTTTCCAAAATTTGGAATATGTCGACGACGAAAATCCGTATGCCAAGCGGCTTGCAATCCGTTTCCAATACGATATGCGTGTCATCAGCGAAAAGACTGGCCTTAATACTGTAATCATCGTTGACGAATACGATAACCCTCTGATTACGAGCGAGAACCTGCCGGAAAGCAAAAAAATCTACCGTGGGTTCTTCTCTGTCCTCAAAGCCGCCGACAAGTACATAAAATTTGCTTTCATCACCGGCGTAACAAAGTTTGCCAAGACGTCGATTTTCAGCGGTACAAACCAACCCAACGACATCACCGACAACGAGAAGTTTTCGGCGATATGCGGAATCACGCACGAGGAACTTACAGCCAACTTCACGCCCGAAATCGAAAAACTCGCCAAGAAGAATAATCTTTCATTCGACGGCTGCATCGCTGAGTTGAAGCGGTGGTACGATTGTTACCTTTTCCACGAGGGGGGCGAGAAGGTTTTCAATCCCGTGAGCCTTCTGAGGGCTTTTGACGGCCTTGACTTCCAAAATTATTGGTATGAGACCGGCAACCCGACAATCCTGATGAAACGCATCCACAGCGGTTATTACGATTTCCGCCGTTTTGTCAACGACGTGTCGTATCCAAAAGATGGGTTGAAGACCTACAAGGACGACGACCTCAACACCGACCTCATTCCGTTGCTCTATTACACCGGCTATTTGACGATAAAAAGTTACGACGCGTCAAGGCGCCTTTACACGCTTGGGTTCCCGAACAACGAGATTGAACTCAGTTTCTTGAACGGCTTGGCCGACGAGTTTTATCGTGCGCCAAACGAAGTGATGGGTTTCAACTATGGCGATTTTTTGGCTGACTTCTATTCCGGCGACATCGAGAGCCTGATTGGACGTTTTCAGGCGTTGTACAGCACCATTCCGTATGCCAACGACGACAACGACAAGTGGGTTGAGCGCGACTTTCAGAATGTAATTTTCTTAGTTTTCACGATTTGCGGGCAGTTCGTCGTGTCGGAATACCACTCGTCGAAAGGCAGGGCTGACACGATTGTTGTCAACGACAAGTTCGTGTATCTCTTTGAGTTCAAGATGGATCAAGATGCGCAGACAGCCCTCGACCAAATCGACGTGAAGGACTACGCCGGACGCTTCAAGATGGACGGACGGAAGTTGTTCAAAGTCGGTGTCAACTTCTCGAGCAAAGAGAAGAACATCGTCGATTGGAAGGTGGCAGAATAATAATCTCAAAAATTTAACACAAAAAAATTTTGCCAAGTCGAAAATAATCCCTAAATTTCCCATCTTTGACACTTTATAGTATGCAAAAAGTCTATAACGCTGTAAACATCAATCACTTACAGCGTTTTTGCTTTTTCAGACTTTGTAGTATATTCAATTTTTTGTTTGCGCGATTATTGATTTAAGTCTTTTTAACATTATTATTTCCGTGTCTATGCGAAATCCGCTGATTTCAAATAGTTTGTCCGTCAGCTCTGTTCTTTTGAAGGTCGGAATG
>CAJOJG010000127.1:0-1805 GCA_905234655.1 uncultured Bacteroidales bacterium
CGAACCGCTCCGTCACACATACGACGCGCGAGTTTCGATGCGCGACCTGTGGGAGACCTACCTCCCCGCCTTCAAAAAACTCGTCAAGGAAGGCAACGTGCGCGAGGTGATGTGCGCCTACAACCGTTATGAGGGCATCCCGTGCTGCGGCAGCGACCGACTTTTGCAGGACATCCTGCGCCGCAAATGGGGATATGACGCCATTGTCCTCACCGACTGCGACGCCATCAACAATTTCTACACCAAAGGTCAGCATGAGACCCACGAAAACCCATTGGACGCATCTGTGGACGCTGTTCTCAACGGCACCGACCTCGAATGTGGCAAGGTTTTCATGTGCCTCACCGAAGGCTTGAAAAAAGGTCTCATTTCGGAGGCTGACCTCGACGGACACTTGCGCAAGACCTTGAAGGGACGCTTTGAACTCGGAATGTTTGATCCGCCGGAGATGCTTCCGTGGGCAAACATCAAGGAAGACGTCATCAGTTGCGAAAAGTTTGACGAACTTGCAACGCAGGCGGCCCGCGAATCGATGGTATTGCTCAAAAATAGCGGCGTGCTCCCCTTACAGAAAAACATCAAAAACATCCTCGTGGTTGGTCCCAACGCCGACGACACCGAACTCCTCAACGGCAATTACGGCGGCACTCCCACCGACAACCACAAGCACTCGCTCCTCGAAGGCATCAGGAAGGCCGTCCCCAACGCCAACGTCACCTACGTCAAAGGCTGCGAACTCACCGACGAGTACAACACCACCTACCACCTCGGCGATTTCAATAATAATAAAGGTGTGTATGTGGAGTTTTTTGACAACAACGACCTCTCCGGCACGCCCAAGGTTACGGGTTATTACAACACCTTGAACTTCAATACATTCGGCGCATACGGATTTGCCGAGGGCATCCCCACCGACAAGATTTCAGTGAGGATTACGGGCGAATACACCCCCACTTTCACCGGCAAGATGAGTTATACGATAATGTCCGACAATGGCTACGTTTTCACCGTCAATGGAATGACCTACGAAGTCACCAAGCCGGGCAATCAGCGTGGCGGATTCTTCCGTCGCGCCCCCGAGTACAAGACTTTCGATGTTGAGAAGGGCAAGCCAATCAAGATTCAGATTGAATACAAGCGCGGCACAGGCCCGTTTGCAATGCTCCGCGCCGACATTTGCGAGCGTCAATACGCCGATTTTGCCGACGTCAAGGACGCTGCCAAGAATGTTGACGCAGTGATAGTTATCGGCGGCATTTCGGCGCAGTTGGAAGGCGAGGGCGGCGACAAGGCCGACATCGAACTCCCCAACGTTCAACGCCGACTCATCAAGGCAGTCTCCGAGACGGGCAAGCCTTTGGTATATGTCAATTGCTCAGGCTCTTGCATTGCCTTTGACGCCATCAAGGATCAGTGCAACGCCATCCTCCAAGCGTGGTATCCCGGACAGGGCGGCGCAAAGGCTTTGGCTGACGTCATCTTCGGCGATTTCAACCCCTCGGGCAAACTTCCCGTTACATTCTACGGCAAAAACAGCGACCTGCCCGACTTCCTTGATTACTCTATGGAAAACCGTACTTACAAATATTTCCGTGGCGAAGCCTTGTACCCGTTTGGTTACGGACTTTCATACACCACATTTGAGTACGGCAAAGGCTCAATTTCGGCATCCTCGATGGACAAGAACGGCACAGTTACCGTAAGCGTTCCCGTCAAGAACACCGGCAAGGTTGCGGGCGAAGAAATAGTTCAGGTTTATGTAAAAGCCCTCGACTACAAGGACGCGCCCATCAAGTCGCTCCAAG
>CAJOJG010000127.1:1903-3056 GCA_905234655.1 uncultured Bacteroidales bacterium
GCCGCTACAAAATCCTCTACGGCTCATCCTCGTTGGATAAGGATTTGCAGGAGTTTGAGTTTGCTGTAAGGTAGTTTTTGGTTGTTAACGAAAATTACCGTCAATTTTTTCATTAATTACCGTCAATTTCCTATTTTTGGGGTAGGAGGTTGGCGGTAATTTTTTTGTTTTTTCCGAAAAGATGATTTATCTTTGCAAACAAAATCCAACACAAAAAAATTACGCTATGGGAAACTATATACGATTTGACTGGATGATAAAACGCCTTCTGCGCGACAAGAGGAATTTCGTCGTGTTGGATGGCTTTTTGAGCGTGTTGATAGGCCGTCAGATAAAGATAACGCAAGTCCTTGAAAGTGAAGGCAATCAGGAGACCGAAGATCAAAAGTTCAACCGAGTTGATTTGCTTGTTGAGGATGATAAAAAAGAAAAAATCCTCGTCGAGGTGCAGAACGACCACGAGTTGGATTTCTTTCAGCGTATGGCTTTTGGAGCATCAAAGATAATTGCCGACTATATGAAAAAGGGCGAACCATACGCGGCGTTACCCAAAGTTTATTCTGTCAACATCGTGTATTTCAGTTTAGGACAAGGCAAAGGCTACGCCTATCACGGTACGACGGTTTTCAAAAATATGTTCAACGACGAGGACGAACTCAAACTTACGCCCGCACAAAAGTCGAAGTTTGGAGTTGATGAGGTTCACGGCATCTTCCCCGAGTATTACATTCTGCGTGTCAATAAGTTTGATGACGAAATCCGCCAACCGTTGCAAGAATGGATTTCATTCCTGAAAACCGGTGAAATTCCCGATGCGTTTACCGCGCAAGGATTGAAAGAGGCGCGAGACATACTCCGTGTTGATGCCCTTAGCGAAGAAGACCGCAAGATGTACAATCGGTATTTGGAAAATGTAAGATTGGCATTGAGCCTTGACGATTCGAGCCGTTACGAGGGATATGTTGACGGACATATCGGTGCTGAAGGTCGTGCGGAGGGTCGTGCGGAGGGCCGTGCGGAGGGCGAACGTGCAAAGGCCATCGAAACCGCCCGCAACGCCAAATCTATGGGACTGCCCATTGAGACCATCGCAAAACTCACCGGCCTCGCCCCCGACGAAATAACCAAAATTTAACACCCAAAAACTTGTCCA
>CAJOJG010000128.1 GCA_905234655.1 uncultured Bacteroidales bacterium
CCTGATGTTCCTCAACGGGCTTTTCAAGAGCGACACTCTGCGCAGCGCGATTTCGCTTGCCTACATCACCGGAATCCTGCCCGTCGTAAGGGACAAGGTGCAGAGCAAACTCAACAATTTTGAGGAATACACGATTCTTGATTCCAAGGAACTTTCTGAATTTGTGGGGTTTACAGACGAGGAAGTCGCCGTTCTGTGCGACAAATACCAAATCAACCACACCGAGTGTAAAAACTGGTACCAAGGCTATAAGTTGGACGAATATGACGTTTATAACCCCGAATCGGTGGTCAAAAGTATCAGAGACCGCCGCTTCGAGGGTCATTGGAACAAGACCTCGTCGTATTCGGTGATTACCGACCGTTTGCAGAGCAATTTTGACGGCATGAAGGACGACGTGGTGAAGATGATTGCGGGCGAAACGTTACGCGCTACATGAACACGATGACCGATTTCCTCAGCAAGGACGACGCGTTCACGTACCTGACGCACCTCGGCTACCTTGCATATGACTACAACACCAAAACCTGCCGCATCCCCAACAAGGAAGTGCGCATGGAATGGTTCAACGCCTTGGAAGACGACAAGAATTACAAGGTTACGGACAAAATAATCAAGGCTTCGGAAAATCTTCTCGAACAGACTTTGCAACAAAACAGCGCAGAGGTCGCCAAGGCGTTGAACCGCAGCCATGTACACGTTGCCTCGCACCGCAACTACAACAACGAACAGGCTCTTGCCTCGGCGGTTTATTTGGCTTTTATTGACACTATTACACCGTTGTCAAAGAGACTTCCGCCGGCAACGGTATCGCCGACTTGATATACACCCCGCTGCACGCTGGCGGCAAGTATCCACCGATGATTATTGAACTCAAGTCCAACAAAACCGCCAGCCGCGCCGTCAGCCAAATCAAAAGCAAGGAATATTTCCACGCTTTCGACTACTACTGCGGCAAAATCCTTTTCGTCGGAATCAACTACGACGAGAAGAAAAAGCACACGTGCGAGATTGAGGTGGTGGAAAAGTGAGGATTTGAAGGCGGAAGTGGGGACGTGAAAAACTGTAGCAAAAGACGTTTTTGCACATGCTTTATTTTAGTAAAGATTTTACCACTTCCTTGCCGACGAGTTTATTGAGACACAAGCCTGTTTTTTCATCGTTATAGGTTGAGTTCCAATTACTTTCAAATACTGGATTGTCGATTGATGCAGAGCCGTTTTCCACTGTATAGATTACAAACCGTTCTTTGTCACAAATGCCCATTAGTTTAGCGTTGAGCATTTTGGCATACGAAAAACATTGGTTGAAGGCGTTGCGACGTTCAGCACTTGACGACATATCCAACTTCGCTTCAACAACAAACGGCGCGGTCTCAAAGTGAGTTTTGCCATGTGCGAAAAACACGAAATCAGGAATCGCCTTTTCTTTGCGACCCGCTTTCAACGACAATTGTCGAACCCAATCGTTTTCACCATAACCAAGTCTATTCAAGATTGGTATTAAAATCTTTTCTTCAACATCCTTCTCAACTTTAATTTTGCCGAAATCCATTTTCTCACATTCAAACAGTTTCGGAAGGGTGTCTGTTTTTCCGCCTTTTTGTTCAATGAAGCGCAAAAGTTGTTCGTAATCCTCTGCGGTGAATTTTTTGCCGTTGACGCCACGCAAATTCTGTTTCACAACCGAGATGTTAGAAAAATACTTGTCAGTTTTCAGGTCATTTAACGTGATGGGTTGAATCTTTATACCGTCGCATATTGTAGTTCTTGACTGATAATAATCAAACGGATTGTAGATTCCGACCGAATTTGCACGCCAAATCGAATGGATGCAACTGTATGGACTTGTTACATACATTACTATAATGTCGCCGCGCTTGGTCTGTTCGTTGCATGTCCAAATTGATGTGTTGTATTCGAGTTTCCTTGCACACATATCCTCTAATCTTTCATAGTCGCCGTTTTTGCCGCCGCCGCCCGCAATCCAAATGTTAGTAGGCTGTGGTAGTGCAGACTTCGTGACATTTTCTTCATTGCACATAATATCTGCAAAGCCATACAGACAGGCGCAAAATGCAAGATTCCAACAAGTCAAAACAAAGCGTAAAGTAACGCCTCTTATTTTATAAGTCTGTCCTCAACCGTTCGTCGGAATTGGACACAGCAAATATAAAACGAATTTCCGACATCAAAAAACTTTTTTTCAACAATTTTTCATTATCTTTGTCGGAAAATTAATACCGCTTCAACTATGGGAATATACCTCAATCCGAGCAACGTCGGATTCACTAAGATTTTGTCAGCCGATATTTACGTTGATAAAACAATGTTAATCAACGAATTGAACAAGTTTATCGACAAAGGCAACCAATATATCT
>CAJOJG010000129.1 GCA_905234655.1 uncultured Bacteroidales bacterium
GGAGTTCCTCACGTCAATCAACGCCAAGACCGGCGAGGAAAACATCAGCGACTCCATGCTTGAAAACGCCGAAGTCAAAGAGGCGTTGGATCTTTGCCTTAACCTCACGGAAGAGGAGCGCGGCTATTACGACGGCTTTTGGGGCATGGAGTTCCTTCGCAACGACCGCGACAAGACTGTGAGGGAAATCAGTTTGGCGGAAGGTCGTGCGGAAGGCGTAAAGCAACAAGCCATTGAAACTGCCCGCAACGCCAAGTCAATGGGCTTGCCTATCGAGACCATCGTAAAACTTACCAACCTCACCCCCGACGAAATCACAAAAATTTAACACAAAAAATTTTGCCATGGCAAAAATAATTCCTATATTGCATCGTAAAACATTGAAGATTAACACAATAATCGAATAAAATGGCACGAATTTTGCGCATCGCATCGCATCGCATCGCATCGCATCGCATCGCATCGCATAGCATAAATAAATAATGCACCCTTAAACACCTTGAAAAATCACGGCGTAGTTTCGCCGTCGGCATCATACATCGTCCCTTGTTGCGGGCTTATAAAGCCTTCCGCAAGGGATTTTTCGTGTTCAACAATCATCAACATTTAAAAATACCAAACAAAATGGCAGAACAATTTGACAATGTTGTATGGCGTAGCGACAACCGAAAAAAAGAAATACGTCAAGCCGGAAATCGAAGTGATTCCGATTGAGGTGCAGGCACCGCTGTTGGCGGCGAGCGCAGTGCCAGGCCAGTATTCTCCGCAATTCGGCGGTTACGACAGTGAAGACATCTAACAGAAGGAGGACAAGGCAATGAAGAAAACATTCTTGAAATTCCTGCCCATTGTGGCAGTCATCTTGCTCGCCACATCGTGCAGCAAGGACGACGACAGCACCACGGCCGCTGTCAGCGAGCCAAGTGCCGCTGAACCCACGACCGTGGAAGTGGTCGCACAGCCCGAATACGTCAAAATTCCGTTTTCGGTGAAGGTTGACAGCGGCACAAAACTGTCCAAAATCTCGTATTCGGGTGACGGAACGTCGATAACACGTCGTTTGAAGATTCCGAAGTGGACAACCTCAAAATGACCGTCAAAGGCGAGGGCATCAAAGATAGCGAGTTGACCCTCAAAAAAGTCGACGGCAATCTCGTTTTCGATGGTGAAATCAGCGTCGAATCCGGCAAAGAGACAGCCTTCGCAAACGGCATTGCGCTCACCGGAACATTTGGCACTGCATTGACAGGTGTCGAGACAAGCACAGAAAGCCTTCTCAACCTGATGCAAACCTGCAACCACGAGTACAAGGCAACGTTCCAATCCAACACGACCGCCCTAATCTCGTTCTACGACCAAAACGCCTACTTCCACTTCTCGCTTGCGCCAACGCAGACGAAGTTTGATTTGGAAATTGGCGGAACTACAGAAACCTTTTCGTCGTTCAGTGCCAATCGTGAGATTTGGATTGCCGTGGCTGGCGGCACGACAGTAAAGGGCAACCTTGTCAGCGCATCGGGTTTGGAAACCGCCGCAAGCAAAATCTACAACGCCAACCGCACCGACGTAGTTGACCTCGGCTTGCCAAGCGGCATCCTCTGGATGACGCGCAACCTCGGCGCAACCAATCCCGGTGACTATGGCAATTATTATGCTTGGGGCGATACGCAAGGATACGGAAGTTCAGGCCATAATTTCAATTCCGAAAACTATTCGATAACAGAATTTTCAGATGTGGCAAACGCTGCATTGGGTTCAACCTACCGTATGCCTACCAAAGAAGAGTTAAACACGCTTACATCAGGCACATACAAATCCGCAGAAGCAAGTGGGTACAGTGTAGCCGGTCTGTTGTATTCTACCGATTATGGTTCAGTTTTTCTTCCGGCTGCGGGCGAGTGCGCCGACACCGAATACAAAGGCAGCGGTAACTACGGGATCTACTGGTCGAGTACGCCTGACAAGACATCAGACGCATTTAATTTCTCGGCTATTTGTTCGGGCAAAATACCGACAGACGACAGCAATTTTATAGATTCTGCCAACTGATTTTCTCTTTCCGCCAGCTGGTTCTTTGACTCGGTTAATTCTTCCCGGATTTCTTTGAGTTCCAACTGCGCGTCTTCCAAATCGATGCGGTCGCGCTTCATTTGGCG